>DATHET010000001.1:0-2341 GCA_035490315.1 Planctomycetota bacterium
CGGATTCGCGGCGGTGGCCCTGGGTCTCCTGCACGAGAAGCTCGCGCTGGATCCGCTGAAGGACCTGGCCAAGCGCTCGAAGTACCAGGCCGAGCTGATGCGCAGCGCGGCGATCGCCCTGGGCCTCCTGGACGACAAGCAACTGGTGCCGGACCTGATCGAAATGCTCTCCACGGCGACGAGCCTTTCCTCGCAGGCGGCGATCGCCAAATCGCTGGGCACGATCGGTGATTCGCGCTCGGTGACCTCGCTCCTGGCGCTGCTTCGCAACGCGGAAGCGACCGACCTGGCGCGCGCCTTCGGGGCGGTGTCCCTGGGCATCGTCGCCGACAAGGAAGACCTGCCCTGGAACGCCAAGATCGGCGTCGGCAGCAACTACCGGGCGAACACGACCACCTTGACCGACGGCAAGGGCGGAATCCTCGACATCCTCTGAGCCCAGCCGCGGGACGAAGCCTGTGAAGACCGCACTCGGGCCCTCGATCCTGTTTCTGTTGCTGACCGCCGGCGCGGCAGGGGCCCAGTCGCCCTGCCACGCCGAATTCAACGGCAACAACTTCACCGACAACCTGAGCATGGGCGGTTGGCCGAACCTGGTCGTGGCGATCAAGTTCGTCGCGCCGAGCAGCTTCACCGCGACCGCGATCGAGGTCTTCACGGGCGAGGGAAACGGACAGGCCTCCGTGCAGATCTGGAGCCACGATCCCGCGCTCAACCAGCCCTTGAGCTCCCTGTGCACGGGCATCTGGAGCGTGGGAGTGACGAACTCCTGGCAAGGCGCGACCGTGGCGCCCGCGCTGGCGCTGAACGGCGGCACGACCTACTGGCTCGGCTGGGCGCCCGTCGTTCATTCGCAGGCGAGCGTCGACACCTCGATCCCGGGCAATGGCCAGGTCTATCAGGTCAGCCTCGACGGAGGCCTGAGCTGGAGCGGCGCGACCCAGGACAGCAACCACTGGAAGTTCCGCATCTCCGGGAACTGCCATCCGCCGACGGTCTACTGCACGGCGAAGACGAACTCGCTGGGCTGCACGCCCGCGATCAGCGGCGTCGGCATGCCGAGCACCACCGCTTCGAGCGGCTTCGAGGTGCGCGGATCCAACGTACGCAATCAGAAGGTCGGTCTGCTCATTTACGGCTTCACCGGCCGCGCGAACGCGCCCTTCCAGGGCGGGACTCTCTGCGTCGCTCCGCCGATCAGCAGGTCCACGCCCGCGAATTCCGGCGGCTCGCCTCTGCCGGCCAACGACTGCAGCGGCCGCTACTCGATCGACATGAATTCCTTCGCCCAGGGCGTGCTCGGCGGAAATCCGTCGCCCGCTCTGCTCATCCCCGGAGTCTGGGTCAACTGTCAGTGGTGGGGCCGCGATCCCGGATTCGCGCCGCCGAACAACTCGACGCTGACCGACGGTCTCGAATTCCAGCTCTGAGCGCCCAGCCACCCCCGTCCTAAGGATCGACCATGCGTCCCAACCTGCGCTCGATCCGCGCCATTCTGGCCCTCGCCGCCCTCGCTCCGAGCGCGTTGGCCGCGGACTGGTACGTCGACGCGGTCGGCGGCAGTGACGCGAACAACGGCACCTCGCCATCGACCGCGTGGAAGACGATCACCCACGCTGTCTTCGCCACCCCGCAAGTCGGCGCGCAGACGATCCACGTCGCCCCGGGCATCTACGATTCCGCCCTCGGCGAGGCTTTCCCCTGGTCGTGGCGTCCTTCGCTCTCGCTCGTCGGAGATCAGGGCAACGCGGTGACCCGCGTGGTGGGCTGGACGAGTACCCCGGTGATCCAGATGGAGTCGTACAACTACTCCAACGGCTGGACCTTTCCGAACGACACGCTGATCGCAGGCCTGACATTCCAGGGTGCAAGCACCGCCTTTTTGCTGAGGAGCAACTGGAACGCGGTCAGTCCGACGCTTCGCGACCTCGCGATCACGGGCATGAACAGCGCGGGCGTCAAGATCGAGACCTTCGCCATGCCGCAGCAAGGCGGAGGCTATGCGCATCCCGTGCTCGAGCGAGTCACCATCTCGAGCTGCGCGATCGGCTTGAGCATGAACGCGGGCGGCGGAGGAGCCGGGACCACGGCGACGGACTGCACGTTCTCAGGCAGCACGAATAGCGGGATCCTCGTCTCCGCCGGTAGCACGACGAATCTGACCCTCGAGCGTTGTCGGATCGAAAATTCCGCGAGCTGGGGCATGGGGCTCTTCGGAGGCAACTACGGCAACATCCATGTGTCGATGCACGCCTCGGCGATCGTGCACAACGCCGGAGGAATCTGGGGCGGGACCGGGGCCCTGTACTTCACGACCCAGACGACCGCGACGCAGTGCACG
>DATHET010000002.1:0-8030 GCA_035490315.1 Planctomycetota bacterium
TGGCCGGGTGGAGCACGCTGATGCCCCCTTCCGGCGTGCGCTGGTGGATGTACGGCTCGCGGTTGGCGAGGATCACGATCTTCTCGCCGTGCAGGTGGCGATTGAGCGTCTGCTTGAGTCGCTCCGCCGTCCACGAGCCGCTTCCGCTCTCGGCCTGCTCCTCGCTCACCAGCCGCTCCACCAGGGCGCGCACGTCGCGCATGATCGGCTGGAATTCCGTTCGCGGAGTTCCGCCGGCGAGGAAGCGGCGCAGCTCGCTCAACCACCCGTGCCAGGAGAGTTGCGCGACGAGGACGGTCACCGCGGAAGCCGCCAGCGCGAGCAGTCCGATGGCGAGCAGGATGAAGCGGCTGGCCTCGGCCTCGCGGCGCTCGGCGAAGCTGAAGTCCTGGACCAGGACCACGGTTCCCAGGACTCGAGTTCCGTCGGAGAGCGGCAGCGCGCTGAGGTGCGCCTTGCCCCGCGGCAGCGAGATCAGCTGCCTGGATTCCTTCCGAGCCGTGTCTTGCGGCTGCAACGCCCGCGCATTCAGGTCCCGGTACGGGATCTGCTCGGGGAAGCCCTCGGTCTTGGCCAGCATCGACCCGTCGGTCCCCAAGGCCGCGGCGGCCACGAGGCGCTCTTCCTGCTTGATTTCTTCCAAGACACGCCGCAGACCTTGTGGAAGCTCTTTGTGCCAATGCGCAATCAATTCCTGACGCGCGCCGTCGAGGGCGAGCTCTGCCCGGAGACTGACGTCGGTCTCGAACCAGGCATTCGTCGTCCGCTGCACCAGCACCGCGGCCCCCCAGGTCAGCAGCGCAAGACCGAGGACCAGGGCGAAGATGAATTGGGTGGTGCGGCGGATGGAAGCGCTTTCGACCATGAACCAGTTTCACTGCCAACAAGCGTGCCAGTGAGCCCACATCCGCGCCGTGCGCGGGCAGGGCGAACCCGGTTATCCGACCGACGAGCAAGGGAAGGATTCTGATGCATCTCGAGGACCTCGGTCTGATCGGCAACTGCCAGGTCTCCGCCCTGGTGGAGCGCAGCGGAGCCATCGTTTGGAGTTGCCTGCCCCGGTTCGATTCCGAGCCCGTGTTCTCGAGCCTGCTCGACCACCAATCCGGCGGGCACTTCCTGGTCCGGGGAGTCGAGGGAACTCTCGGGAAGCAGAGCTACCTCCCGAACACGAACGTCCTGGAAACGCTGTTCGAGAGCGAGAGCGGTTCGTTCCGCGTGCTCGATTTCGCACCGAGGTTCAACCAGCACGAGCGCGTGTTCTGTCCGACGCAGCTGTTCCGGATCCTCGAGCCGCTCAGCGGCGCGCCGCGCGTCGAAGTGCGCTGCGAACCGAGGCTCGGGTGGTCGAAGGCCGTGCCGAGCGTCCTCCACGGCTCGAACCACGTCGCGTTCGAAGGTTTCGCCAGTCCGCTGCGCCTGACCACGGACATCCCGCTGACTTCGCTCGCCGGACAGTCGTTCGTGCTGACCGAGCGTCGCCATCTCGCTCTGACCTGGGGAGCCCCGCTCGAAGCGCCGCTGCCGTCCGTGTGCGAGCGATTCCTGAGCGAGACCGTGCGCTACTGGCAGAAGTGGGTCAAGCACTGCAACATCCCGCCGCTGTACCAGCGCGAGGTGATCCGCTCGGCGCTCGCGCTGAAGCTGCACTGCTTCGAGGACACCGGCGCCATCGTGGCTTCGATGACCACGTCGATTCCCGAATCGCCGGGGAGCGGCCGCACCTGGGATTACCGCTATTGCTGGCTGCGCGATGCCTACTACGCGCTCGGAGCCTTCCGCCTGCTCGGCCATTTCGAGGAGCGCGAGCAGTTCGTCCAGTACCTGCTCAATGTCGTGACGCGCACGCCGGAGCTCGACCTCTCACCGTTGTATCGCATCGACGGCAATTCCGATCTCGACGAGCGCATCCTCGAGGCCTGGCCCGGTTTCGGCGGAGACGGACCGGTGCGCATCGGCAACGGAGCCGCGCTGCACCTGCAGAACGACATCTTCGGTGAGATGGTCCTGGCCCTCGCACCGGTGTTCCTCGACGACCGTTTCAGCGCCGAGCGCTCGCGTCCAGCGATGCAGCTGCTCGAACGGCTGGCCAGGAAAGCGATTTCCGTCGCGGGCACGCCGGACGCCGGTCTGTGGGAGTATCGAACCGAGTGGAAGCCGCAGACCTTCTCGAGCCTGATGTGCTGGGCCGCGGCGGATCGCATGGCCCTGGTCGCGGCGCGCCACGCCGAGGGTTCGGCCCATGAATTCCGCAGTGCCGCGGACCGGATCCGCGCGGAAGTCATCGAGCAGGCCTGGAATCCCGCAACGGGCAGCTTCGTCGGTCACTACGGAGGAAGCGATCTGGATGCGTCGCTTCTGCAGATGGCGACCCTGAGGTTCCTGCCGGCGGACGATCCGAGGTTGCGCCAGACGGTCGAAGCGATCTGGAAGACCTTGTCGAAGGACGGCTGGCTGTTCCGCTACCGGCTCGACGACGGTTTTGGGCAGCCCAAGGTGGCTTTCATCATTTGCACGTTCTGGTTGATCGAAGCGCTCGCCGCCATCGGGCGAACGGAGGAGGCGAAATCGGTGATGAAGCATGTCCATGCTGCGCTTTCGCCGCTCGGGCTGCTCTCCGAGGATTACGAGACCTCGACGCTGCGCATGTGGGGCAATTTCCCCCAGGCGTATTCGCACGTGGGGTTGATCCACGCGGCCTTTGCGGCTTCACCGCGCTGGGCGGACGTGCTGTGAGGTCTGACGCGGCGCGAGTTGCCGCGTCGCGCGACGGAATTGAAGCAGCGGTCGAAGACGCGCTTCGTGTTCGTGTCGAGCTCCACAATGAGTTGCTGGCGGCCCGGGGATTTGCCGCAACGAAAAAAATCGAAGAAAGAGTGCCACCCGTCCGCCGCGAACTCAGTCATCTCAATTTCGATGCCCTTGCGCGGGTCAAGAGCGAGCGTAGCGCGGGGGCGGTGTCAGCACGTCTGCATCCAGTGAACACAAGGCGCAGCGGCGCGCGGCCTCGCTCGCGTGGCGTTCGCTCAATCTGCTGAGGGCATGTCTGGATCACGCCGGGGTAGCACCTGAAAAAGCACTGCACGGCTCCCAGCAAGTCGTCATGGCCGAGCGAAAAATCCGAAAATCGCGGCCACCAGAGCCCTCGAGCTCAGTCAGTACTGCAGCGACATCGCTCCTGCATCCCTCACTGCCAAACGGACTCTCGCAGGATCGAGGCGACGCTGTGCGTAGCAACGAAATGAATCAGTCGAATCCCGTGATACCCAGCAAGAAAACCGCCTGCGCCGATGCCCAGGCGCCTGTCGAAGAGTATTCCTCTCAGCAGATCGCGCTTCGTTCGCATCTCGACTGCCAGCGCCACGATGCCGACCACGCAAGCGATCACCAGCGGCAGTCCGAACACGTGGTAGCCCAAGCTTCCCGCGAGATCGCCGCGATACAGCGACATGATCGAGCGCGTGATCCCGCAGCCTGGGCAAGGGAAACCGGTGAGCAGCTTGTGCGGGCAGACGGACTGCGAGAACTCGACTTGAGGCGCGAAGGCGAGCAACAAGGCGGGCACGAGCAGAGTCGCACCCGCCGCGCCGATCGCCAACAATCGCCCGTTCATTCCAAGACTCCAGGAAGGTCTATTGCCGGTCGTAGAGCTTGTTGACTTCGCCCTGCACGATCATCGCAGCGATCATGGGAAAGAAAAACCCGAGGACCATCAGCAGGATTGTCTGATCCGTCTGCGGTTCGCCAAGGCGCGCCTGGATCTTGGGCAGGCACTCTTTGCCGGTCAGATAGTCGAAATACATGTTCACGGGATAGCAGCAGCCCGCGAACACCGCGACCGGCTGCGAGATCACCTCTCGCTCCGCGACCGCGTTGAGCACCTCGGCCATCTTGATGTTCCAGTAGATCCGGTAGAGCCCACAGGTGATGAACCCGAGGATCAGCACGACGATGGGCTCGACCTTGAACGTGGGAATGGGGTTCATGAGGGGCACTGTAGTGTTCGGAGAGCTGATAGCAGAACCAGGCCGCGCAAGGGTGAACGGCGGGCAACTTCGAATCGCCACCCGGGTCCGACGCGCCGATCGGAGGCTGGAATGCAGCCCAGGCCACGGCAGCGAGGTCGCCTGGCGGCCCGCCGGCAGCTGGTCGCTGCTGCTAGACTTCGTGCCCTCCCATGACTGCGCGTCCTGCTTGCCAGGGATACGACAATCTTCGAGCCGTCGACTGGACGCGAACATCGCTTCCGGACGCGTGGCCGGATCAAATGCGTTGGCGACGATTGACGAATCCACTGCGGATCGCGCTCTCGATGCGACGCGGCCGCGCCGGTCGAGTCGTGCTGCCCGCGGGACTTCCCGGCGCGACCGCCCTGCCGAAGTATCTGCTGCAGGAATTTCACAATCTCCCCAACGGCAATTACTCGCGGACCGTCACGAACGGATATGTGCGCGCGTTCGATACGCTGATGCTCGGCACGCTGCGCGAGGCCCGCAATGAAATCGCTGCACGGCTGCAGGGAGCTCAGCGCGCCCTCGACGTCGGCGCCGGAGCTGGACACCTGGCCGCAGCCCTGTTGCGCGCCGGAATTCCGCAAGTCATCGCGCTCGAGCCATCGCCCTACCTGCTGCAGAAGGCTGCGCAGGCGCACCCGGAACTGGATTGCGTTCAGGGCGTGATCGAAGCGAGCGGCCTGCCCTCCGCCCACTTCGATGCGGCCGGAGCGTGTTTCGTGTTCCACGAAATCCCGCCGCGTTACGCCGATGCCGCCCTCGCGGAGCTGCGTAGGATCCTGGTGCCAGGATCCAGGCTGGTCATCGTCGAGCCTTCCGCGGAGCAGTGGACTGGTTCGCGAGGCGCGATCTGGCGCTCGCACGGCTGGCGCGGAGTGTATTTCCGCGAGCTGGCGCGCCGTGTCTACGAGCCCTTCGCCGAAGCCTGGCATCGCCGCAACGCGGCCCAATGGCTCGACTCAGGCGGCTTCCACCTCGAGGAAACCCGCGAGGCGATGCCCTGGCGCATGCTCGTGGCGAGGCGCCGGTAGCACTAGAAAACGAGCGCGGGCTTGCATCGCGATCGTCTCGCCTGGGGCCGGGGTTGCACTGGCGATCGCCCAGCGGTCTGCCGAGGCAGCACTGGCGATCGTCCAGCCGAGCTCCGAGGCTGCAGTGGCGACTCGCAGCAGAGTGCCGAGTCTGCACCTGCAATTGGCTAGCCCAGAGCTGGGTTCCACCGGCGATCGGCTAGCTGAGGGCCCGGGCTGCGCTGGCGATCGTCGGCCGAGTGCGCGGGCCTGCAAAAACCGCCCCGGCGAGCCTCCGCTCAGATGCCCAGATCGTTGAGGAACTGCACGCTGGCCAACAGCTCGGCGCGTCCGTGGCGCGGGTTGACCTCGACGACCCGCGTGGCGGTGGTCGGCACGTAGCTCGCGATCAGCTTGAAGTCGACTTCGCCGAGGCCGGGAGGCATTTCGGTTTCCTGATCGGCCGCGTCCTGAAGGTGGATGCCGACCATGCGCGAAGCGTAGGTGTCGAGCCATTGGCCCTGGGAAGGCAAGCCGGCGCGCTCGCGCAGATGGATCCTGCCGACGTCGTGCCAGTAGCCGATTTCCTGCTTCGCGAGATCGTCGAGCACCCAACCCATGCCCTCGAACGACAGCAAGTCGTCGATCTGGGTCCCAGGCTCGAGCGCGAGACGGGTCTCCGGGAATTCCTGGCGCAGCGAGTGCAGCGAGCGGCAGAGGTGATCGATCTGGCGCTGGCCCTTTTTCTGGACGCGCGCCACGAAGTTGCGGACCTCCTCGCGCAGCTCGTCGCTCGCGGCCTCGCGCGAGAGCCGGTGGCTCAGATCCTCGGCTTCCAAGTGCATTTTCGGATCCGCGATCGAGCTGCCTCGCAGCACGACGAACGGAGCGCCGAGTCGTTGCGCGAGCTGGATGTGCCGGCGGATCGAGAGCTTCGCCTGTTCTCGCTCTTCGTCGCGCGGGCTGGAAAGCATCGTGCAGGGCATGCGTTGCACGCGAGGCCGCAGACACCCAGCGACCACAGCGGCAAGCCGCACACCGGTCTCGCGCCGAGTGTCCTCGAAGCCCGTCAGCGGCACGGGCGATTCGGAGAGTCCCAACTCGATGGCGCGAAACCCCATCGCCACAGCGGCGAAGGCCTGGTCCTCGATCGTCCTAAGGCGGTCGCCGAAGCACGAGGTCGACAGGACGTAGTTGTTGGGAATGCCCGGAGCAGTCACGGCGGACGGTCGGGGGGGGGCGTTGGGGTTAGCGGTGGCGAGCGGGGTGTGCTGCGAGTATCGACACACGGGGGGGCCGCACTCGAAAACTTACCCGCGAGGCCTGCCAGGGGGAAATCCGGGACCCTGGCCGGCCTCGGATTGGACAAATCCTCTCGGAGTCAGCAGGCCAGGGGCCTCCCGCGGGGCCCAGGGGATCGGCTCGGCCGAAACCGCGCCAAACTTCACCAGGAAAACGGCGTGGGAAGCGGGTCCGGGCCGGGCGGGGTGCCCAAGGCCGCCATGGAATGGGGCGAAACCCTTGCGACCGCAGTCGAAGTGTCATCGCCGGCATTCCCGGCGATCCGATTTCATACGTGGACTGCGGCCTCGGCCCCGACCAGGGCTCGGTGGCGTTCGAGCAGCGGCTCGACATCCTCGCTCAGGAATTCGATGACCTGCTCGGGGGCGCGACCGACGAAGTGTCGCGGATCGAGCAGGTGCTCGAACTTCGACGCGACGCCCGCAAAAGCCGGATCCGCGGCGAGCCGCTCGCGCAGCGTATTGCGCCCGCCCTCCATCTTGATGACGCGAGCCGCCTCGCGCGAGTGAACGCGCAGCGCTTCGTGCACGGCCTGGCGATCGCCGCCGGCCTTCACGGCCTCCATCATCAGATGCTCGGATGCCAGGAAGGGCAGTTCCTCGAGCAGGTTGCGCCGCACGACCTCCGGGTAGACGACCAGTCCGGAAGCGACGTTGAGGTACAGGTTGAGCAGCGCGTCGGTGGCGAGGAACATCTCCGACATCGCGAGTCTGCGGTTGGCGCTGTCGTCGAGCGTGCGCTCGAGCCACTGGTTCGCCGCTGTGTTCGCGCTGTTGTCGAGCAGGCTGATCACGAAGCGCGCGAGGGCGCAGATCCGTTCGCTGCGCATCGGGTTTCGCTTCCAGGGCATCGCGGACGAGCCGATCTGCTTGTCCTCGAACGGCTCTTCCATTTCGCGCCGGTGAGCGAGGAGCCGCAGGTCCGTCGCGAACTTGTTCGCGGACTGCGCCAAGCTCGAGAGGGCCTGGGCCACGCGAAAATCCATCTGGCGCGGGTACGTCTGGCCCGTGACCGAAAAACAGCGCTCGAAGCCCATCGCTTGCGTGACGCGCCGATCGAGCTCGCGGACCTTCGCGTGATCGCCGCCGAACAGTTCCAGGAAGGAAGCCTGGGTCCCGGTCGCGCCCTTCACGCCGCGGAAGCGGATGTGTTGCTCCGCGTGATCGAGGTCCTCGAGGTCGTGCACGAGATCTTGGATCCAGAGGCAGGCGCGCTTGCCGACGGTCGTGGCTTGCGCAGGTTGGAAGTGCGTCAGGCCGAGCGTGGGGAGGTCCTTGTGCTCGCGGGCGAAGCGGGCAAGCACCGCGATCGTGCTGACCACCTGCCGCCGGATCAGCCGCAGCCCATCGCGAAAAACCATCAGGTCCGCGTTGTCGGTCACGAAACAGGAGGTCGCGCCCAGGTGGATGATGCCGCGAGCCTTGGGGCACGCATCGCCATAGGTGTGCACGTGGGCCATCACGTCGTGGCGCAGGGCTCGCTCGTGGCGAGCAGCCGCCTCGAAGTCGATGTCCTTGGCGTGAGCCTCGAGCTCGGCGATCTGCTCCGCGCTGATCGGAAGGCCGAGATCCCGCTCCGCCTTGGCGAGCGCGATCCACAGCGAGCGCCAGGTCTCGATCCGGTGCTGATCGGAAAAAAGTTTCCGCATGCCGGGGCTGGAGTAGCGCGTCGACAGGGGGCTTTGATAGTTGTCGGTGTCGTGGAC
>DATHET010000003.1:0-9385 GCA_035490315.1 Planctomycetota bacterium
CAGCATCGGCAAGCTGGTCATGGACGACGATCTCTACGTCGAGATCCGCAAGGCCATCCTCACGATCAGCGGCGCGCTCGAGGAATACCGCGAAGCCGCCCCGATCACCGCCTTCACCTCCGTCCTCTTCAGCGTCTTCTAAGTACCCGGTATTCCACCGCCATTTTTTACACGGCGTGTAAAAAATGGTGGTGGAATACCGGGTACCGAGCGGGTCTACCGGGTGCCGAGCAGCTTCTCGATCCACTTGCCGATCTGGTCGGCCTCGAGGTTGACGCGTTGGCCGGGGCGGGCGGAGCCGAGGCTGGTCGCGGTGAGCGTGGTCGGAATTACGGCGACGGTGAATTCGCCGCGCTGGGGCGCAACGACGGTCAAGGAGATGCCGTCGATGGCGACGCTGCCCTTGTCGATCAGGTAGCGCTCGACGGCGGGCGGCGCGCGGAAATGCAGGACGCGGCCGCCGTCTTTCGAATCGGCCTGGCCGAGCAACTCGCCCGTGGCATCGACGTGGGCCGAGACGAGGTGACCGCCGAGGCGATCGGCGAGCTTGACGCTGCGCTCGAGGTTGAGCGGCCGGCCGGCCTCGAGCTCGCCGAACCAGGTGCGCGCGAGGGTCTCGGCCGATAGGTCGAAAATCAGCTCGCCCTCGACTTCCGTCGCGACGGTCAGGCAGCAACCGCTGACCGCGATGCTCTCCCCCGCCTGGACCGGGTCCGCGCGATCGCTGCGCCAGGGATTCGCGAGGGCCAGGCGCATCCCGCTGCCCAGGCGTTCGACTCGCGAGCAGGGGACGCAGTGCGAGATCAGGCCGGTGAACATGGGAAGCGGGCCTGGGATCCTCCGCGCGGGCAGGCGCGGGAGCAAGTCCACACCCCGTCCGGGAGCCCAAATCCTTGACGCGTCGGGGGGCCAGCCGTACCCTGCTGGGCCTTTCAACTGGGGGGCAACGTGCCGCTCTTTGTCATCCTGACCTTGTTTCCCGACGCCGTCGAGGCGTACGCCCGGGAGAGCATTCTCGGCCTCGCCCAGGACAAGGGTCTGGTCAAGATCCTGCCTGTCGACCTGCGCGATTTCACGCGCGATCGCCACCGCACGGTCGACGACCGGCCTTTTGGCGGCGGACCCGGCATGCTGCTCAAGCCCGAGCCCATCGTCGAGGCCGTCGAATGGCTCGAGGCGCGCCACGGAGTCTTCCGCAAGTTCGCCCTCTGCCCTTCCGGCCCGGTTTTCCGTCAAGCGACGGCCCGCGACCTGGCTGGCGAAGAGCGCCTCTTGTTCCTCTGCGGCCGCTACGAAGGCTTCGACGAGCGCGTCCGCCGCCTGGTGGCCTTCGAGGACCTCTCGCTCGGTGATTTCGTCCTGTCCGGCGGCGAGCTCGCCGCCCTGGCGATCACCGAAGCGGTTGCGCGGCTCCTGCCCGGCGTCCTCGGCCACGAAGAATCCTCCCTCCAGGAGTCCTTCCGGCACGACGACCAGCTCGACTGCCCGCATTACACGCGACCCAGGCAGTGGCGCGGACTCGAGGTCCCCGAAGTGCTCCTCAACGGCGATCACTCGGCCATCGAACAATGGCGCCTGCATGCCGCGCGCGAAAAAACCGCGCTGCGCGGCCAGGGCGCTTTCCCCGACAACTCAATCCTTCACTAGACGACTGCGCCGCCGACGGCGAGCGGTCGACCGAACCCTTTGCGAATCGCGGGCGCCCGTCGCGCCCTCCCGGAGCTCACCATGCACCTGATCCAAATCATCGAGAAAGAGACTGGCAAGGCCCAGCTCCCCAAGGTCCAGGTGGGCGACTCCGTCGAGGTGCACTACCTGATCAAGGAAGGCGAGAAGGAGCGGATCCAGCTCTTCATCGGCGTCGTGATCGGGATGCGCGGCCGCGGAATCCGCAAGACGATCACCGTGCGCCGGATCGTGCAGGGCGAAGGCGTCGAGCGCGTCTTCCCGATGCACAGCCCGCGCGTCAAGGACATCGTGACCACCCGCCGCGGCGAGACGCGGCGCTCGAAGCTCTACTTCCTGCGCGACCGCGTCGGCAAGCGCACGCGTCTCAAGGAAGTCCTCGGCTCGCGCGCCGATCGCGACGAGCCCCAGACCGCTCCGGAACCGCCCGCGCCCGCCACCGGCAAGAACAAGGCCGAAAAGGTCACGGTCTGATCGACCGCCAGGAGCCCGTTGAAAAAGTCGCCTACTCGGCTTCGCGCGCTTCGGCGATACCTCGTCGCGCTAGGAACGTCGTGCTCAGCGGCCCGGCAGGCCGCCTCCCACTGCGAAGGCTCCGCAGGAGCCTTCGCTACGAGCGCTTCGCGCTCTAACGTGGGAACCCTTGCGCGCGTTCCGTCGCGCTCCTCGTCTCGCCATCCCGCGCTGTGCCTCGCTACGGCGACTTTCTCAACGGGCTCCTAGGTTCGCCGCAAGGCCGACGATCGGAGCCGGCGTCGACGGCGCTCCTTCCAAGCACTCACCCGCCAAGGTCCGCCGCCCCGGGATCTTTCCTCCATGGTCGAAAACGCACGCCGATTGCTCCTGCTGATCGCCTTCATGGTGGTCGGCTCCATCCTCCTGCTCGTCGTTCCCGAGCGGCCGATCAAGCTCGGCCTCGACCTCGCCGGAGGGGTGCGTCTGGTGTACGGGCTCGACTTCGAGCAGGCCTATGCGGACGGAGCCCTCGACCGCTCCACCCCGCAGGACCAGATCATCGATGAGACCATCGCGATCATCCGCGGCCGGATCGACCCGGAGGGCGTGCGCAACCCGACGATCCGCAAGCTCGGCTCCAACCGGATCGAGATCGCGCTGCCGCGCAGCGTCCAGGTCACCGGCAAGAACGCGCGCGGGACCACCGCGGTGGAAATCGCCGGCGAGGGCGATGCGAAGGTGCGCGACGCGATCAAGCTCGTCGCGACCGAGCCCGGCGTGCTCGAGGGCTTCCCCGGCGCCGGCGGCGTGGTCGAAGTCGGCGGCGAGAAGATCCGCTACGCCTCGCGCGTCGGCGACCAGCTGAACATCGAGAACCGCGGCGAGGCGGGTACGTCGGTCGTGGCCCACGCGGCCGGTTCGACGGTGGTGCTGGTCAGCGACGACCAGATCGAGCGCTTGATCACCGAGCTCGGCGACATGCGCTTCTACATCGCCGCGACGGATGCCGACTTCACGGCCGCGGGCAAGGACATGGCCGCGGAGCGGCAGAAAGTCGTCGACTGGCTGACGAAACCCGAGAACGCGCAGGTCTCGATCGGGCGCTTCAACTCGCTGACCGAAGCCCAGGGAGGACCGCCGCCGCAATTCCGCTGGTACCCGCGCCGCACCGACGAAGGTCAACAGCCGCGCCCGAGAGAAGAAACGATCATGCCGCTGGCGGTGCCGAAGGAGGAATGGACCTTCACCGGGGCCAACCTCGCCAGCGTCGCGAAGTCGCAGGACCAGGTCGGGTTCCCCGCGGTCAGCTTCCAGATGAAGCCGGACAAGGTCGGCCCCTTCGGCGACTTCACCGGCTCGCACGTCAAAGAAGGCATGGCGATCGTGCTCAACGACGAGATCGTCTCGCTCGCGACGATCAACGAGAAGCTGCCGGGGCAGGCGCAGATCTCCGGGCGCTTCACCGACCCCCAGGTCGACTCGATGGTCAAGGTGCTGCGCTCCGGCTCGCTGCAGATCAAGCCCGTGCTGCAGCAGCGCGAAGACGTCGGCGCGACCGTCGGCGAGCAGTACGTCGATCAAGGCTGGATCATGGCCTTGACCGCGATCGGGGTGATCGTGCTGTTCATGTGCGGCTACTACAAGTGGCTCGGCGTCTACGCCTCGATCGGCCTGTTGATCAACCTCTTGATGCAGATGGGCATGCTGGTCGCTTTCCAGGCGATCCTGACCATGCCCGGCATCGCGGGGATCATCCTCGGCGTCGGCATGGCGGTCGACGCGAACATCCTGATCTTCGACCGCATGCGCGAAGAGCAGGACAGCGGCAAGAAACCATTGCAGGCGGCCAAGGCCGGCTTCGGCCACGCGATGTCGGCGATCGTCGACTCGAACGTGACGACGGTCCTGTCGGGATTGATCCTGTACTTCATCGGCACCGGCCCGATCCGCGGCTTCGCGGTGACCCTGATCATCGGCGTCTTGACGTCGATGTTCGCCGCGGTGGTGGTCGTGCGACTTCTGGTCCACTGGCACCTCGAGCGCTTCCCCAACCAACCCTTCAAGATGAAGCGCTGGCTCGCGGACGCGAATTACGACGTCATCGGCAAGACGAAGATGGCGCTGATCGCCTCGGCTGTCCTGATGGTCGCCGGCATCTCGCTGTTCATCTGGCTGGAACCGAAGCGCAAGTTCGGCATCGATTTCCTCGGCGGAGCCACGCTGCGCGTGCGCACCGAGCAGCCGGTGATCGACGAGACGCTGCGCTCGCGCGTGCAAGGCCTCGGCGGGGAGTTCGCGTCGGCGGAAGTCGTCGGCCTGCCCGCCTCGAAAGTCGCGCCGAAAACCTTCACGCAGTTCCGCATCACCTTCAAGGCCGATCACAAGCCCGGCGAAGAGGGCGCGCAGGCCGGCAGCGAGGGCTACTTCAAGCAGCTGATCGCGCACGGGCTGGAGGACCTGCTCCAGAAGAACGAGCTCACCGTCAAGCAGACCCAGGGGACGGAGTCGAGCGCGGTCGAAGGCACGCTGTACTTCGAGTCCATGCACCCGCTGGCGGACGTCAAATCGCGGCTCGAATCCGCGGAGCTGAAGGACGTCCAGGCCTCCTGGCGCGACGAATCGCGCAAGGACGTCGTCTCGTTCACCGCGACCACGCGGCCGGGCATCTCCGACGACGACCTGCCGACCAAGATCAAGAGCACGATCATCGGCACCACCGATTCGACGGGCAAGCCGATGCGCCTCGCGGAGCAGATCCCCGAATCGAGCATCATCGGCCGCCAGGTCGTCGACGAGCTGCGCAACTCGGCGATCATCGCCCTGGTGCTCTCCATGTTCATGACCGTGATCTACATCCGGGTGCGCTTCTCGGAGTACTCGTACGGCTTTGCCGCGGTCTCGTCCCTGATCCACGACCTGTTGTTCACCGTCGGAGCGATCTCCTTCCTGATCTGGATCCCGTTCATCCACACCGAGTTCGACATGGGCTCGATCGCGGTCTTCCTGACCATCGTCGGCTACTCGATCAACGACACGATCATCGTGTTCGACCGTATCCGCGAGAACCGGCCGCGCATGAAGGGCACGCTGGAGGAGATCGTCAACAAGTCGATCAACCAGACCTTCTCGCGGACGATCATGACCTCGGGCACGACCGTGGCGACGATCCTGATCGTGCTCCTGTTCAACCTGGGCAGCGGCAACGTCCTCGAAGGATTCGCCTTCGCGATGACCTTCGGCATCGCGACCGGAACCTTCTCGTCGATCTACATCGCTTCGCCGATCTTCATCTGGCTCGAGAAGCGCGCGATCCGTAACGACGCGTTGGAGCGCGAGCGCGAAGAGCTCGCCGCTCGCAACCCGGGAAGCAAGAGTCCCGTCGCCTGAGCATCCACGCGTCGTGCGCACCCTGATCCTGCTCCTGATCCTCGCTTGCGGATTCGGAGCGGCCGCCTTGTGGCAACAGAGTCGCCTCCAGCGACTGCGCGAGGAGCGCGCGATCGCTGGAGAGATCAGCGCCGGGAATGTCGCGCGCACGCAGAGCGGGCTGCTCGGGAAAGAAGAGGGCGTGGTGGTGATCGGCCGCCCCGCGGGAAATCCCGTGGCCGCGGCGGACGCGTCGAAAGGCGTCGAGCCGCCGGCGAACCCCGCTCAACCGCAGCCCGCTCCCGTTCCGGTGCCCGCGCCCCCGCCGGGCGACTTCGTGATGGAAGTCAGCGCCGGCCAGTCCTTGTCACAGATCGCCCACGATCACTACGGCCACGCGCCGGTCGATCTCGTGACCAAGCTCGCGAAGTACAACGGACTCGAGGACGCGAACGGCCTGCGCGCCGGGATGCAGCTCAAGCTGCCGACGCTCGAGCGCCTGGGCGTCGTGCTGAAGAAGTAGCGCGGTTTCTCCGCGCCGCAGCGCGCTCCACGCGCTGGCAGTTCACCTTCCCTGGCGGGACGCTGTGCATCGCGGCGCACAAGAGCGCTCCGACTCCGAGTCGGCGCGTTTCACCAGGACTTGCGCGAGCGCGCCGCGTCGAGGTGCGCCTCGCCCGCGTCGCGTCCGGCGGACAGGATCTCGACCTCGACGTCGCGCGCGAGCCCGCGCCGCAAGCCGCCGAGCGCTCCCGCGGAAAGCTTGAGCACGAAGTTCAGCGCTTCCTCGCCGACCATCTCCTCGGACTGCAGCGCCCCGCTCGCCCGCGCGAGGGCCGCGCTGCGCCCGTCGGCGATCGGCACGGTCAAGCGCGCGACGATCGAGCGCGAATCGAGCTCGCGCAGCACGATCTGCGTCAGCCGCTCGAGGCCCGCGCCGGTCTCGGCCGAGATGAACACCACCTCGTTCTTGCGCCCCTGGGCCAGCGAATGCAGCGCGAGCGGCTCCGGCACGCGATCGATCTTGTTGAACACGAGGATCTCGCGCCGATCCGCCCAGGCAATGGAGTCGAGCACCCCGTCGACCGCGTCGATCTGCGTCGAAGCATCGGGATGCGAGGCATCGACCACGTGCAGCAGCAGATCCGCGTGCAACGTCTCCTCCAAGGTGGCGTGGAACGAGGCAACCAGGTGGTGCGGCAAGCGCTGCAGGAATCCGACCGTGTCGGAGAGCAGCACGCTGCGCCCGTCGGGCAGGCGCCACTGGCGCGTGCGCGTGTCGAGCGTGGCAAACAGCATGTCGACCGCGAGCTCGGTCGAGCCCGTCAGACGATTGAGCAGCGTCGACTTGCCCGCGTTGGTGTACCCGACGAGTCCCACCGTGAATTGATCGTGTCGCGAGCGCACTTCGCGCTGCCGCCGCTCCGCGATCACCTTGAGCTCGCGGCGCAGATCCGTGACGCGCTTGCGCAGGAGTCGCTTGTCCGTCTCGAGCTGCGTCTCACCCGGCCCGCGCGTCCCGACCGCGCCTTCCATGCGCTCGAGGTGCGTCCACATGCGCTTCAAGCGCGGCAAGAGATACTCCGCCTGCGCCAGCTCGACCTGCAGCCGCGACTCCGCGGTGCGCGCGCGCTTGGCGAAAATGTCGAGGATCACCTCGCTGCGGTCGAGCACGCGCACGCCCCAGGCCTTCTCCAGGTTGCGGATGTTGCCCGGCGAAAGATCGTTGTCGACCGCGACCGCGTCGGGCTCGAGCAGCTCGATCTCGCTCTTGATCTCCGCCACCTTGCCCTTGCCGAGCAGCGTCGCCGGATCCGGCGTGTCCTTGTACTGCACGATCCCCGATCCGACAGGGTCCGCTTCCGCCGCGCGAAGAAGCTCGCGCAGCTCGCCCAAGGGCCCGCCGTGCTCCTCGATCTGTCCGGGCAGGATCACGCCGCAAACCAGCACGCGTTCGCGCGGTCTTGCGGTCGGCCGGGAGGACTTGGTCATCGGACCAGCGCCGAGTCGGCGATCGATTCACGTTCGTGGTTCAGCGAACGGATCGTACCACCCTCCTCGACACTGGCGAGCACCGTGTGCACGCGCCAGGCGGGATCCATGCTCGGAAAGTCCGAGCGCTCGTGAGTCCCGCGCGATTCCGTGCGCGCCAGGGCGCTCTCCGAAGCGAGCCGAGCGAGGGTCAGCATGTTGACCAGCTCCCAGGACTTGCTATCCGACGTCCCCAGGCTCGCGACCGCCCGCGTCCAGAACTCGAGCTTGGAAATCGCGTCCAGGACAGTGTCCTCCGAGCGCACGATGCCCATCTGACGCCACATCAAGGACTTGAGGGAGTAGGTCAAGTCCTCGATCGAGAGCTTGACGTCCGCCGGCGCCGCCGCCCGCGCGGATGCGAGGGTCAAGTCCCCCGCCACGTCCTTCCCGCCGCGAGCCTCGCGCGCTGCGAGCCTTCCCGCGACCTCGCCGAGGACCAATCCTTCGAGCAGCGAGTTCGACCCCATGCGATTCGCGCCATGCAATCCCGTGCTCGCGCACTCGCCGACCGCCCAGAGGCCCGCAATGTCCGCGCGCCCGTCGACGTCGACACGCACACCGCCGATCATGTAGTGCGCGCCCGGCCGCACCGGGATCGGATCCTTGGCGATGTCAATCTTGAAGTAGCTGCAGATGCGGCTGATGCCCGGGAAGAGCTTGTGCGGATCGCGATCGAGCTCGGACAGATCGAGGTACACATTGGTGTCGCCGGTGCGCACCATGCGATCGAAGCAGGCGCGGCTGACCACGTCGCGCGGCGCGAGCTCGGCGCTCTTGTGGTACTCGGGCATGAAACGCACGCCCTGCCGGTCGCGCAGGATCCCGCCCTCGCCGCGCACGATCTCGCTGATCAGGACGCGAGCGGCGCCCGCGATGTACAGGCAGGTCGGGTGGAACTGGAAGAACTCGAGGTCGCGCACGCGCGAGCCCGCGCGGAAGGCCATGGCCACGCCGTCTCCGGTCGCGATGGTCGGGTTGGTGGTCTCGCGGTAGAGCTGTCCCCCGCCGCCGGTGGCCAGGATCACCTGGTCCGCGCCGAAGACCACGAGCTCCCCGCGCTGAGTCTGAGCGAGCACGCCGCTGATACGCGCGCTCTCTTCGCCAGCTTCGCGGGTGGTGAGCAGATCGATGGCAAAGCAGCGCTCGAAAATCGCGATGTCGCCGTTGCTCGTGACCGCCCGCCCCAGAGTCTTCTGGACCTCCATCCCGGTGGCCGCGCCGTTCGCATGCACGATGCGCGCATGGGAATGGCCGCCTTCGCGGGAAAGATCGAGATGCCCCGTCGCGTCGCTGTCGAACTCCGCGCCGAGAGCGCGCAGCCGCTCGATCGCCGCCGGGCCGCCGCTGACCACGCGCTCGACGACCTCCGGCTCGCACAGCCCGCAACCCAGGGCCAGAGTGTCCGCGCGGTGCGATTCGAGCGAGTCCGTGGGCGAGAGGACCGCCGCGACGCCGCCTTGGGCGTACTGGGTGTTGGTCTCCGCGAACTGGTCCTTGGCGATCAGGGCCACCGAAGCGCCGCCCTTCGCCGCCGCGAGGGCCGCCGTCGATCCCGCCGCGCCGGTCCCCAGGACCACGACGTCGAATCGGTAGAGCGCAAGCCTGCGCGCCTGGAACGAGGTCAGGTAACGGGACAGCTCGAGCGCGGAGGTGTTCAAGACGCGGATTGTAGACCGAGTTCGAGTGCGGGCCGTCCGCGGTCGATCCAGGCGTCAGCGGTCGAGTCACCCCTGGCCCGCCAGACCCACCCTCCATTAATGGAAGCGCGCCCGCCCCCCCTCGAAACTGCCCCGCATGATTGTGCAAAGCCCCGGATGAGCTGCTGGCGGGCCCATGGGCAGCC
>DATHET010000004.1:0-17149 GCA_035490315.1 Planctomycetota bacterium
CAGCTCGAGGGCGGCCGCATCTGCGATCTCGCTCAGGTCAACGGCCCCGACGAACGCGAGCGCACCAGCGCCTCGGGACCGGCCTTCACCATGGACCTGCTCGATCCCTATCGATTCGAGCTCGGCCTCGCCCTGCGCGACGTGGAGCTCGGCGGTCTCTTGCGCGGCATGTTCCAGTCGGAATTCGCCGACACCGGCGTGCTCGACGCCGAGATCCGACTCGAGGGCAGCCTGGACCGGCTGACCGGGATCATCGGCGACGGTTGGGTGCACCTGCGCGACACGCGGCTGTGGTCGATCCCCGTGATGCGCGACCTGCTCTCGCAGCTGGGGCTGGATTCGAGCGCGGTGTTCGAGCGCATGAAGAGTCGCTTCTCGCTGGCCGACGGCGTGATCCGCATGGAGGCGATCCACGTCGAGAGCCCGCTCCTGCAGCTGGTCGGCTCGGGCAAGCTCGACCTCGACGGCCGCCTGGAGCACGATCTTCAGGTGCGATTCGCGCTGGTCGACCGCCTCGGGCCGGTGACGCGCTTGTGGTACTGGATCCAGAACAACCTGCTGTCGATCTCCGTGCGCGGCGACATGTCGCGGCCGCAGATCGTGCTCAAGGGCGCCTTGTCGTTCCTGCGCTCGGGCAACCGCGCCAAACGCGAGCTGCCCTTGCCGAGCCTGAGCCCCCTGCCGCCGCGTTTCTGATCGCGATCGTTGGGCGCCGGGCTCTTTTTCGCGAGTCCGCGCGAGCCGCGACTTGCGGCCAGAGCCCGCGCAGTGGATAAGTGCCCCGCCGATGGATGCGTTCGCCGTGATCATGGCCGGAGGATCCGGTACGCGTTTCTGGCCCGCGAGCCGGCGCAGCCTGCCCAAGCAGTACCTGCCGATCGGCGCGCCGCAGCCGCTGGTCGCACAGACACTCGAGCGACTGGAGGGTGTGGTGCCGCGCGAGCGCATCCTGGTGGTCAGCGCGGAAAGTCAGGCGCGCGAGCTGGCCAAGGCCCTGCCCGGACTTCCGGTGGAGAACTTCCTCTTCGAGCCCCACGCGCGCAACACCGCGCCTTGCGTCGCCTGGGCAGCGCTGGAAATCCGCCGGCGCTCTGCGGATTCGGTCCAGGTCGTGCTGCCGGCGGATCACGTGATCCGACCCGTCGAACGTTTCCGCGCGAGCCTCGCCGCGGGCCTGGACGAAGCGCGAGAGAGCGGCTCGCTGGTCACTTTCGGCATCCGACCGACACGGCCCGCGACGGGCTTCGGCTACATCGAAGTCGGCGAGTCGCTGGGACAGCGCGGGAGCGAGCCGGTGTTGCGCGTGCGACGCTTCGTCGAGAAGCCCAATGCCGAGCGCGCGCGCGAATTCCTGGACTCCGGCCGTTTCCTGTGGAACGCGGGCATTTTCGCCTGGCGCACGGACACGATCCTCGCCGCCTTCGAGCGCCATTTTCCCGCGGCGCTGCGCGCTCTGGAGAAATTACCCGTGGGCGGCGAGCTGCGGAGCGCGTACGCGGGCTTGCAGAGCATCTCGATCGACGTCGCGGTGCTCGAGCGCGAATCGGATGTGCGCACGCTCCCGATCGACTACTTCTGGAGTGACGTCGGAGCCTGGACGGCGCTCGCCGATGTCCTGGAGGCCGACGCCGACGGCAATCGACTCACCGGCGGCGCGACCCTCGCCAACCTCGAGGGAGCCGACAACATCGTCTACGGAGAAGCGGGCCAGCTGATCGCCTTGATCGGCGTGGAGAACCTGGTCGTCGTGCGCGCCGGCAACGCGGTCCTCGTCGCCACGCGCGAGCGCGCCGACGAAGTCCGCGCCCTGGTCGAGCGCATGGCGCGCGAAGGCTCGCCCTTCGTGTGAGCGCCATGAAACGATCGGCGCTCGCCATCGACCACGGCGAGCGCCGCTGCGGTTTCGCGGTCGCCGACCCCCTGCGCCTGGCGACCACTCCGCTGGCTGCCTGGCGCGACGACGCGAACGGACCGGGGCTCTTCGATTTCATCCAGGCTCTGCTCGACGAGCGCGACGTCGGGAGCTTCGTGATCGGCCTGCCCTACAACATGGACGGCAGCGAGGGCTCGCGCGCGGCGGAAGTGCGCGCGTTCGCGGCGAAGCTCAGCGCGCGCTTCCCACGCGTCGCGATCGTGTTCGTCGACGAGCGCCTCTCGACGAAGGCCGCCGAGGACTTGATGCGCGATGCGCAGATCTCCGTGCGCGATCGCAAGGCACACAAGGACAGCTTCTCGGCCCTGGTGCTCTTGCGCGACTGGATCGAGGCCGGCGAGCCTGCCTGAGACCTCAGGCCCTGGCCCTGGCGATCACGCCGGCGAGCCAGGCTGCGATCTCGCCCATCAGCTGATCCGCGCCGCTTTCGTGCAGCAGATCGTGAGCCTTGCCGGGAAAGAGCCTGAGCTCCACGACCGGCGATGCGAAGGCCTTGCTGTCCGCAGCAGCGGCAATCTCGTCGCTCTCGCCGTGCAGCAGAAGAGTGGGCACGCGCAGCTCGCTCGCGCGCTTGCGGCAATCCTGCGCGAGCTCGAGCGCCGCTTCCGCCGCGCGCCGCGTGATCACGTCGTGAACCAGGGCGTCGCCTTCCCAGGCGTTGCGCTCCGCGGCAACTCCGCTCAGCGCGGCCGATCGATTGCCGATGCGGGCCCCGTCCGTGGGCGCGGGCTTGCTGAACAGCTTCTTCAAGCCGCTGGCGGGCTTGGGAAGGTCGAAGGCCGGCTTCCAGCGCGGCGAGAGCAGCACCAGGGCCGCCAGGGCATCCGGTTTCTCCAGCGCGAAGTGCAGGGCGTACAAGGCGCCGAGACCCTGGCCGATCAGCACCTTGGGCGCATCGGGCAGGCGGTAGGCCAGGTGATCCTGCACCGATTGCAGGTCGCGCAGGACCTCGCGGGCGCCGAGCGAATGACCGCGCGGTCCTTCCGAGCGGCCGTGACCGCGCATGTCCGGAAGGGCCACGGCCCAATGCTGCTCCGCCAGCACGCGCGCGGCCGCGAGGTAGCGGGCACCGTGGTCGCCGGCGTCGTGCACGATCGTCACGCCGCCGATCGGCTCGCCGTAGGCCGCGACCTCGAGCACATGCAGCAGGAACAGGCCCGAGGAATGGTGCGTCAGCCCGGCCCCCTCGCTGCCGTCGGGCGCGGACACGCGCAGCTCGAGATACGTCGTCAGCGGTTCAGCAGCGGCCATGGATGGGTCGGTGCGGCTAGCGCGCGACGTACAGACCACCGTTCTCGCTCGCGAGCCGGCTCAAGAGATCCGCGTCCTGCGCGCCGGAGAGTCCGATGGTGTGGATCACGATCCCGGCGTTGGCGTTGCGCTCGCGCACGAAGGACAGGATCTCTTCCGTGACCGTGGTCACGCCGATCGTCGCGCGCCCATCGGTCAGGAAGAAGATCGTGTCGTAGACCGGCTTCGACCAGGCGCTGCCGGGCTTGACCCCGGACATGTCGAAGGCCTTTTCCAGCGCGGAATAGATGTTCGTCCCCGCGGCCCCTTCCAGGGATGCGATGTAGGCCAGGGCTTCCTTGCGCGTCGCCGGCGACATCGTGGCCGGCGTGTCGTCCCAGGCCCAGACGTCGGCGGCGTAGCAGATGATGTCGAACTCGCCGCCGTCCTTGATCCCGCCCAGCGCCTTCTCCAGGTCGCGCTTGGCGGCGGTGAGCCGCGAGAATTCGCCCTTGGATTCGTCGGGCGTGTCGAAGGGCCGACCCGGATCGTCGGTCGGATTGTTCTTCGGAGTCATCGAGAAGTTCATCGACAGCGAGCAGTCGATCACGAACAGGACGTGCTGGCTCTCGGTGCTGATGCCGAAGAAGGAAACTCCGACCGCTTCCTTCGCTTCCTCGAGCGCGGTCTTCGCCGGCTCCTGCGGCGCGACCTGGAAGCCGGCTTCATTGTCCTTCCACCAGCGCTGCCACAATTCGAGGTTGCCGCGGAAGTTCTGACCGGTCAGGGAGGTCAGCGCCTGTCCGACGTCGGTGCGCACGCGGCCCTCCTCGACGGCGAGGCGCGCTATCAGCACGGGAATCGCTTCGCGCGAGCGCAGCGTGGCGAGCGCGTGGGCCGCGCGGCTCTTGACCACCCACGTCGGATCGAGCAGATGCTTCTGCAAGAGGTCGGGAGCGATCGTCGTGTCGCCCTGCGCCGCGAGGGCGTCGATCCACTCCGCGCGCGACAAGGGTTCCGTCTCGGCCGCGAGCTGGGCGCGCAGCGCCGCGCGCAGACCCTCGACCTTCGCCGAGGAGAGCACCTGGAGCACCGCGAGCCGGCCGCGACCCTTGCTCTTCTTCCAGGCGCGAATCAAAGCGGCGGCGACTTCGTCGAGCTCCTTGCCGCGGCCGCGCGCGATTCCGACCGCGGCGGCCTTGGCCGCGCGATCCGATTGGACCGAGGTCTCGTGGATTTTCTTGCGCACCTCGGCGGCGTCGCGCTTGACCGCGTCGTACTGGTCATAGGTCGCCTTCGAGAATCCGTCGTTCTGCTTGCCGGCTTCCTTGGCGAGGCGCGCCTCCATCTTGTGCACCTCGAGCATCAGCTTGGGCAGGCGGTCGATGAGCTTGTCGCTCGTCTCACCCAGACTCTGCGCCAGTCGCGCCAGCGCGCCGGCGCTGTCCATGGTGCCCACCGCGCCGAGCAGGTCGATCGATCCAGCGCGCACTTCGGCCGAGGGATTCTCGCTGGCGTCGGCCAGGAGATCGGCCTCTGCCTTCTTGCGCTTCTCCGGAGAAAGGGCTGCGAGCAGTCGCTCCGTCGCGGCCGCGAGCTCCTTCTGCCAGGGTCCGTCCTCGCCCAGCTTGCGCTCGGCCTTCTCGAGATCCTGCTTCTGCTCGGCGAGCGCCTTGATCTCCTTGTCGAGCGCGGCCTTCGCCGAATCGTCGCGGGTCGCGCGCAACTTCCATTGCTCGATCAGGATCTGCTTGCGCTCGACCAGGCCGCGGGCGCGGAAGGCCTTCGCTTCCTGCTCGTCGACGATCGCCGTGACCCGCGTGTATTCCACCCCGATCACCGAAGTCGCGGCGGGGTTGGAGCTCGCGACGAGAGCCTCGAGCGCCGCTTGCCGCGCGGCGTGATCCTTGCCCACCGCCGCGCGCTCGAAGGCCAGCTTGAGGTCCTCGAACTTGTCGCCGAAGCAGACCTCCGCGGCCGGAAACTCTGCTCGGGGGGTGGACGGATTCGTGGCGAGGAGGATCGTGACGAGCAGCGAGAGCATCGAGGTACGAGGCTGGAGAGATCGGCGATTCCGCACAGGGGCGTGCGGCCCGGCAGTCTATGCTAGGCGGCGACGTGAGGAGTCTGGACGGCCGCTTCGCCGCAAGGCGGGGAGGAAAGTCCGGGCTCCACGGGTCAGGGTGGTTGCTAACGGCAACCGGCCGCGAGGCCAGGGAAAGTGCCACAGAAAACAAACCGCCGGGGACTGCAAAGCCTCCGGTAAGGGTGAAACGGTGCGGTAAGAGCGCACCGCGGGCCTGGTGACAGGTCTGGCAGGGCAAACCCCACCCGGAGAAAGGTCAAATAGGGAAGGCTCACGGCGACGACCCGCGCCATGCCTTCCGGGTAGATCGTTCGAGGCCGGCCGCGAGGTCGGTCCCAGAGAAATGGCCGTCTCCCCCTCACGGGGTGCCAGAACCCGGCTTACAGGGCTCCTCACGTCGCTCCTCCCCTGTCCGGCCAAGCCCCCGCCTTCGGCACCTGGTGCGATCCTCCCAGGCCTGGACCACAAGATGTAGTGGTGGAGTCCCGGCACCTCTCCAAGCCCTTGACAGACTGGGGGGTTGTGGGAAACTCCTAGCCTTCTGAAAGGTCCTGGAACGAGAGGCCAGTCCCCGGAGCAGCGCTCCTGCGGCCCCTCGGAACGTGGACCTGCCCCCTCCGAACCAGCCATCCGCCCTCGGCGACCACCCTCCCCCCCGCCGGCCACCCGCTCCATGGAATTCGTCTTCGTCGTGCCGCGCAACGACCTGTTCCGCGACTGCTACCCGCAGGGCTTGATGCCCTTCGGGCAGGAGTACCCGCTCGCCGCGTTCGAGGCCGGCGTCGCGCGACACGGTTTCTTCGTGCAGCGCTCGCACGCCGAGTCGAACCCCAACTTGAAGCAGGTGATTCCGTACACGGTGGTCGTGCGCGGTGGAGACGTTTTCCTGCTGCGGCGACTGTCGAAGGGCGGTGAAGCGCGACTCGCGAACAAGCTCTCGATTGGCGTCGGCGGTCACATCAATCCAGAAGATGCGACGGCGGCGGTGAACCCCGACGGAACCTTGACACAAAGCCCGATCGACAATGGCTCGCGGCGCGAGATCGCCGAAGAGATTCACATCTCGGGCGACACACACCTCGCCAGAGTCGGCGTGCTCAATGACGATTCCAATCCCGTGGGCGCTGTTCACGTGGGATTGGTGCAACTGATGGTGGTCGAAGGCGATGTCCGCGTGCGCGAAGAAGACCTTCTCGAAGGTCAATTCGTGAGTCCGGAAGAACTGATTCGCCTGAACGACCAAGGTGCAAACTTCGAATCCTGGTCCAAGATCCTAGTCGAGCGACTTCCTGAGCTCCTGACCGCGCACGCAAGTCCGCTCTCTGCAAGGGCGAGCACCGTGGTGCACCGCTAGGACCAAGTCCTCACACAAGACCCATGAAAAGCCGAATCACCGATTCCCAACGCATGTACGACCAGCTCCTCGGAGCGCGCACGGCCGACAAGGTCACGCTCTACTTCAAGGACGGTCGCGTCATGAACGGGGCCTTGATCTTCAATCAGTTCAAGGGAACGGGTCGCCTGATCAACATCGATCACGAAGTCAGCCTGGATTTCTCGATCGACGACCTGCGCGATCTGAAGTTCTAGGAGCCAGCAGCCTTTTTCCAGAAGGCAGGCTCCGTTCAAACTTTTCGATCACGAAGAGTATGAACGGGTGCCCGCTCTCGAAAATTACTTTTTCGCGCCAGCGAGTTCCGGCTTCGGCGCCGCGAGATCGCGCTTGTTGAGATAGAAGGCGACGCGCTCGTACTCATTGTGTTTGCCGCGTTCGGCGACTTCCTCCTCCGTTTTCGGCGGCGGAACGATGACTTTTTCGCCCACCTTCCAGTTGACGGGGCAGGCGCAGCCGTTGGCGTCCGCGGTCTGCAGAGCTTCCACCAGGCGCTTGATCTCGTCGATGTTGCGGCCGACGTTCATCGGGTAGTAGACCAGCGCGCGAACGACCCCCTTGGGATCGATCACGAACACGGCGCGCACCGTGGCGGTCGCCGAGGCACCCGGATGCAGCATGCCGTAGAGCTTCGACACGTTCATGTCGATGTCGGCGATCATCGGGTACTTGATCTCGGTTCCCATCTTCTCGCGAAGATCCTCGCGCCAGGCGAGGTGGCTGTGGATCGAGTCGATCGAGAGTCCGATCAGCTTGACGCCGAGCGCGTCGAACTCCGCTTGCCTTTTCGCGAACTCGACCAGCTCGGTCGAGCAGACGGGTGTGAAATCGGCAGGGTGGCTGAAGAGGATGACCCACTTGCCTGTCCGCCACTTCGTGAACTCCAGCGGACCTTGCGTCGTGGTGGCCGTGAAGTCGGGGGCGGGATCACCGATGCGCGGGATGCCGCCGGTTGTCGTCTCGGACATGATGGATACCTGTGTTTTGGAAGATTGAGGGTCGGGTGTCGAGCGTAGGCTCGCTTGAAGTGCCGGCATTCTAGCCAGCTCGGGAATCTAGAGCCCCGCGCCGCGCGGCAGATCGAGCCAGGGCTGCAAAGCGTGGGCGCGCCGCAACTTGAAGGCGCTCATCTCCCCGCAGGCCCGGGCCAGCTCGAACTCCCCCACCGCGGCCAGGTACTCGTGGAACTGCGCATACCAGCGCGAGGCCGTGGTCTCGGCCTCGGCGCAGATGCGCAGCACCAGCCTGCGGCCGGTCAAGGGCGACAGCGCGGCCAAGCCCCAGGCCAGGATGCGCCGGCGACGACTTTTCGACACGGGCGCTTCGCCCAGCGCTTGCATCACGGCGCGCAGCCGAGCGATCTGCGCTGCTTCGTCGGCGTGAAGGCGCTCGAGCAGGCTGCGCAGCTCCGCGTGGTCCACGCGCTGCATCAAGTGCCGGTAGATCGCCTGCGATCCGAATTCGGCGAGCAGAGCGCGCCGCATGTCCTCGAGGAGTGCCGCGTCGCCGGGGCGCTTGAGGACAGTTGTCACAGGAGGCTAAATCGCTTTGGCCCAGGGAGCGCGCAGGACCGCTTCGACGGCGCGCCGCTGGCGTGGATCGACGAGCCTGGGATAGGCGCGGCGCAGCGCGGGAATCGCGTGCGGATCCTGGAAAGCCTGCAGGGCTTCGATGGCCGCGCTGCGCAAGCGGTAGTCCGGATCTTCGAGCAGCGCTTCGATCTGCATGCGGATGTCGGGTCGCGCGTGAGCCGCGCGCCCGAGACCGCGCACCGCGGCTTCGCGAGCTTGCGGAGAGGACTTGGCCCCGAACGCGATGCGCGAGAGCTCGTCCACGACTCGATCGTCCTTCAATCCCGCGAAGCTGTCGAGCACTCCGTACTGGAGCACGTCGTGCGGCGACGTGACTTCGAATTGAGCGGTCAGGATCTCGAAAGCCGATTCCGGCTTCGCCTGTGCTTCCAAGGCGACGGCGGCGGCCATCGTGGACCAGCTGAAACCCGCCTGGTACTGCTCGCGCGCGAAGTCCGCGAGCCGCTCGTCGGGACAGAAGGCCGCGAGTCCCTGCAGAGCCGCGACACGCACGGAACTCTCCGCGTCGTTCGCGGCTGCATCCATCAGCGGGCCGCGGCCGAAGCTTGGCGCCAGGCTGGCCAGGGCGCGCGCGGCGGCGACGCGAACGGCGGGCAGCGCGTCCTCGGCAAGCCTGCCCTCGATCACTCCGACGAACACGGCGCGTGCGCGATCGTTCTTGCCTTCCCGCGCGAGCCGGCCGAGCACGCCGAGCGCCTCGATGCGGGCGAGGGGATGGCTCGAGCCCTCGGCGATCGCCACCCATTCGCTGCCGCCGCGCTCGCTCGAGCTGCGCGCGACGAGCCAACCGTGGGGATCGAAGAGCACCCAGCGCGGCCGCAGCGGCGCGTCGAAGCTGAAGCTCGACTTGCGCTTGTCGATCGCGACGCGCTCGATCTTCGGCTCCGCGGATTCGCCGCGGCTCGGCATGATCTCGAGCTCCGCGGGCGTGCGAAAGACCTCCGGCGTCCCGTCGGCGACGGCCTGGATCTGCTCGACCGACACCACCAGCTTGTGCGTGGCCTCGTCCCACTCCCAGCTCATCGCGAACTCGGGGTAGCCCTTGGTGTAGAACCACTGCCGGAAGAACCTCGAGAGGTCGCGTCCGCTGGCCGCCTCCATCGACTGCCGGAAATCCTCGGTCGTGACCGAAGTTCCGCGGTGCTCGGTGAAGTAGCGGCGCACTCCGGCGAAGAAAGCTTCATCGCCGAGCTCGAAACGCAGCTGGTGCAGCCGGCTCGCCCCGCCCGGATAGGCGTGCCCCGTGACGAACAGGTCCATCGGATCGCGGTACACGTCGTGGACCATCGGACGGCGCGCGGGCCCGACGTCGAGGTTCAAGTAGCCGTCGCGAGTCGCGGCCATCGACACTTCGAAGGCCTCGCGGCCCTTGGACGACTCGACGTACAGCTCGTTCGCGTACGTTGCCCATCCCTCGTTGAGCCAGATGTGCGACCAGTCGCGACAGGTCAGGAGATCGCCGAACCACTGGTGAGCGGCTTCGTGCGCGATCAATCCAAACGCGGGATTGTCGCGAGCTCCGCGCTCGTCGGTCAGCCAGGTATCGGTCAAGGTCGTGGCCGAGATGTTCTCCATGCCGCCGAATTGAAAATTGGCGACGGCGGCCTGGCTGTACTTCGCGTAGGGATAGCGAACGCCGGTCAGCTTGGAGAGAAACTCCAGCACCTTGGGCGTCTGTGCGAAGCGCGCGCTCATGAACGGCTCGAGCTTCGGATCGGCGAGGTACACCAGCGGAATGCCGTCCCACTCGGCCGTCTGCGTCGAAAAATCGCCGGCGACCAGCGTCGTGAGATAGGCCGGGTGCGGCGTGCTCATGCGCCAGCGCTCGAGCGCGCGATCCTTGGCGAGCTCGCGGCGCTCCACGCGCTCGCCCGCCGCGACCGAGGTCCATTTCGCGGGCATGATCACCGCGACCTCGCTGGTGGCGCGGTCGTCGGGGCGGTCGAAGCAGGGAAACCAGCCGCGCGATTCCTCGCATTCGCCCTGCGTGAACACCTGCGTCGCGGCGCCGTTCTCGAAGTCGTTGAAGTACAGGCCGCGCCGCGGAGCGCCGTCGTAAATGACGGTGAACTCGGTGAAATCGCCAACGCGCAATCCGCGCTCGAGCTGGATCGTGAGCAGGCCGTCCTCGTGGGTGAACTCCAGGGGCTCGCCGCGCTCGCCTTCGACCGTGCGCACGTCGAGGTCGACGAAATCGAGCTCGATCTCCTTGACGGGTCGCGAGCGAGGCCCGACGCGGATCCGCGCGCGTCCCGAGATCCGTCGCGCCACGGGATCGAGCTCGATCTCGAGCGCATAGTGCTCGACGTCGAACCGCGATTCGCGCACCTCGTGCGAGCGTTCCGCGGGAATGGCGCCGCCGAAGGTGCCGGTCGTGCTGCAGCCCGCGGCGAGCGAAAGAAGCAGGGCCCAGCTTCCGATCCGACTCGAAGTACCTCTGCCCTGGACACGTGCGCTCATCGTTGCCGGAGCTTAACCCGGCGGCGGTTGCCGTCCGACTCCTGGATCGCGAAACTCGTGAGCCATGGATTTCCTGCTCGAGTGCATCGGCTTTCCGCCGGATCAGGATCTCCACGCCCTGGCGCAGATCGCGCGCGAGCGCGGAGAGCGTCTGCCTTGGCGCGGCGCGGCAGGCGAGCACCTGCGGCTCGCGCTCGGGTCAGGACTGGAAGTGCGCCTCGATCGCGCCAGCCCGCTCGCTGCCTGGTCGCTGACGCCCTGGTACCAGTCGGCGCGCCGCGTTCGCGTGGCGCTGGATCGGATCGCCTTCCCCGCGGACGCGCCGGATGACGCGCTGGTCTCAGGATGGGCCAACCCGCCGGTGGACGACCAGCCCGATGCGCCCGATCCGGATTCGTATCCCATGCGCGCCCTGCTCAGCGACGCGCGGCGCTTGCCGAGGACCCTGCAGCGCGGGCACGTGCTCGCCATGTCGCTCGCGGGCTTCGCGCTCGAAGTGACCTACGTCGGTCCCGACAGTGGCGCGCGCGATCCTCTGATCCTCGGACTGCCCTACGCAGCCGCGATCGAGGCCCTCGGCGGCTCGGACGACCCCGGCGGATGCCTCGAGGTGTCGCTGCGCGTTCGCAGCGTGGTGCGGCTCGAGAATCCCTTGACGCAGCGGCGCGTCGAGCTGCTCGAGGTCGAGACGCCGGGCCGAGCCTTGCCGTTCTTCGTCAGCCCCTGGCAATTGGAGATCGACCGCCTGCCGCCGCCGCGCTCGGGCTGGCGCATCGAGGGCACCTTCTACGTCTGCGGGCGGATCGCCGGCGGGCTCGGCGGACCGAGCCAGAGAGTGGGTGAGTCGTTTGGGTGACCTACTTGCTCGCAATGGTCTCGAACACGCCCTTCAAGTCATCAGCTTTCGCGCCGTAGCCGAGCTCGATCACGACTTCGCGAGAAGTTCCATAGCGGACAGCAGCCGATGTCAGCCTGCTCTTTCCTCCGGCGAGCCTGGTCAGGCCGGGCTTGAGTGCGGGGACGACCGTGCTCGCAGCCCCGTAGAACTCTGCGGCATCGCGCTCGCTGTCCCAGACCGTCAGCCAACGGATCGCTCGTGCCTTCTCGCCCTCGCCCAGTAGCACAAGCTCATCGCCGCCCCAGCCGGTTGCCGGGGGTGAAGTGAAAGTGACTCCGGCAACGTTGGCAACTTCTCCCGGCCCGTCGAATTCCCGCTGCGCGGGCGCCACGCACCAGATCGCGATCCCGAGCTCTCCGAAAGTATCGCGGCGCAACACGGCCCAGTCGCCCGGCAGTGCAGAGCACACCTGTTCCACTGCGATCGGCTCGTCGCGCGGATCGCTCCAGTACTTTTCAGGGTGCAGGACCTGCTCCGTGGATTTTGGCGGTGCACGGAAGGCGCGGTCGAGGTCAGAGCTCGCAGGCGGATTCTTCAAGCCCACCTGCAAGTTCTCATTGCGACCCAAGAATGCAGCTCCAGTCGTGTAGCTGCCAAGCAGCGGCTTCCACAGGATCGTCGGGGAGTGAGCCATCGCCGCTGACTGCTCTTCGATCTGACCCAACATGCCGAGCATTTCCATCGGCTTGAGGTGGTCCGCCATCCATCGCGCCTGGACTACGGTCCCGCTGCCTTCGACGACTGCGTGGTAAGCCAGGCCAGCGTCGGTGCGTTCGGCGAGCTTCTCCATCGACCCGCCGATGTCGTAGAGCTGATCGTCGAGTGCGTGACCGAGTTCGTGGGCCAGCACAGTCTTCGCCATTGCCATCGGGCAGTTCTCCATCAAGAAGAACATCTTCGATTTCGGGTCATAGAACCCGCCGACCTGGTCCTTGAGCAGTCGTAGCTCCTCCTGGAGCATGTCCATATCCGGGGGGATCAAGGCGAGCATGCGGAGGACCGTCTCGTCGGCTTTTCGTCTGGCGGGGGGCGCCATCGCGCTTTCGAAATCGAGCGCATAAGCGACGAACTGCTCCTTCGAGGAAAGCTTCACGGGCACGTCGGCCTTGAACTTCACGCCGCGCAATTGCTCGACGTCCTTCTGGATCTCGTGACTGGTCGCCTCGAGCTTCTCTTGCGTCCAGGTCTCCTGGGTCGCGCGGTCCTGCGCTGGAGCCGCCGTCCCGAGCAGCGCGCTGGCGAGCAAGGCGAAACCCGGGATCAGAGCGTTCTGGCCGCTCCTGGATGATTGGCTGGTCGTGATGCGCATGGGACTCCTGTGGAAAGACTGCGAGCGCGGATCCTAAGCGCGCCGGGGATGGGGTTCCTGCTCGAAGTCCGCCAATGCAGGTACGGATCGAGTAGCCGATCGCGCTCGACGATTGCGCAGGAGAGCCATGCGCCGCTAGGCTCCTGCCTCAGTCCCCGCGCGGGACCGCGCCGGCCCCCGCCCGCGCGCCACCACGGTCCCTCGGTCGGCTTCGCAGCCGGCCCGTGAGCAGAACTCATGTCGCAGCAGAAACAGGAATGGGGCAGCCGGCTGGGAGTGATCCTCGCGGTGTCCGGATCTGCGGTCGGCCTCGGGAACTTCCTGCGCTTCCCAGGCCAGGCGGCTCAGCACGGCGGCGGCGCCTTCATGATCCCCTACTTCTGCGCCCTGCTCTTCCTCGGCATCCCGATCGGATGGGCCGAGTGGACGATGGGTCGGTACGGCGGGCGCAAGGGATTCCACTCGGCGCCGGCGATCATGGGCGTGGTCGGTCGCGGTGCGATCGCGCGCTATCTCGGGATCGTCGGGGTGCTGATCCCTCTCGCCGTCTACTTCTATTACGTGTTCATCGAAGGCTGGTGCCTGGCCTACGCGTGGGAATACGCGAAAGCGATCTTTGGCGGCACGGCCATGGGCATCGATCCGAAAGCGGCGATCGACGTCCAATCGGCGAGCTCGGCCACGTTCTTCACGAATTTCACCGGCAAGGCATCCGACGGCGTGATGCTCGGCGGCTCGATCGTGGAGAGCGTCGTCTTCTGGGCCATCGTGTTTGCGCTGAACGTCTGGTTCGTGTTCCGCGGACTCTCGAAGGGCATTGAGAAGTTCTGCTCGTGGGCCATGCCGGCGATGGCGGTCTGTGCGCTGATCGTGTTGTTCCGCGTGCTCACGCTGCCGCCGAATCCGACCAATCCCGACCAGAACGTCCTGACGGGCCTGGGATACATGTGGAACGCGGACTTCGACGCGCTCAAGGATCCAGGCACCTGGCTCGCCGCCGCAGGCCAGATCTTCTTCAGCCTGTCGGTCGGCTTCGGTGTGATCATCAACTACGCGTCGTACATGAAACGCAAGGACGACCTGGTCCTCTCTGGGCTGACGGCGTCGGCGACCAACGAGCTGTTCGAAGTCGGCTTCGGCGGCATGATCACGCTGACCAGCGCCTTCATCTTCCTCGGAGCGACGGGCACAGCCGCGGCAGTCGCGACAGGTTCCTTCGGCCTGGGTTTCACGACCCTGCCGGTGGTCTTCGCGCACATGCCGGCGGGCAACATCATCGGCATGCTGTGGTTCTTCATGCTGTTCCTGGCGGCGATCACGAGCTCGCTCTCGATGCTGCAGCCGTCGATGGCATTCGTCGAGGAAGCCCTGGGCACAACGCGCCTGAAAGCCACGGCGATCATCACCGTGGTCGCCCTGATCGGATCGCTGTGGGTGATCTGGTTCTCCAAGGACCTCGCCGCGCTCGGCACCATCGACAACTGGGTCGGCACGTTCCTGATCGTCGTCCTCGCCGCCGTCCAGGTGATCTGCTTCGGCTGGGTCTTCGGCATGGAACGCGGGATGAAGGAAGCTCATGAAGGAGCCGCGTTGCGCATCCCGCGCTTCATGCACTTCATCATCAAGTTCGTCGCGCCTGCCTACTTGCTGACGATGATCGGCGTGTTCTGCATCAAGGACGACAACTTGCCCGCGTGGATCCGAAGCGCGAGCAACAACCCCGTCGAGCGCAACACATTGATCCTCATCGGGCTCGTGATCGCCTTTCTCTGCATCCTCACTCACATCGGCACGAAACGCTGGCGCGCGGCCGGACTCGACGTCGACGGCAATTCGCCGCCCAACGATTGAACCAGGAGATCGAACATGCCCGCTGAACTCTCGCCCATCGGTTGGTTGCTGATGATCTGCTCCTTGACCTTCGTCGTCGGCTTGACGGGATGGTGCTACTACCGCGTATTGAGTGCACCGAAAGAGCCTGCCAAGCCCGCGAAGGACTTCCACAGCGCCTGAGCGCCGATTCGACCACCATGACCAGCACAACGACCTCACAGACCGTCATCCAACCGATCGATCTCGCCGCCGAGCGTGCGGCGGTCGGGCCCGCATTGCACGAAGCCGTGCTGCGCGTGATCGACAGCGGACGCTATGTCCTTGGACCGGAAGTCGAAGGGCTCGAGCGCGACTTCGCGAAGATGCACGGCGTCGCGCACGGCGTCGGCGTCGCGACGGGGACCGATGCGCTGTGGCTCGGCCTGCTGGCGATCGGCGTGAAGGCCGGCGATCACGTGGTCACTTCGCCGTTCACTTTCTTCGCATCCGCTGCTTCGATCGCCTTGATCGGCGCGAAGCCGGTGCTCGCGGACGTCGACTACGAGACGGCGCTGCTCGATCCCAAGGCCGTCGCCGCCGCGATCGACGCGAAGACGACCGCGATCCTGCCCGTGCACCTGTACGGTCAGCTGTGCGACATGCGCGCGCTCAAGGCCATCGCCGACAAGAAGAGCCTGCGCATCCTCGAGGACGGCGCCCAGGCCCACGGCGCGAAACGCGACGGCTATGCCTGCGGCGGCATCGGCGACGCGGGAACCTTCTCGTTCTATGTGACGAAGAATCTCGGCGCCGCGGGTGAAGGCGGCATGGTCCTGACCAACGACGAATCCACCGCGAAGAGCCTGCGCGAGCTGCGCGACCACGGCTCGCCGGCCAAGTACGTCCACGCGCGCATCGGAACGAACTCGCGGCTGCACGCGCTGCAGGCCGCGATCTTGAATGTCAAGCTGCCGCACCTCGAGCGCTGGAACGCGCGCCGGCGCGAGCTCGCCGCGCGCTACGACGCGGCGTTCCGCGGCTCGAAGACGGTCGCGCCGATGAAACTGGAAGCCGGCTCGACCCATTGCTACCACCAGTACGCGGTGCGCATCCGCTCTAGCCGCCCGCGCGACGAAGTCATGAAGCTGCTCGGCGAGCGCAAGATCATGAGCGCCGTGCACTATCCCGCGCCCGTGCACACCCAGGTCGCGGCCAAGGGCTGGGGCTACGGCCCCGGAGATTTCCCCAATGCCGAGCGCCTGGCTCGCGAGGTCCTCTGCCTGCCGATCCATCCATTCCTGTCCAACGCCGACGTCGACCGCGTCGCAGAGAATCTGATCGGCCTCGCGCCGGAGTAGTCCGATGGGTTGGCTGCGCAGCTGGTGCGTGCTGATCTTCGCCTTCGCCGCGCTGCTCGGCGGGCGCGCGAGTGCGCAATCCGTCTACGAGAAGGACCTCGATTTCGCGCTCGACGCCCTCGAAACGGACTGCGGCGCGCTGCTCGTGGCGAAGCACATCGACTGGAAAGCGGTGCGCAAGGAATTCGCCGGCTCCGCGAAGCCCGTGACCTCCGACCAGGCGCACCTGGTGCTCTTGACGCGGCTGCTCGCGCGGATCCAGGACGGGCACTGTCACGTGGTGACCACGGACAAGACCAAGGACGTGAAATGGCCCGACGAGCCCGAGCGCGTCGGCTGCGGGATGTTCTGGTGTCGCAGCGGCAAGAAGATCCTGCTGAAGACGGTCTGGGGCACGGCGGCGGCCGACGGCCTCTCGGCTGGCTTCGAGGTCGTCAAGGTCAACGACAAGCCCGTCGACGCCTGGCTCGATGCGCGCATCAAGGAGATGCGCGACCTGCAATCCTTCTCCACCGAGCAACAGGCTTTCTACCGAGCGACTCACCAGGGGCTTGCGATGCCGGCCGGCACGCGGCTGGAACTCGAGCTCAAGGATCCCGGCGGCAAGGAAAAGAAGAAGCGCACGATCACCTATGCCAAGGGCAGCGCGGTGCCCTTCGGCCCCGCGGTCATGCCCGAAGGCCTCGAAGGCGGCGACGACGTCAGCTTCAAGCTGCTCGATCCGAGCGTCGGCTACATAAGGATCCGACGCTGCAAGGAAACGCTGCCTTCGGACATCGATTCCGCGTTCGCGAAGGTGGGCTCGGCCAAGGGGCTCATCCTCGATTTCCGCGCCAACAGCGGCGGAGGTTTCGATCACCCGGATTTCATGGGACGCTTCGTGCCCAAGGGCGAGAAGCTGCAAGGCGGAGTCAGCTACGAAAGTCGTGGCGAGCATCCCTTCGGCGGTCCGATCGTCGTGATCGTCGACGCGGGCGTGGTCAGCGCGGGCGAGACGGCGAGCGGCATCTTCAAGGAGGACGGCCGCGGTTACATGATTGGCGAGACCGCGACGGCCGGCATGTCCTCGCAGAAGAAG
>DATHET010000005.1:0-8965 GCA_035490315.1 Planctomycetota bacterium
CAGACCACCGTCAAGGTCTTCCGCGTCACCGTGCAGGATTCGACTCCGCCCGTGATCACGATTCCGGGCGACGTGGTCGGCATCTGGGGCGATCCGACCGATCCCGCTTCGACCGGCACGGCGACCGCGGTGGACAACTGCGATCCGGCTCCCGTGGTCAGCTTCACCGACGTGATCATCCCGCAGAACGGCCCGGGGACTCCGGAGCAGATCATCCAGCGCACCTGGCTGACGACGGACTGCACCGGCCTGCAATCCTCAGGGATGCAGACGATCACCCTGCTCTCGCCCTCGGGCGGTCCCCTGGCCCGCGCCAACCTCGATTTCGCGCCGGGCCTGTGCCCGAACATGTACTCGCCGGCGCAGACCGGCACCGTCGACGTGCTGCTGCTCGGCTCGCTCTCCTTCAAGGTGAAGGACGTGATTCCGAGCTCGCTGCGCCTGTGGGTCCGCACCGATCCGACCACCTCGATCGCGCCCTCGAGCATCGGGAACAACGATTTCGGCTCGATCCTGGCCCAGCACTATGGTGAGTGCAACGCCACCGCGCACGACGGGGTCAAGGACCTGCGCCTGCGCTTCAGCCGCGCGATGATCGCCTCGCAACTCGGCCTGGCGAACTATGCGAGCGGCCAGACGGTCGAGATCGCGGTCACCGGACGGATGAAGAGCGGCAAGCTCTTCGCCGTGCGCGATCAGCTGACGATCCAGTAGGCGACCCTGAGCGCAAGGCTCGCGCCCGCGCTTCCCGGATCACCCGCTCGGGCGATTCGCGAGGCAGGGGCGCGAGCCTTCTTGATATCGACCTCGAGCTCGAGCCCCGTCGTCGCGCACGACGGTCTGAACCTTCGAGACGATCAGCGGGCTTGCGACGCGGTTAGCATCTGCGCCCCGACCGGCAGGCGGGCGCAACGATGACCACCAACGCCAGGGAACTTCGCGCGATCGCCTTGCTGTCGGCGCCGGTCGTGATCACGCAGCTCTCCACGATGATGCTCGGCGTCGTGGACAACATGATGCTGGGCCACGTCAGCGTCGAGGCGCTCAATGCTTCGTCGCTCGGCAGGCTGTGGGTCATCGGCACCTACCTGCTCGGCATGGGCCTGGTGTTCGGCATCGATCCCTTCGTCAGCCAGGCGCACGGAGCCGGCGATGGCAGGGGCGCGGCGATCGCGCTGCAGCGCGGAATCGTGATCGCCCTGCTCGCGAGCATTCCGCTGGGATGCTCGTGGTTCTTCACCGAGGAAGCGCTGGTCTACTTCGGCCAGAAAGCCGCGCTCGCGCAGGAAGCGGAGCGCTATGCCCTTTCCCAGCTGCCCGGTCTGCCCTTCCTGCTAGCCTTCAATGCGCTGCGCCAGTATCTCCAGGGCCGCGGAATCATGCGGCCGGCGATGTGGGTCGCGATTCTCGCCAACGCGGTCAACGCCAGCCTGAACTGGATCCTGATCTTCGGCTACGCGGGCATGCCGAAGCTCGGCGTGGTCGGCGCGGGCATCGCGACGGGCGTGACGCAGATCGCGATGTTCCTGATGCTCTTGTGGATCGTCGTGCAGGGCAGCCTGGCGCGCGGAGCGTGGACGCCCTGGACGCGCGAAGCCATCCGCGTGGAAGGGCTCGCGAAAATCGTGCGCATCGGATCGCCGGTCGCGCTGCAGATCGGCCTGGAAGTCTGGGCTTTCCAGATCGTGAGCCTGTGGGCCGGCAAGCTGGGCGACGTGGAGCTCGCGGCCCACACGATCGTGCTCAACCTGGCCTCGCTCTCGTTCATGATCCCGCTGGGCATCTCGCTCGGCACCTCGACGCGCGTCGGCAATCTGCTCGGAGCCGGCGAGCCGGAAGCCGCGCAACGGGCTTCGCGCGTCGCCTTCTGCATGGGCGCCGGGGTCATGGCGGTGTGCGCGCTGATCTTCCTCGTCGGACGCAATCTCCTGCCGCAGCTCTACACCGAGGACGCGGCCGTCCTGTCGCTGGCAGCGAGCGTGCTGCCGATCGCCGCCGCCTTCCAGCTCTTCGACGGCTTGCAGGTGGTCGGCAGCGGCATCCTGCGCGGCATGGGTCGCACGCTGCCGGGTGCGCTGATCAATCTGCTCGGGTATTACGCCCTGGCCCTGCCCTTCGCCGCATGGATCGCGTTCGACGGCGGATATGGGCTGCAGGGTCTGTGGTGGGGACTTTCGCTCGGCCTGGCCGCGGTCGCGATCGCGCTGATCGTGTGGGTCGCGTGGCGCGGACCGCGGACGGTGACCGAGCGCGTGCGCGGCTAGAGCATTTGCACTGCCGTCGCGCATGTGGCGAAATCGCGCCATGGCATCCAAGCTGCTGGCTGGTATCGGTGTCCTCGCGATCCTGGGCCTGGTCGGCGGATCCCTCGCGGCCCTGGCGATCGTCAAGCAACGCGTCCACGTCACGATCGCGGCGGAGGAAGAGGCGGCCCAGCGCGGTCCCGATCCGATCGAGCTCCTGCGCGCGGACGTCGGCGTGATCGGCGTCGATGTCGCGGCTTTCAACGAGAGTCTCGGAGCGCGATTCCAGGAACTGCACGACGCCCTCGAGTCCTCCGCGAGCCAGCGTGAGAAAGCGCTCGCGGCGCGCATCGATGCGCTGGAGACGAAACTGAAGACGATGCAAGCCAGCGCGGCGGCGAACGATGCCGCGCTCGCCGCGGCGATCAAGGCCCAGGCGGACGCCCTCGCCTCGGCCAAGCTCGCCGTGCCGATTCCCGAGATCGTGATCCCGGATCCCGCGCCCATCGAAGCGACGCCGCCCGCGGTCGAGCCCACGCCGCCCGCGCCAGAGCCCGCGGCGCCGGTCGCTCCGCCGAAAAAAGGCTTCCTCGGATTCCAGCCGCCCTCCGCGGCCTTCGCTTTCGATCAGCGCCAGCGCTTCGCGATAGTGCCCACGCTGTCGCGCGTCGGCTTCGATGCGAAGAGCACGCTGCACGATTTCAGCGGTTTGACTTCGAAAGTCGACGGCAATTTCAGCGTGAACCTTTCGAAGCCCGCCGACAAGCCGCTGGGAACGATCAGCGCCGAATCGAGCTCGCTCGACACCGGGCTCGCCGACCGCGACAAGGACATGCACAAGAGCCTGGGCTCCGAGCAGTTCAAGACGCTCGAATTCCAGTGGACTGGGTTCACCGCGGACCAGGTCGACGCGAAGGCGATGACGATCAGCGGCAAGGCCACCGGAAAACTTTCGATCCGCGGCGTGAGCCAGGACATCACGCTGCCCGTGAAAGTTTCCGTCGACGCGAGCAAGCGCGTCGTGATCGAAGGCGAGACCAAGATCAAAATGAGCGATTACGCCGTGGTCCCGCCGAGCCAGCTCGGCGTGATCAAGGTCGAGGACGAAGTGAAGATCTGGATCGCTTTGCGCGCACGCCTGCTCGGACCCGCGAAGGAAGGCGAGTAGCGTGCAGCGGTTCTTGTTTTTCGCGTTCCTGCTCGCCGCCCCGGGCTGCATCACGCCGAACGTGCTCGACACCAAGGCTCGCGTCGTCGAGCAGGCTCCCGCGGCAATCGTCTGGGAAGCCGCGCGACCGGAAAATCTGCGCGGGCTGTTCGAGTCGACCGCGATCGAGGGCGAGGCTGCCGCGTCGTACTGGAAGATCTACTACCACTTTGCCGACGACGGCACCTACACCGGCGCGGCGCTGGTGATCGGCGGCGAGCAGCCGCAGTTCCAGACTCTCGCGGGAATCTGGAAGCTCGACGACCAGGGCCTCGATCTCGGCAACGGTCAGTCAGGCCGCGCTTTCGCCGCGCCCGGCATGCTCAAGCTCGAGAGCGAGGGCGTGACCGTGATCTTGAAGATCGTCGCGGCACAGTGAGCGCTGCGTCGCCGACCGATCAGGACTCCCAGTAGCTTCCCGGGAGATACGTGCCAAAATACCAGTCGTGGCCCTCCGGGTCCTTGGCCGAGAAGCCGCGCGAGCCGTATTCCTCGTCCTGGATGTCGCGCGTGATCTTGGCACCAGCCGCCTTCGCGCGCGCGAGGCAAGCATCAGGTTCGTCGACGCGCACGCAGATTCCTCCACCGACCGTCGGACCATTGCGCGGACTCGCGCGGCCTTCCTCCGGCTTGGACGTGCTGACCATGATCACCCCAGGCCCCATGCTCAACTCGGAGTGGGCCACGCCGCCCTTGCCGTCGGGGACGACCAGTCGCTTCTGGAATCCAAAAGCCTTGCACAGCCATTCGATCGCAGCCGGCGCGTCGTCGTAGGAAAGAGTCGGATACAGGTTGGAAGTGATCGGTGCTGTTTTCGTCATGGGAATTCCTCGTGCCGGAAATTCTAGTCTCGGCGCGCGCTCCGTGGGGTCTACGCGAGGGCGAAGGCGCGGACGGGAAAGGTACCGAATCCTTTGACTTTCGGGGGCACGGCGAAGAAGCGCGAGCCGCGCTCGGGCAGGCTTTGCAATCCGCGCAGGTGCTCGACGATCGGGATGTCCTTGCCGAGCAGGATGGTGTGCACGGGACGCTCGCCGGTGTCGATGTTGTCGATGTTGAACGAATCGATCCCGACCAGGACCGCCCCCGCCTTGACCAACCATTCCGCGAGCTCGCCGGTAACGAAAGGATGCTTCTCCGCGTACTGATCCGTGCGCCAGTGCCTGTCCCAACCGGTGTGCAACAGCACGGCCCGCCCGCGCACTTCGTCCGGCTTGAACGGCAGCTTGTCGATCGCTCGCTCCCCGCCCATCGGGATTCGCGCAACGAGGCAATCGAGGTTGGCGAGCGAGCGCAGCTCGAGCGCGGCGAGGTCCTTGCCGTGCGCGTAGCGATGGAACGGGCTGTCCACGTACGTTCCCGTGTTCGCCACCATCTCGATCTTGCCGATCTGGAATTCCGTGCCCGCGCTGTAGCGCGCTCGCGAAGCTTCGCGACTCAGGTAATCGCAGATGATCGGACCTGGCAAGCCCTTGTACGTGACCATTCCATGCTCGACCTCATGGCTGACGTCGATACAACGCGGACTCGCGGTCATCGCTGATTCTCCCACTATTTCCCGGTGAAGATCGTGTTCTGGTCGACGAAGCACAGCTGGTTGCCGAAGGGATCTTCGCAATAGAACGAACGCTCACCCCAGGGACGGATCACGATCAGGCCTCCCGGCTTGCCGTGCACGTCGTCCTTCGACAGGCAGCGCAGATCGCGCGCACGCCCGTGCACGGTGTCGAGATCCTTCACCGCGAAATAGACCTGGTCCGGCATCGGCCTCGCCGGCTCGCCGCCCGCGCTCGGGTCGATCAGCGCGAGGATCACTGCTCCGCAGTCGAAATACGTGCGACTGCCGCGTATGTCGCGAGCCTTCGAGTCGAGCAAGGTCGAATAGAACTCGCTCGCGGCTTTGAGGTTCGAGACCTGCAGAGTGATGCGAAAAATGCTCGGAGTGTCGGCCACCGTGAGCTCCTTCCCGCCTCAGCGACCCTGCGACGCTTTCCAGGCCGTGAAATAGCGCGCGACTCCGTCGACGAAGCCGCCGTGGCGCGGCTGCCAGCCGAGCATACGCACGGCCTTGCTCGCGTCGACGTGCTGGTCGAAGGCCAGGCATTCGGCCATCGCGCGGTAGGCCGCCTGCGACTCGACCTCGCTCATGTGCGTGACCTTGCCCCCCGCTCCCGCCGCGTGACTCGCGGCGCGCGCGCACTCGAGCTGCGTGAACCGGCTGCGATCCACCGCGTTGAAAATCTCGGCCCGGTGCGAGGACTCCGCGGCGCGCAGGTAGAGCTCGGCGAGATCCTCGCGATGGACCATCGCCCATCGATTCGCTCCATCGCCGACCACCAGCGCCGCGCCCTGCTTCATGGCGCTCTCGAACCAATACGAAGTGAGGCTGCCGCTCCCGCCGTACACGCAACCGGGCCGGATGACCATCGTGCGCAGCGCTCCGCGATCGGCGGCGAGCACCAGGCGCTCGTGCTCGGCGCGGATCGCGGCGATCCGCGGCGGTTGGATCGGGCTCGCTTCGGTGACGCGCTCCTCGCCGCGGTTGCCGTAGATCCACACCCCGCTGGTGTACAGGAACAGCCGCGGAGCCTGGGCGCGCGTGGCGGTGGTGGTCAATTCATCGATCACGCGCTTGTCGAGCTCCATGGTGCGCGCCGAATACTCCGCGGCGCAGTGCACGAGCACGTCGCACAGGCCCGCCCGCTCGAGGAACAGACTCGAGTCGTCCATCGAACCCACGATCGGCTCGATTTCACGCTCCGCCAGGGCCCGAGCCTTGGCGGCCGTGCGCACCAGGCCCCAGACCTCGTGCCCGTTGCGCGCGAAAGCCTCCGCGACGGCCGAACCGATGAAGCCGCTCGCGCCGGTGATGAAGATTTTCATGGATTCGCGAGTGTCCCCCGCGCCCGAGGGCTTGTCCAGGCGACTGCGGAGCACTTGGCTGGTGAACCGCGCGCTCGACAAGGTGAGAATGCGGCCCGTGAACCCGACCCGAGCGTGCAGCCGCCCTCGCCTTCCATTAAGAAGGTGTCCGTCCAGCTTTCCCAAGGACCCCGCATGCACTTCCTTCAACTCGCCCTGATCGCGCTCGGCCTGCTCGTCCTGTTCCTCGGCCTCGCCGCGGCGGGACGCGCGTGGTGGGGCTGGGTGCTCGCGATCGGCGGAGCGCTGTTCCTCTGGGGTTGGCCAGCGCCCGAATGGCCGGTCGTTTTCTGGAGCATCGCCGGCGTGTTCCTGTTCATCGTGCTGCTCACGGGCGTCGTGCCTCTGCGCCAGCTCGCTCTCTCGGGGACGTTGTTGAAGATCGTCGGCGGCATCTTGCCCAAGATGAGCGAGACCGAGCGCGCGGCCCTCGAGGCCGGCACGGTCGGATGGGACGGCGAGCTGTTTTCCGGCGCGCCGGATTGGCGCGCACTTACTGATCGAAGAATTCCGCCTCTGTCCGATCGCGAGCGCGCCTTCCTCGCCGGTCCGGTCGAGGACCTGTGCCGCCTGCTCGACGACGAGCGCGTGACCAACGAGGGCGATCTTCCGCCGGAGGCCTGGGAGCTGATCAAGAGCAAGGGCTTCATGGGCATGATCATCCCGGTCGAATTCGGCGGCCTGGGAATGTCGGCCCTCGCTCACTCACAAGTCGTGGTCAAGCTCTCGAGCCGCTGCTTGACGGCCGCGGTCACCGTGATGGTGCCGAACTCGCTCGGACCGGCGGAGTTGCTCCTGCACTACGGCACCGACGAGCAGAAGAAGCACTACCTGCCTCGGCTCGCGCGCGGCGAGGAAGTCCCCTGCTTCGCCTTGACCGAGCCCGGCGCGGGAAGCGACGCGGCGTCGATGAAGGCGAGCGGCGTGGTCATGAAGGGCATGTTCGAGGGCCGCGAGGTGCTCGGCATGCGGCTCAACTGGTCGAAGCGCTACATCACGCTCGCGCCGGTCGCGACCGTCGTCGGGCTAGCGTTCAAGCTGCGCGATCCGGACCACCTGCTCGGCGGCGAAGTCGAGCTTGGGATCACCTGCGCGTTGATTCCAGCGAAAACGCCCGGCGTCGAGACCGGCAAGCGCCACGATCCGCTCGGCATTCCGTTCATGAACGGGCCGACGACGGGAGAAAACGTGTTCGTGCCGCTCGATTTCATCATCGGCGGCCCGGCGAACGCAGGCAAGGGCTGGCGCATGTTGATGCAGTGCTTGTCGGCAGGGCGCGGGATTTCGCTGCCTTCGTTGTCGGTCGGAGCAGCGCAGCTTTCCGTGCGTGCCGTCGGGGCGTATGCGACGGTGCGCGAGCAATTCAATCTCTCGATCGGGCGATTCGAAGGCGTCGAAGCCCACCTCGCGCGCATCGCGGGTTTGACGTATGCGATCGACGCCGGCCGCCGCTTCGTGATCGGAGCGATCGACTCGGGCGAGAAGCCGGCCGTCATGACTGCGATCATGAAGGCCTGGTCGACGGAGTCGATGCGTCTGGTGGTCAACGACGCGATGGACGTGCTCGGCGGCGCGGGAATCTGCCGCGGCTCGAGCAATGTGCTCGCCCATGCTTACCAGGCGGTTCCGATCGGCATCACCGTCGAGGGCGCGAACATTCTGACGCGCACAATGATCGTGTTCGGACAGGGAGCGATCCGCTGCCACCCGTTCGTGCAGGCGGAGATGGCGACGGCGGCGAGTCACGATGTCGCTGGTTTCGATCGCGCGTTCTTCGGGCATGTGAATTTCGTCTTCAAGAACGTCGGGCGCTCGCTGTTCCTGGGACTTTCGAATGGAGCGATGATGACTTCGCCGATCGGCGGAGTCGCCGCGAGCTACGTACGGAGATTGACGCGCGCGAGCTCGGGATTCGCGCTGCTCGCGGATGCCGCGATGGGCACGCTCGGCGGCACGCTCAAGCGCAAGGAAGCGATCTGCGGACGGCTCGCGGATGCGCTTGCGTGGCAGCTGCTCGCCAGCGGCACGATCAAGCGCTTCCACGACGACGGCCAGCCCGAGAGCGACCGCGTCGCGTTCCGCTGGGCGATGGACCATGCGCTATACGAGATCCAGCGCGCGATGGTCGGAGTGCTCGACAATCTGCCGAATCGGCCGGCTGCGATCTTGCTCCGGCCCGTGATCTTTCCGCTCGGAGCAAACGCAAAACCGCCGAGCGATCGGCTCTCTGCGTCGCTCGCGCGCGCGATCCTCGATGGTCATCCACTGCGTGAACGGCTCTCGCCGGACATCTTCCTCCCCGGCGATCGCCAACCGGGTGTCGCGACGCTCGAGCACGCCCTCGCCGCGGTAGTCGCTGCAATGCCCGTGCGCGAGAAGCTGCGCAAGGCACAGCATGACGGCAAGCTCGCCCGCGGCGGCAGCCAGGAAATGCTCCAAGCCGCGGAGCAATCCGGCCTGATCACAGCCGTCGAACGCGAACTGGTCCTCACCGCCGAACGCGAGCGAGACCACGCGATCCTCGTCGACGCGCATCCATACGGAGTCAGGTGAAATCGTCCGGAGTCGTGGGGCGGGCCCGATCCGCGCCCTG
>DATHET010000006.1:0-3869 GCA_035490315.1 Planctomycetota bacterium
CGAGCGAGCTCGGCGATCGACGTGCTCGACTCCGGTTCGACGCCTAGCTGCGAGCTCTACTCCTCTCCGAACGCCGCTTCGATCGCTTTCCGGCCTTCCTTGTCCCTCGTGACCTCGAGCAGCGATTTCCGAAACCTCGCGAAATCGTAGTAGCGCACGCGGTTGACGCGCAGGTTGTGGTCCTTCTGATCGAGGTTGTTGATCGCCATGCCGATCGACTTCGGCCCGACCCGATCGTCCAGCGCGAGGAGCAGCGCCATCACGCCTTCCTTCGACTCCGTCGACGGCTTGACGCTCCTCGCCGCCGTGCGCTCGATCGCGAGCGAGCGCCACTTCGAATCCTTCATGTCCTTGACCCACGCCGGCGCGTCCTTGGCATGGCTCAGATGCTCGACGATCGCGACTCCCGTGTAGTGGGCCCAGGCGTGGTGATCCGCCTCGTTGCGCAGGTCGCCCCACATCGCGATCACGTGGCCGAGCTCGTGGCAGAGCCCGTAGAAGAGGAACTCTCCGTCCGCGGTCGGCGAGGTGAAGCTCTTCGCGTCCTCGACGGGAAAGTCGATCTCCGAGTGGAAGGGAAACTCCGGCGCGAAATGCGGCGGGCCCTTGATCTCGTCGACGAGGTGCACGCGCACACGCAGCTTCTTGCCGGGAACCTTGCTCCATTGCTCGAAACCGAAGACCTCGTCGTAGGCCGAGAGCACGCCATCGAGAACTTCCGCGAAGTGATCGAGGTATTCCGTGTCGATCCCGTCGGCGCCGCGCAAGACGAAGCGCGCCTTCGAGACCATGGTGTCGAGCTTCGCCGCGTCCTTGCCGGCGTCCTTCCCAAGCCGCGCGCGGATCCTCGCGAAGTCGTCGGAGCGATCGAGGTCCATGGCGGCTTCGGAAACGGCGCGCAGCGCCTGCGTCATCTCCTTGCCGGAGCTCGACGCGAGCAGCGCATCCAAGGCTTTGCTCGCCGCGGGAGGCAGCTGCTTCGCAAGCTCATCTTCCGTCTCCTTCCCCGGCGAGCCCGCGTGCTTCTCGTTCAGCTCGCGCACGGCGTCGACGTAGATCTTCGCCTGTTTCGCCTGCGGCGACTCCGGGCTCGCACCCAGGAACAACACGCAGATCAGCAGCAGCGCTCGCACTACCACGATGGCTCCAGCATAGCTTTCCGCCGCTACATGGGGCGCGGTTCCCAAGCAGCTGAAATCGCGTCCGACATTTCGCCGCCGCAGCGCTTCAGCTCTTCAGCTTCTTCGCCATCTCGACCGCTTCGAAGGCCGAGAGATTCGCGACCGGCGGCTTGTTGTGCGCAATCCCCAGGACCGCATTGATCGCCGCGACGCGCACCGTGTTGTCGTTCGAATCGAGGAATGCCCTCGCCTTGCCCAGCGCGCTCTTGTCCCCGCAGCCCGCGAGCAGATTGAGACACGCGACCACGCGCTGACGATCTTCCTTGGCTTGCAGCGGATCGTTCGGCTTGGGCACGTCCGATTCCTTGAGCAGGGCGAGCACGATCGCGCTCGCTTCCGGCCCGCGCACGCCCTCGAGCGCCGCGCGGATCTGGACGCCGCGCTTGTTCCAGTTCTCGACCGCGGCCGTGTGCAGGGCGAGCAAACCTGCGGTCGACCCGGTCGAAGTCGCGCACACGGCAATCGCGTAACGCTCGTCGGAGTCGACGCCCGCCGTATCCTTGACCGCCTTCGCCAGCATCGGCTCGGTGAGCGAGCGCAGCTCCTTGTCCGGATACAAAGCGCAACGATTGAGCACGTACATGCGCACGTCGCGCGACTTCGACCCGAATTCCTTGGCCATCAAGCGCGTGTGCTCGGCGCCCGTGACCTGGTCGAGCACGGTGATGATCCGGCCGCGCACGATCTCGTCCTTCTCCTTGCCCAGCGCGGCGAGCAAGAGCGGCGCCGTGGCCGCGCCGGCCTTGATCAAGCCGTCGCGCCCGGCCGCGGCCATCTCATCCGTCGCGGCCTTGCGCACGCGCTCGACGTCCGTCTGCGCGATCTTCAAGGCATCGCTAGGGAGCGTGGGCCAGGCTTCGAGGCGCGGCTTGGGAGCCTCGGCGGGCGCAGGCTGTTCCTTGGGCGGTGCCGGCGGGGTCTGCGCGCTCGCGGGGACGAGCGGGAGCAAAGAAAGCGAAAACGCGAACAGCCAGGGGCGTGAATTCATTTGCCGTGGACTCCCATGAGGTACTTCACTCGTTCGGGCACGATCGTATCCCAGGCGGGGTCGACGATCGTCAGGCGGTGTTTCTGGAGCTCGTCGTCCGGGGGCCGCCAGGATGGATCGGTGAGCAGGTAGCTTGCCTCCAGGCGGTCGACACGCAGCGAGGTGTAGGCGGGCTCCTTGGTTTCCTTGCGCTCGAGCAGCCGCACGCGCGCGAAGCCGCCGGGTTCCTCGAGCACCTCCGACCACTGGTTCAGCTCGAGCGCCATCGCATTGCCCCAGACCGTGAGTCCGAGGACCTGCCAGGTCCCCTCCATCGCGTGACCGAAGACTTCGGCATCCTGCCGCGGGCCCATCAGCGTGCCCTTCTGGATGCGCTCGAACTGCTCTTCGATCGAGCGTCGCGCCTTGTCGCGCGCTTCACTCGAGATTCGCGTCCGCTGGACCGCGCGAGGCAGGCTGACCGCGAGGAAGGCCTGGCGCTTCCATTGCACCTCGCCCGACTCGGGCTCGATCAGCAGGACCGAGAGCGTGTCCTGTGCCACTTCGGAAGCAGTCACCGGAACGTCATCGATCGCGACCACCGTGCCAGCGGGCCATTCGCGAGCACTGGGATCTTCGTGACAGCCGCCGAGCGCGAGCAAGGTGACGAAAGCGATCCTCGCGCGGATCGACCTCGAGCGCGCGAGCGTCGCCGCGCGCAGGTCGGCCACGGGACTCCTGAATTCATTGCCGCTTCGCTCTGCCACCGCTACTCTCGTGATGCTGACCCACGCCCTCGGGCCGCATGAAGATCCTGCTGCTTTCCCACAAGGTACCCTGGCCGTTGCACGACGGGTACTGCCTGCACAATTATCACTATTCGAGGCAATTGTGCGCGCGGCACGAGCTTCACCTCGTCTCGCTCGGCGAAGGCACGGCGCCCGCGGAGCTGAACGGCATCTACGCCTCGACCCACATCGTTCCGCGCCGGCCCGAGCCGCGCCGGCGGAACCTGGCGTCGCGCGCGATCCACGCCCTCTCGCCCGACGAGGTCCACGATTTCGACCCGGCCGTCATGGAGGTGATCGAGCGCACCCTGGCGCGCGAGAAGTTCGACCTGATCTGGGTCGGAGGCGCCAAGATGCTGGTCTACTCGCGGCGCATCACCACGATTCCGGCGCTGGGCGACGTGGCCGACGACGGCGTCAAGGACAACTGGAGCCAGATGTGGGCCAGTCGCTCGCCGGCGACTTTCGCGCGGCGCTGGCGCGACTACGCATCGGCGCGGAGATTCCAGCTCGCGTATTTCCGCCATTGCCGGGTGATCAACGTCGTCACGGAAGAGGACCGCGCCTCGCTGCTCGCGCAGATGCCGGGGCTCGAGGTCAGCGTGATCCACAACGGGGTCGATGCGGAGTACTTCCAGTCGCGCGGGAGCGAGGCGGACGTGCCGACCCTGGTCTTCGAGGGCAGCATGAATTTCACGCCCAACGCCGAGGCGGCTTTGTACTTCTGCCGCGAGGTCTTGCCGCTGGTGCGGGAGACGGAGCCGCGTGCGCGCGTGCTGGTCGTGGGGAACAAGCCGACGGCGGAAGTCAGCGCTCTCGCGGCGCCGGATGTCGACGTCACGGGCTTCGTCGACGATGTCAGGCCGTATCTCGATCGCGCGTGGGTGTTCGTGTGTCCGCTGCTTTCGGGGACGGGGATCAAGAACAAGATCC
>DATHET010000007.1:0-7190 GCA_035490315.1 Planctomycetota bacterium
CGCGCTTCGCGCGTCCTGCGCTCACTGCGTCGTAACGAAGCCAGGCACGATCACGACACCCCCGGCTTCGCGTGCATCGCGCGCGGAGCCGGGGGTGTCGTGATCGAGCCTGGCTTCGTCACGACAGACTTCAGCGCAACCCGTAGCGATCCAGCTTCTTGTACAGGTGGCTGCGCTGCATGCCGAGCTCCTCGGCGGTGCGCTTGACGTTGCCGTTGTTCTTCGCGAGCCGCATCTGGATGAACAGAGCCTCGCTCTTGTCCTTGAACTCTTCGAAGGTCGGAGCCTGGAACGGATCGCCGGAGCCGGCGAGGATCGCGCCGGAGCGCGCGAACATCCCGCTGCCGTTGCCGACGATCGCCTCGAGGTCGGCGCGCGTGACCACGTTGGTCGGAGCGAGGGCGCAACCGGCTTCGATCAGATTGCGCAGCTGGCGCACGTTGCCGCGATAGTCGAGAGAACGCAGGAAGTCCAGGGCTTCCGGGGCAAGAGCGTGTGGCGCGCGACCCTGCCTGGCCGCCATGTCCGACAGGAAATGCTCGGCGAGAACGGGCAGGTCCTCGAGCCGCTCGCGCAGCGGCGGAACGCGCAGCGGCACGACGTTCAGCCGGTAGAAAAGATCCATGCGGAACGTCTTGGCTTCGATCGCCGCGGCAAGATCCGCATTGGTCGCCGCGATCACGCGCAGGTCGATGGCGCTCGATTGATTGCCGCCGACGCGCGTGATCTCGCGCGTCTCCAGCGCGCGCAAGACCTTCGCCTGGGCCGCGAGCGGCATGTCGCCGATCTCGTCGAGGAACAAGGTCCCGCCGTGCGCCGCCTCGAAGTGGCCGATGCGCCGATCGTGGGCTCCCGTGAAACTTCCCTTTTCGTGGCCGAACAATTCCGACTCGATCAGCTCGCCGGGAATCGCCGCGCAGTTCACGGCGACGAAGGGACCGCTGGCCCGCGGCCCGGCGAGGTGGATCGCGCGGGCGACGACTTCCTTGCCCGTGCCGTTCTCTCCGCTGATCAGCACCGAAGCATCCGAGGTCGCGACGCGCGCGATCTGCTCGCGCAGCGCGACGATCGCGGGGCTGTCGCCGACCATCTGCCAGCGCAGACCGAGCTGCTTGCGCAGCGCGTTGTTCTCGCTGGCGAGCCGGCGAACGCGCAGAGCGTTGTCGATGCTGACCAGCAAGCGATTGGTGTCCAGCGGCTTCTCCAGGAAGTCGGCGGCTCCGCGCTTGACCGCGTCGACCGCGACCGCGAGCTCGGAGTGGCCCGAGATCATGATCAAGGGCGGCCGCGACGGGCGCTTCTCCAGCGCGCCCTGGAACTCGACTCCGGTCATCCGCGGCATTTTCACGTCGCACAGGACCAGGCCGACGCGCCGGCCCGCGGCTTCCTCGCGGTCGAGGCGCGCCAGGCCCTCGACTCCGTCGCGCGCGGTCCAGACTTCGTAGCCCTCGTATTTGAGCAGCAATTCGAGCGTCTGGCGGATGTCGGACTCGTCGTCGATGACCAGGACGCTGGTGCGCGGCTCCGCGCTGCTTTCGGCAGGCATGGAATGCATCGTGCCAGCGCCGCGCTGCGCTTGCTAGTCTCCGCGGCCGATGCAGCGTGTTGCGCAGCGATTGATCGACAGGAAAGCGCTGGTGGCCGGCGTGCTCTCGGGTACTTCGGGCGACGGCATCGACGTGGCGATCGCGAGCTTTCCCGCGGCGACGCGCCTCGAGCTCGGAGCTCCGCTGGTCCACGCCTTCGCGACCACCCCCTTCCCCGAGGACGTCGCTCGGCGCGTGCGCCGCGTCCTCGACGGAGGGGGCCTCGGCTTGCGCGAGAGCGCCCTCTTGTCGCGCGATCTCGGACGCGCTTTCGGCGCGGCGGCGCGCGAGCTCGCAACATTGCACCGACTCGAGCTCGACCTGGTCGCCAGCCACGGCCAGACCGTCTGGCACCACGACGGCCTGGAAGCGAGCGGACCCGCGACCCTGCAGCTCGGCGACGGCGATTTCGTCGCGGAGTCGAGCGGCGTCGCCGTGGTCAGCGACTTCCGCCAGCGCGACATCGCCGCCGGCGGGGAAGGCGCGCCGATCTCCGCGCTCGCCGACGACGCGATCTTTGCCTCCGTGCCGCGCCCCTGCGCGATCCTCAATCTCGGCGGCCTCGCCAACTTGACGATCCTGCGCGAGGAGGGCGACACGCTGAGCTTCGACACCGGACCCGCGAACAGCCTGCTCGATGGATTGAGCCGCCGCTTCCTCGATCGGCCCTACGACGCGGACGGTGCCGCGGCCGCGGGCGGCAGCGCGAGCGAGGCCCTGGTCGCGGAGCTGCTCCGCCATCCTTTCCTCCAGCGCCCTCCGCCGAAGAGCACTGGCCGCGACAGCTTCGGCCTGGACTACGTGTCCAGCGTCGTCGCCCGCGCGCGCGAGCTAGGGGTGCTGCGCGACGAGTCCAGGCCCGCGGATCTGCTCGCCAGCGCCGCCGATTTCGTCGCTCGCGCCGCGGTGGATGGCCTCGAGCGCTTCGGCGGCCGCGTGCAATGGCTGGTGATCTGCGGCGGGGGAGTGCACCACGCGCGGCTGGTCGACACCCTGGCCCTGCGCTCGCGCGCGCCGCTGGCCTCCAGCGCCGATTTCGGCGTCGATCCCGACGCGCGCGAAGCCCTGGTGTTCGCGGTGCTCGGCGCGCGCTGCGTCCTCGGCCTGGCTTCGACACGCGCCAGCGCGACCGGCGCTCGGGCTGGGCGCGTGCTCGGCAAGATCAGCCCCGCGTCAATTTCATGAAGAAGGCCTGCGCGCACTTTCCATCGGCCGGGCGGGAAACCAGGATGAGCCCATGAGCGACTCCGTCCTGCGCGCGATCGAGCTCGACATCGGAGCGGTGCTCGTGCCCGAGGTGCGCGTCGCCGGCACGATCTCGTCGCCCAGCGAAGTCTCGCCGCCCGCGGATTACCTGCTGCGCTTCCCGCCCGCGGGCGTGGTGGTCTTCGGCCGCACTCCGGCGGGAGCGGTGTCACCGGTTCGCATGCTGCGCGCCCTGCGAGCCAGGCTCTTCGAGCACGGCGAGCGCGAGCCCTTCGCCTGTTGCGACCTCGAGCAGGGCGCCGGCCTGCACTTCCCCGAGGGCACGCGCCTGCCTCCCGCCCTGGCACTCGCCGCCGCGGCCCTGGGCGCGCGCACTCCGGGCCAGGGAGTCGCGCTGCTGCGCGCCGCGGGCGAGCTGACCGCGCGCGAGGCGCGCGCTTGCGGCATCGAGCTGGTCCTGGCACCGGTCGCCGACGTCAATACCGCGCGCGACAACCCGATCATCGCCGTGCGCAGCTTCGGCGAGAACCCTGAGCGCGCCGGCCGCATGGCCCGCGCCTGGCTCGAAGGCCTGCGCGCCGGCGGAGCCGCCGGTTGCGCCAAGCATTTCCCCGGCCACGGCGACACTTCGCAGGACAGTCACATCGAGCTCGCCAAGGTGCTGCGCGATGAGCGCGGCCTGCGCGAGATCGAGCTCGTGCCTTTCCGCGAGCTGTGCTTCGCCGGCGTCGAGACGGTCATGATCGGCCACCTTGACGTGCCGGCGATGACCGGCGAGCCCGGACTTCCCGCCACGCTGTCCTCGCGCGTGATCCAGGGCGTGCTGCGCGAGGAGCTCGGCTTCCGCGGCTGCGTGCTCAGCGATGCGATGGACATGGGCGCCCTCTCGCGCGAGCCGCGCCGCTACGCCCGCGCGATCGCCGCCGGTTGCGACGGCCTGCTCTGCCCCGACGATCCGGTGACCGCGGCGGCGGAGCTGCTCGGCGCCATCCAGGACGGAAGCCTTGACCGCGCCCGCCTGGCCCAGGCCGCGAACACGCTGCGCGCATTGCGCGACGACCTGCGCTCGCGAAAAATTCCGCCGCGGCCGCTGCACTCCTCGGTGGGGGAGCACTCGCCGACCGAGGCCCGCGCCAGCTTCGCCGTGGACCTCGCGGCGGCGGGCCTGGTCGAATCGCCGACGCGCTGGCCCTGGAGGCGCGGCAAGCCCTGCGAAGTCGGGCTTTCGGAGCCGGAATCTCCGACGGCGGAGGCGCGGCGGCAGATCGCCCTGCTGCGCGAAGCCCTCGCCCAGGATTCGACCCCCGCGGGCGTGGTCCTGCCCGTGATCTGCGAGGTCCGCGCTTTCCAGGGCGGCTACGTGCTCGCGGAGAGCGAAGTGGCTCGCCTGCTCGCGCGGATCGAGGACCTGCGCAAGCTGAAGTGGCCGGTCGGTCTGGTCTGGTTCGGCTCGCCGCAGACCGTGCCGAAGGCGATCTGGGAAGACAGCCAGGTCGCCGTCCTGCTCGCGCACGCGCCGACTCCGCCGATGTTCGCCGCGGTTCGCGCCTGGCTCGAGGGTCGTCTCGAGGCGGGCGGTAGTCTGCCGGCGAGCCTGGGATAGATCCGCAGAGGTGTTGGCGCGCCGGCGTGGTCCGGCGTTCTTGACCCCCAAGGTCGCCCCGCTATCATCTCCGAACCTTTTCCCGCGCGAGCCCGCCCCCGCGGGCCCGAGACCTCGGATGCCGCTGGCCTCCCGGGGAGTGCCTCGGACCGTCGCGCCTGCATCTCCCCCGTTCCCACCCCCACGCCCCATCCCGTTCCGAGTTGCCGCGGGCCACGCCCGCGCTGACTCGCAGCCCGGCCTCCACCTCGTTAAAGAGGAAAGCAGTCATGACTGGATCTCCCCGCACGCTCGGCCTCGTTCTGGCGCTTTCTTCTTTCACGGCGCCGGCCCTGGTCCACGCGGCCCCGACCGCCCTCGCGCTGCCCGCGATCACCTGGCAGGACGGCGACGTCGAGACGACCTTCAAGGAGGGCGTCGAGCAACTCCGGCGCGGCCACAATGACGAGGCGCTGAAGAAGTTCCGGGAAGTGCTCGCCAAGAACCCCACCGGCGACCAGGCCTACAAGATCTGGAACTCCACGGACAGCGAGATCTGGCAGGACATGCTGGTGTCGGGCGGCGAGATGGAAATGATCGCCAAGCGCCTGATGAACCTGGTGAAGATGGGTCGCAAGGAGCGCAAGAACGACGCGGAAGCGATCAAGAAGGCGCTGACCGACCTGCGCTCGGAGAATTCGGCGGAGTCGCGCAAGGCGCGCCTCGCCCTGGCCTCCGATCACGGCGAGTACGCCGTGGGCTTCATGCTGCCGACCCTCGCCGAGCAGGGCAGCGACGACCGCCGCATCCTCTATATGCACACGCTGACCGAGATGGACAGCGACGTGGTGATCCCGCTGATCGAAGCGCTCAACAGCCCTGATCCGTTCCTGCGCCGCAACGTCGCCTACGTCCTCGGGAACATCGGCGATCCGCGCGCGGCCGGGATGCTGGCGCACCTCGCCAAGTCCGACACCGACGGCGGCGCTCGCAGCGCGGCCGAGGCAGCCCTGGCGAAGTGCAAGAGCTCGGGGGACGCCCTGACCGAGTTCCTCAAGGCTGGCGAGGACTACTCGCTGCGCCACGACAACGTGCTCTCCTCCTACCAGTATTCCGACGTGGTCTGGAATTGGACGGACAAGGGACTGGTCAGCAATCCGGTTCCGCGCGAGGTCTACAACGACGAGCTGGCCAAGAAGAACTACATGCGCGCCTTGGCCGTCGATGCCAATTCGCTCGCAGCGCGCGCGGGACTCGCGCGTTCCTACGCCGACGAGGGAGCCAAGCTCTCCGCGATGAAGGACGCCGGCCAGGACGTGGCCGCCATGTCGTCGACGATGGACAACGACGCGATCCAGCTCGGGCTGGTCGGGCCGGACGCGCTCGACGCGGCCCTCTCGGACGCGGTCAAGAATTCGGACAGCACGGCCGGACAGGCCCTGATCCGCGCTCTCGCCGCCTGCCCGAACGCGCCGACCGCCGGCTTGATGGCCGCGCTGGCCTCGAACGACGGCGCGATGCGCTCGGAATCCGCCGTGGTGCTCGGCAATCTCTCGGTCGCCTCGCACACTCCGGCGAGCCCGCAAGTGATCGCCGCCCTCGGTGAGGCCGCCGGCCGCGAAGTCGTGCGCACCGTTTTCGTCATCGAGCCGAACGCCGAGATCCGCAATGCGGCCCTCGCGCACGTCGACCAGCTGGGCTTCGCGTCGATGGGCGCGGACCGCGGCGCGAACGGGCTGGTGCTCCTGCACCGCGTCCCGGGCGTCGACGCGGTGATCGTCTCCGAGACCCTTCCCGACATCACGACCTTCCAGGTGATCGACGAGCTGCGCGCCGACCCGCGCTTCGAGAAGACTCCGATCTTCGTGCTCTCGGCCAACGCCGAGCAGGGCAAGGAACTCTACGGAGCCCTCGCCACCGGCGTCGTCGCCTCGGGCGGCGATCTGGCGGAGCTCGGCACGGCGATGGGTGCCTTGACCGGTGACCGCGCGACCGCGGATCGACTGGCTGCCCAGGCGAGCACGACCCTCGGAGCCATCTCGCGCGCCGGCGGAGACATCTCGCCCGCCGTCGACGGCCTGGTCAAGACCCTCGCCAACCGCGAGGACGCGGTGACCGTCCCCGCCATGGCCACGCTCGGCATGGCAGGCGGAAGCGGCCACGTCGCCCCCCTGGTTGCAGTGCTCGGCGATGCCAAGCGCTCGGAAGCTGCCCGCACGGCGGCCGCCGATGCCCTGAACAACATCTTCTCGCGCGGCGCGAGCGCCTCGCCCGAAGACATCCAGGCCATGAAAGCCGTCCTGTCCTCCGATGCACCGCTCGGTGTGCGCATCAGCGCGGGTCGCGCCCTCGGGCGCGCCACGAGCGGGGACACCCGCGCCGAGTTGATCCATTCGACGCGCACCGCTCCGGCACAGAACTAGGGGCTGCCGCTGCAGAGTCAGCCCTCGGGCTGGTAGGGTGACGGCGCGAAAGCGCCGATACCCGTTTCGGGCGGCCTGAAAAAGCGGGCCAGAGTGGCTCAACGGTAGAGCACCGCTTTCGTAAAGCGGGGGTTACGGGTTCGATTCCCGTCTCTGGCTCCATCTCAAAACGTCTCGCGGGCGCGTGCTGCTGACTGGGCCTCCTACGGCCCTTTCGAGGTGCGCGCCCGCGACCGTTCCTGCGCAGCGCGACCGTTGCAAGGGGTTGGCGGTCGTGGAGCCGGGATGGGTATTCCGGAGCACGGATTCCCAACTCATGACGTGGGACAAGGTGTTCTACCTTCCCAACGTCATCTCCAGCCCTCAGGCCTACCCGTGCATCCAACTCACCGG
>DATHET010000008.1:0-51191 GCA_035490315.1 Planctomycetota bacterium
GCGATTGATCCTTCGGCACATCGCGCAGTTGGAAGGCCCCGTTCGAATCCGAGTGGGCCACCACGGACATGCCGAGCCAATCCGTGTAGGACGAAGTCAGCCAGATCTCGGCATTCGCGACTGGTCGGTCATGCCCGTCGATCACGCGGCCGTCGACTTCGAGGCCGTCGGGGAGATCGAGCACGACCTCGCTCGCTTCACCCGCGACGATCGGCACACTCTTGGAGCCGCCGCGGCCGCTCGCGACATTGACGGATCCCGGTGAGAGATCGCCCGAGGTCACTCGACCCTCCGCGTCGCTGGTCGCTCGCAGGAAGCCGCGCTGCGAGGAATTCACGGCGTGCAACTCGCGGCGGAAATTGACCGCGATGCCGGGCGCTGGCGTGCCGTCGCTCCAGCGCACGAGGACGTTCAAACTGCCGAACTTGGATTTCACTGCCGCAGCAGGAGCTTGATCGACGGCGGCGCTGCGCTCGCGAGCCTGCGGCGAGTCGGGCGTTGCGATTTTCGAGGAGTCCTGCGCCACTTCGGGCAGGATCGGCTGCGCAGTGGATGGTGCCGCGAGCCCAGCTTCGGTCGCGGCCGGGCGTTCGACTCGCCACCAGAAAAGACCCGCGAGCAACACCGCGGCGACGATCGCGATCTTCTTCCACATGAGCAGAATTCCTCCGATCGTGGGCGCAAGGGCCAGCGGTTCTGGCATTCGCAGCGGACGCAGGAACGCGAGCAGCGCATGGAGTTCGGGCCCATGGCGAGCTTCGAGCCGCTGGCGCAGACGCTCGAGCCCGCGCTCGAGCCGCGTCTTGACCGTCTTCACCGGCACGCCGCTGCGCCGCGCGATCTCGCTGGGCGTCAGGTCTTCGAAGTAACGAAGGTAGAGCGTGGTCTGGTAAGGCTCGTCGAGAGCGCGCAAGGCGCGGGTCAGGGTTTCCTGCAGCTCGAGCCGCTGCGCGATCTCCGTGGCATCGGGAGTCGCGCTCTCGAGCGCCGGAAGACTCTCGGCCAGTCCACGGCTCGCCCGCGATCGCACCAGATCGCGAGCGCGATTCCTGAGCACGCAGGCCAGCCAGCTCCAGCTGAGCGTTCGCGGCGGCCGCTCGAGCGCTGCGACCAGCGTGCCCTGCACCAGGTCCTCGCGCTGCTCGCGCCCCTCCACGAGCTGCGTCGCGAGATGGCGCAAGGCCAGCGTCGTCCGGGACCAGTCTTCAGGATGGATCTGAGTCTGCATCGAGCTCGGGGAAGCGCCCAGGAAAGAGACGTGCGGGCAGGTCGTCGGACCTCAGGATTCTGCACGAATCGCTGGAGGTCGCGCGTCCGCCGACTGATTGGCGTGCAAAGCCGCGCACCGCGCGGCATGCTCGTCGCCAGCTTGTCCCCCACGCCTTCCCCTGCTCCTTCGGTCAGCGTCGCGGTCGTCGGCATCTGCAGCGCGGCGCATCTCGAGCGCTGCCTTGCCGGCCTCGAGCACCAGCGCGGGGCGCCAGGATTCGACGTCGTGGTCGCTTACGACCCGAACCTCGGCGGCATGGACGGCGTCGCTGCGCGCTGGCCGCGCGTGCGCCTGGTCTCGAACGCCGGGCAGCGCAATCCGCTCGAGCTGGCTTCGCGTGCCCTTTCGGAAGCGCGCGGCGAGCTGATCCTGCTCACCGAAGATCACTGCATCCCCGATCCCGATTGGGTCGCGACCATGATCGCGGCCCAGGCGCCGGGGCGCGCGGTCACGGGCGGACTGGTCGAGATCCGCGAGGGCTCGAGCGCGGTCGACTGGGCTTTCTACTTCGTCGATTTCTTCCGCTACGCGAGCCCGGTGCGCGCGGGGCCGTCGCCGACTTTGACGGTCTGCAACGTCGCCTACTCGAAGACTCGCCTCGCTGCGATCGCGGACACATGGAGCGTCTACTTCCACGAAACGGCGATCAACGACGCGTTGCGCGAGCGCTTCGGCGAGCTGTGGCTCGAGCCGCTGTCGCGCGTGACCATGTCGCGGCATGTCTCGCTCGGCGACGCCCTCTACGAACGCTACGCCTTCGGACGGCTCTTCGGCTGCACGCGGCTCGGCTTCTGCACGCCGGGCAGGCGACTCTACTACTGCATCTTCGCGCCCGTCTTGCCGCTGCTGCTCATGTCGCGCATGACGCGGAAAGCCCTGACCTCGCGCCGCCTCGCGCTACCCTTCGCGCGCGCGATCCTGCCCTTGAGCGCGATGGTCCTGTGCTGGTCCTGGGGCGAATGGCTCGGCTATCTGACACGCCGCCACCCGCGCTCCTTGATCGTCGCGCCGGAAATTCGCGCGGCGCAGCGCACGGCGAAGACTCAGGGGCCGTAGCGCATCTCGAGCAGCGAGCCGGGTTCCTTCTCGCTTCCGAGGGTGATCACGACGAAGCGGTCGTACTCGTCGTCCTTCAAGTCCGTGCCGCCGCCGAGGTTCGTGAGCTGCATGCCGAGGGCCTTCGCGACCGAGGGCAGGGTGTTCGAGTGGCCGACGATCAGCGAGATCGAGCCGGCGGGAAGCTCCTTCACTCGCGTGGCGAGGGCCGTCGGGTCGCGGCCCGGCACCTCGACCGGCACGAGCTGGTGCTTCGCCACGACGGGCGCCGCGGTCTCCTTGGCGCGCTTCCACTCGCTGGTCCACACGTGGGTGATGCGGGTCTCGCCGAGCAGGCGCACCAGCGCGGCCACGCGCAGCTTGCCGGCTTCCGAAAGAGACGGATCGCGCGGATCGTCGGCGGCTTTCTCGGCGTGGCGCACGAGGATGACGGTGCGCAGGCCGGGCGGCGCGGGCTCGGCGGGCGGCGGCTTCGCCGGTGAAGCAGGGTCCTGCGCGGAAGCCAGGCCGACTCCGCAGACGAGCGCGGCGGCGGTGCCGACGATTCCGCGGCGTGAAATCTGGTGCAGCTCTTTCATGGGCGGATTCCTCACATGTATCCCAGGGCTCTCAGTCGATTCGTGCGGTCGCTGCCTTGCTGGATGCGCGGCAGATCATTGGCGAAAACTTCCTGCTGTCCGATCCAGGCGTCCAGCTCCGCGCGCAGGGTCGCGAGCACTTCGGGTTGCGACGTGGACAGATCCTGCTTCTCGAGCGGATCGGCGGCGATGTCGTAGAGCTCGTGGACGCCGCGCGTGATGTTGTCGATCAGCTTCCAGCGCGCGGTGCGCAGGCTCGCGATCTTGAATTTCTTGCCCCAGCGCGGCTTCGCATCGGGGAGCCAGACCATCGAGAAGGCGTGGTCCGCGGGCACGGCGGCGGATTCGGCGCTGCCTGGAGCAGCGGCGGGTTCCTGACCACGCGGCGGCTTGCTCGCGGATGGCAGGAGGCCCTTGGGCCGTGAACGGACGGCGAAATCGAGGCCGAGGCAATCGAGCACCGTGCTGAACACGCTGCGTGTCTCCACCACGTCGCTGCGGATCGTGCCCGCTTCCTTGGAATTGGGAACGACGAGGATCATCGGCACGCGCACGAGCTCTTCGTAGAGCGTCGTCGTGTGGCTGAAATTGCCGTGATCGAGGAATTCTTCGCCGTGATCGGCGACCACGACGATCAAGGTGCGTTCCAGCACGTTCGCGTGCTCGAGCGCGTCGATCAGCCGGCCGATCTCTCCGTCGGTGTAGGCGATTTCCTCGTCGTAGAGATCGCGCAGCCAGGCGAGATCCGTCGGCGTGACGAGGTTGCGGTTGCGCACCAGGTTGTCGAGATCGTTCTGGTCCTGCTTCAGCCAGCCCGAGTAACCGTCCGCCCAGGTCCAGCCCTTGTGCTCGAGGTACTGGTAGTGCGGATCCATGTAGTGTGCGAACAGGAAGAACGGCTGGCCGGCCTGGCGCGAGACGAAATCGACCGCTTCGTCGGTCACGTCCTTGGAGCTCATCTCCTCGGCCACCTTGACGCAGTCGTCCTTGAATTCGTCGTTGCCCTGGCGGAAGCCGTGCTTCTGGTCGGTGTAGTCGTTGCTCACGAACGAGCCCGTCTTGTAACCGGCTTCGCGCAGGATCTCGGCGAGAGTGAATTCGCGATCGCGCAAGTTCCCGCTGAGCGACACCGCGCCGTGCTCCATCGGATACTTGCCGGTGAAGATCGAGGCGAAGGCGGGCATGGTCCAGGAAGATTGCGAGATCGCCTGGCTGAACTGCACGCCGCGCTCGGCGAGGCTGCGCAGATTGGGCGTGCGGTCGCGCGCGCCTTCCTTGGGCGGCGAGAAGTCCACGGAGTCGGCGCGCAGAGTGTCGATGCCGATCACCACCACGTTGAAGCTGTTCTGGCGCGTCACGCCGGAGTGGCCGTAGACGCTGGCCAGCGCGCGCACGAACAGCGGCGAGAGGGCGGGCAGTACCAGGATCACCATGCCCAGACGCACGCCGATTCCGCCCAGGGCGCCGCGGCCGGCGGGCGCGTTGGAGCGGTGCGACTCGAGCAGAGCCCTGCGCACGAGGACGAAGGCGGCCAGGGCTCCGAGGAGCAGCAGCAGGTTGGCCGCGATCGACGACACTTCGAAAGGCCGCCAGATGCGATCGCCGTCGACGACGAAGCCCAGCGAGACGACCACGGCCACGGCGGCGCAGGCGGCGAAGGCGCTCGCTTCCACGCCGGGATCGTTCGAGCGGCCGAATCTGCGCACGGCGCGCGCGATCGCGGCCAGCGACACGATGCCGAGAAAAGCCAGCGCGCCCAGCAGGACGACTTGAGCGCGCGAAAGGCCCTCGCCGATGTAGACGAGCAACCCGATCGCGATCAGAAAGGCGATCGCGACCGAGACCTGGGCGCGCAACAGGCGATCGCGGCTGGAGAGCACGCTCGACAGCTCGCGCGGATCGAACATGGCGCGCAGCGGCGCGTAGGCGCTGACCAGCAGGACTCCGATCAGGAACCACAGGGCGGTCAGCAAGCCTTGCAGGGAGCCGTGGTCGGCGGCGCGCTCGAGCACCAGGAAGGACGAGCGCGTGAAGTGCAACTCGTCGTAACGCTGCGCGCGGATCTCGTGCCACGCGTCCGCCAGCGCGAAGCTCGCGCCGATCGAGGCGCCGAGCAGCACCAGCCACACCGCGATCGAGATGCACAGGGAACGCGAGAGCCACGCTCGCCCGCCGGAAATTCGCGCGGGTCGGGGAGTCGGCGGGAGCGGGGTCATCTCCCGATAATTCTAGCGACGGCGAGCACCCGAACGCTGCGTCGTAACGGAGCCAGGTTCGATTCCGACATCGGCGATTCTGCGCGCTGCGCGCGCAGGATCGCCGATGTTGGAATCGAACCTGGCTCCGTTACGACACAGTCAGGCCTTGCGAACCTGGATCGCGTCGAGCTTCGCGCGGTCTTCGCTCGAATTGCCGTACGCGTCCTCGAGGCGCACCACGGGCTTCTCGCCGGGAGCGAGCTCGCCCGCCTTCTCCCAGACCTTGCCGCCGACCATCGCCTTCGCGAGGTACTGAGGCTGGTAGGTGATCGAAGGCCACAGGAAGACCTCGGTCGTGCACCAGCATTCCTTGCACGCCACCGCCTTGCGACGCGCCTTGGCCTTCTCGCCGTTCCAGATCTCCCAGAAACTCTGCTGGCGCAGATTTCCGAGCGGCTCGTGCAGCTCGCAGACCGAGACGTCGCCGTTGGAATACACCACCGCCGACAGGATTCCCGCGCGACAAGGAACGGCCTGGGTCTTGCGCGCCAGGCTCTCGGTCTTGGCCCACTGCAGCATCGGCTCGACGCTCGCGCCGTAGCGGCCTTGCTCGCGCGGCGCCCACAGCTTGCGGAAGTAGCGGTAGAGCTCGTTGTACTGCTCCAGCTTAGGGCCCCCCAGGCCCGGGTTCTTCGGATCGCCGCGCATGATCGCGAGGTTGTGGTGGTCGAGCTTCGGGCAGTTGTCGAACAGGAAAGTCGTCAAGCGCCGGATCTCGTCCATGTTGACGTCGGTCGCGGTCGAGATCGCGTGGATGCGCAGGCGCTTGTCTTTTTCCTGCAGCTTCTCCAGCGCGGCGTAGCTCTCCATCGCCTTGCGGAACGAGCCCGGGCTGACGCGGAACTTGTCGTGGAACTCGCCCAGCCCGTCGAGCGACATCTCGACCGCGAAGATCTCCAGCGCATCCTCCTCGAGGGTGCGCGAGATCTGGTCGATCATCTTGTCGGTGAAGTAGGCGTTGGTCGGGACATAGATCTGGCGTGTTTGGTTGTGGCGGATGAACTGGCGGCAGATCTCCGCGAATTCCTTGCGCAGGAAGGGCTCGCCGCCGGACAGGTTCAAATTCTCGATGCGGCCGAGCTGGCGCGAGAGACTGAACAGCTCCTCTTTGGTCAGATCGTCCTTGCGATTGAGGTTCGACCAGTAGAAACAGTGCTCGCAGCGCTGGTTGCAGATCGAATTGATGAACAGGATCAGGAACGGCGGGCTGGGAAGCTCCTCGTAATTCGCGGCGGTGATCCGCGCGTGGCGGACGATTCGATCGAGGACTTTCATGGTGGGACCGTGCTTGCGAGGCGGAATGCAGAACCGTGAATTCTACTGCCCGCGGAATGGATGCCCCCTGGAAAAGGCGGCCCTGCGTCAATCCTCGACCACGTGGGTCTTGAAGATTTCGCGGAAGCGCGCCCACTTCTCGCGGTCGAAGCGCATCCCATCGAGGCATTCGACGGCCGAATAGGCCATGAACAGCGCGTGGTGCGTGTTGTCGTGGGCGAACAGGCCCTGACGGCCATAGGAAATCAATTCCGGCAGGCCTCCGACCCAGGTGTCCAGCCGCTCAAGCGGCTCTTCGTAGCCCTCGAGGTAAATCGGATAGGCCTGGGCCAGGCGGCGCGTGAGCACGGCGCGCGGCGGGGCGGGCAGGGGAATCCCAGAGCGAGCGAGGTCATCGGCGACCAGCTGGCCGAGCTCGGCGTCGCTGAGATTCCAATGCTCGCCCCCCACCACGCAAGGCAGCTCGGCGCACAGGACCGTGCTGTCCGCGGGCTCGCGGAGCGCGGCGTAGTTCTTCGGCTCGGAAAGGCGCGTGATGCGCGTGTCGGCGCCTGGAAAATAATGCGCGTCGAATTCGGTGAAGCGCGCGACCGGCACCTGGAGGTAGATCAGGATCATCGCGCGGTAGGTGGTCCGCTCGCTCGCGTCGAGCACTTCGCGCGGAGCGGCGGGGACCAGCGACTTCGCGAGCACGGTGATCGGGATGGTCGACCAGATCTGATCGGCCTCGAGCACTTCGCGCGCGCCGTTGGCCTGCGGTCCGCTGCCTTGGAGCGTGGCGCGCCAGGGGCCGTTCGGTCCGCGCGTCAAAGAGACGAGCTGCGTTCCCGTGCGCAGATTCGCGCCCAGGCGCGCCGATTCCGCCGCGTAGGCCTCGCTGATCTGCCCGAACCCGCGCCGCGGATAGAAGAAGCGACCCGCGCCAGGCTTCTTCATGCCGGGCACCGCGCCGAGCACCTTGCGCGCGAGCTTGCCGAAGGTGCCTGCGGAAACACGCCGCCTCGCCTGGATCCCGGAGAGCTCGTCGGGTGCGCGCCCCCAGAGCTTCACGGCGTAGGGAAAGTAGAAGTGCTCGCAGATCGTCGGTCCGAGGTTCGCGCGCAGCACGGAGGCGAAAGTGTCGCCTTCCGCGGGAGCTCCCGGCAGCTTCTTGGCGATCGCGTCGCGCAGCGAGCCGATCGCGAAGCTCTTGTCGAGCCGCAGCAGCAGGTCGACCGGCTTCAACGGAAAGTGGATCCACTTGCCGAGCAGGCGGATGCGGCCGTGGCGCGGGCGATCGAGCAGATCGGCGCCGAGCAGCGCCTTGATGTCGGCCATGATCGCCGCGTCGGTCGCGGGGTGCAGGCGGTGGCTGCCGTAGTCGAGGCGCTGGCCAAAGGCCTCGAAAGAGCCTGAATTCCCGCCGAATGTCGTGCCGCGCTCGATCAGTGTGACCGCGGCTTTTTTCTGCCGCGCGAGCTGCCACGCCGCGCCGACGCCGGCCGGCCCGCCGCCCAGGATCAGGATGCGCGGCTCAGCCATGACGGCCCTCCGCGGTGCGCGCTTCGCCGACCAGGGAGCCGTGGCCGAAGCCGGTGCTCGCGCCGCGGCGCAAGCCGAGCACGAGCCAGACCAGTCCTCCGAACAGGCCTCCGCTGTAGACGATCGACTGCCACAGGAGCGAGGCGGCGACTCCGGTCGCGGTCGGGACGCCGACCAGACCGAGCATGCCCGCGAGCGTGGCTTCGCGCAGACCCAGGCCACCGAAGCTGATCGGCGCGAGGGTGACCGCCTTGGTCAAGGGCACGGCGAGGAACCAGTAGGCCAGCGGCACGTCGATGCCGATCGCGCGGCCGAGCCAGGCATTGAGGACCACGAACCAGGCCTGGATCGCGAGGCTCACGCAGAACACGCCCAGGGCGGCGAGCGGTCGCTTCGCCATGCGCCGCATCGAGACCATCAGGCGCGAAAGCGGGCGGCGCAGCTTGCGCGGCCAGCGCGCGAGCTTCATGCGCAGGATCAGCGGCAGGAAGATCACCGCTCCGACCACCGCGACCAGCGAGCCGACCAGGATCACCCGCTGGTGCCAGCCTTCGACGCTGGCCTGGGAAGCGAGGCCTCCGACGACGATCAGGGACAGGAGTGCCAGGGTGTCGATCAAGCGCTCGGTCAGTCCGCCGAAGATCGCGGCCTCGAGACGGCCGGTCGCTTTCCCCGCGAGCCAGGCCTTGAGCGCATCGCCGCCGACGATGCTGAGCAGGAACAGGTTGGCGAAGAGACCCGCGCCGTAGCACTGGAGAGCGTCGACCCGCTTCAGTCCGGCATCGGCGAGGTTGACGTTGAAGCGCCACTTGAAGGCGCCGACCAGGTGACCGGCGAGGAAGGCCGCGAAGATCCCGAGCCAGAAGCTCGGGCTCAGTCCGCGCAGCGCCTCCCAGGTCGCCCGCGCCTTGTCGGCCTGCTTGTAGAACGCGAAGCCGATCAACGCCGCGAGCAGCGCCGCGGAGACCGCAACTTTGAGGAACAGCTTCAAGGGGACCGGGAGGGCTCGGTGGTTGGTCTCGTCATGGCGCACGCCTGACCTTGACCACGATTTCCCCGCCGTGCACGGTTCCGAGGAAGACCTTTTCTTCGCGGTATTCGCTCTCCAGGCGCGCCCAGGTCTCTGGTTGCGTCGCGGCGAGGTGCATCGGCATGGTCAGCACCACCCAAGTCTCGGGGTGCTGGCGCTCGAAGTCCATAAGCCCTTGCAGATCATCGATTTGTGTCCAGTACAGCCCCAGGTAGTCCCGGAAAGGCAAGCTGCCCATCTCCAGCGTGGCCACGGACTGGGGCGGAACGTGGGCGCCGACGTACTCGGCTGCCGCCGCAAAGTCCTGCTTGGGGCCGAAAGCGCGCGGCAGGGTCGCTGCGCTGGCGAGGCACAGGAGGGTCGCCGCGGCCTTGCTCAAAGTCATGCGCAACGGAGCCAGCGGGCCGCGAGCGCACAGACCGATGAACTCGAACACGCCGCGCAAGAGGATCAGGACCGCGAAGCCGCCGCTGAAGAAAAAGAAGCGCGGCCAGAGATTGTGCCCCTGGGCAACGATCACCGCGCAGGTCAGGGCCGCGGGCAGCAGGAACACGGTGAGCACGGCCAGACTCTGGCGCGCGTAGCTCCAAAGCCCGAGTCCGAGCACGAACACGCCTTCCGCGATCGCCAGCCATCCGCCGGGCACGCCCGCGGCGAGACCCGAGACCATCTCGCGCACCATCCACATCGGATTGCGCCACTGCGTCTCGTGCCCCGGCATCGAAGGACCGCCGAGCGTCGCGACGAACTGCGGCAGCACCAGGGCGTAGCACCACAGCGACAGGGCCGCGGCGAACAGGAAACCCCACAGGGGCGGCCAGCGATTCGCGCCGGACTGCTTCGCTCGCGCGGCGACCCACAGCCAGATCAGGAAGTGCGCGACGACGACGAACACCGCCGTGACGTGCATCCACACGGCGAAGCTCGCAGCCAGGCCGTAGACCAGCGGGAGCTTCATGCCCGCCGCGCGCCGCGACCAGAGCATCGACAGGAAAGCTCCGCTGGCGATCAAGGCCGCGAGGAACATTCCCGTGTAGCCTCGCGCATCCTGCGAGAACCAGACGTGGTGCCAGGAGACCGCGAGCAGCGCCGTCGCGAAGGCCGCTTCGACGCTCGGGGCGACGAGCAGGGCGAAGCGCCAAAGGGCCCACAGGCTTGCTCCCCCGAGCAGCACCGCGGGCAGGCGCAGCGTCCATGCGCTCGCCCCGAAGGCGTGGACGGAGAGATTCGCGAACAGCGAGTACCCGAGGTGGTTGTTCTGCGTCTCGAAGGAGGCGACGGCCTTGGCCAGGCTGGAGTTGCCGTAGCGCACCAGGGTGTCGATCTCGTCGAACCACAGGCCTGCGCCGAGGTCGTGGAAGCGCAGCGAGAGCCCTGCGCAGCAGATCGCGAGCACGCCCAGGTTCCAGCGCAGGTTCGGCGGGCTTTCGGCGCTCTGTCCGCGCTCCAGCAGGGGTGATGCCTCGACTTCGCCGGGCCGCAGACCGTCCGCGACCATGCCCAGGATGCCGAGCAGCAGGGTCGCCGCTTTCCAGATCCAGACACCCTGGGCGAGGATCGCGGGATCGAGTCCCGTCTCGCGGGCGAGGAATTGCGCGCTGCTCGCCACGGGCACGGCGAGGGCCAGACCGACGAAGGCGAGACCCGCAACGAGCGCAAGCGGGCGCGGACGAAACGAACGAGGCGACACGGTGGATCGGTTCTACAGGGCTGACGCGGGCGTTGCTAATGCGTCTGACTTTGCGTGGCGCGCGGCTGCGACGGCGCCGCGGGCTCCGGCGGCGGCCAGACCAGTCCGGCGCGCCATCGCGCGAGACCGCGCCCGAAGCGCAGACCCAGGAGCTTGGTGAAGAACTCCCAGGCCGTGGAGCCGCGCACGTGGGACAGCCCGTTGCCGCGCATGCGCGCGAAGACGTTCATCTCGAGCACGCGCACGCCCATGTAGTGCGCCTTGACCATCAGCTCGGGATCGAGGAACCACTGCTTCGATTGCAGATTCATCGCGAGCAGGGCCTCGCGCGGCACGATCTTGGGGCTGCCGTTGATGTCGATCGAGCCGAGGCTCGGCCAGAGGATCCACACGAAGCCGTTATAGAAGATCGACACGACCTTGCGCAGCGGCCCGTCCATGCGGAAGCGCCGGCGGACCTTGCCCAGGCACTTCGGCGAGGTGTATTTCACGGCCTCGAACAGGCGCGCGACGTCCTCGGCGTCGACCTGGCCGTCGGCAGGAATGATCCCGATCCACGGCGCGCGGCAGACTGGAATCGTTTTCAAGACGCCGTTGCCGTAGCCCTCGTTCGGATCGACGCGGTGGTAGACCACCGGCAGGCCCGCCGCCGCGAATTCGCGCAGGATGTCGCCGGTCCGATCGCTGGAGCCATTGTCGCAGCCGATCAGCTCGAGCCGATGCCCCGCCTTCTCGAACGCCTGCACGAGCTGCGGGATCGTGTAGGGAATGGCGGCCTGCTCGTTGTAGCAGGGCACGATCAGGGAGAGTTCGGGATCGCTGGGAACCCCCATCGATCTAGAGCCTATCGACCCGACGCGCTGGGCGCACGCGCGTCGACGCTCGCCGGCTCGAGCGAGCGGCGCAGGTCGCGCGCGAACATGGTGCGCGTGAATTTTCCCAGGCCCGCGGGATGCTCGCCGAAAGTCTCGATCTTGCTCAGGATCAGCGCTCGGCGCGCCGGCTGGGTGCGCGCGATGAACTTGCGCGGCGCGTCGAAGCGGTGGTCGGCGAGCGGGCGCAGGTAACCGTCCTTGGCCCAGCCTTCGATGTCGTACTCGCTCTCGAAGGGCACGGACTTCGCCGTGGTCTCGGCGAAGGGCACCTGCAGGGCGACGGCGCGCATGTAGGTCATCAAGTTCGAGAGCATGCGCCGGTCGAAGCTCGCCTCGCGCTCCGCGAGCGCCGCCGCGATGCTCTGCTCGAGGAAATCCAGCGCCGCGTCGGTGACGAAGAAACGCCCGAGCATCGAGAAGCGCGAGAGCAGGTTGCCGCCGAGCGATCCGTCGACCAGCTCGGCGTAGTGCGCCTTGGCCCAGTCGAGGCAGGCCTGGCGCGTCATGAACAATTCGGACTCGCTCGCGACCAGGAATTCCTCGATGGTCTCGCGCAGCGCCGGCGGAGCTTCGCGCCAGTGGGCGGCCATGTGCACAGCGAGATCGAAGGGCTTGAGGCCGCAGGACTTCGCGTAGGCGAAGGGCTCCTCGAAGTTGCCTTCGTAATGGAAGACCGTCAGCAGCACGTGGAACACGCGCGTGTCGAGATAATCCTGGTAGCTGAAGTCCGGCGTGGCGACGACCATCTCCTCGACTTCGACGATCGGCTCGCCGGTGTAGTCGGCGACGTTGCGCGCCACGACGCGGAAGCGCGTGTCGAACTGGAACTTCTGGCGCTGGTCGGGGTCGGACAGCTCGGCGCCGTGCAGCAGCATCAGCTGGTGGGCGCTGATGCGTTTCGCGCCGGCGTCGAGCAGGTCCTTGACCGCTTTCATGAACGTGGCCTTGGTCTCGCCGGGCAGGCACAGGATCAATTCGCCGTAGCTCTGCATGCCCATGGAATCGAGCTCGCGCTGGATTTCCATGTAGGTCGAGAGCTTGATGTTGTCGCGCTTGATGTTCTTGAGCACCACCGGGTTCATCGACTGCACCGCGACGGTCATCGGCAGGGCGCCGTTGGTCTTGCGCAGCACCTGGATGATGCGCTCGCCCTTGTTCTTGCCGGTCGTGGTGCGGATGTAGCGCGGCCAGTTGAACTTGGATTGCAGCCAGCCGATGTAGTCGGCGATCTCGACGTCGCGCTCGTACATGCCGAAGTTGTCGTCGGCGAAGCACAGCGTGATCTCGGGCTTGACGCGCTCGGCGATGTACAAAAGATCCGCTTTGACGTTCGCGATCGAGTGGGCGAACACGCGGTTGTTCGAGCGCACTCCGGAGTTGCAGAACGAGCAGGTGAACGGGCACCCGCGCGCGATCTGCATCATCGGGAAGTAGCCGGTCTTGAAGAACGGATCCATCAAGCCCGCGAGGTAGGGCGAGGGAATCTCGTCGAGGTCCTGGATGCGCGGCACTTCGGGGCCGAGGACCAGCTCGTCGCTGCGGCGGTCGATCCAGTGGTTGCCGGGGATCGGCGCGGCGAGCGTGCCTTCGATGGAGCGCTTCTCGGCGTGGAAGCGGCGCACCAGCTCGAGCAGGGCGCGCTCTCCCTCGTAGGTCGGCCCGTCGACATAGACGTCGACCTCCGGAATCGAGCGCAGGAAAGTCTCTTTGACCGAGCGCACCAGCGGAAAGTTCGGGCCCCCCATCGCGGTCAAGGTCGAGCGCGATCTCGCCTTGGCGTAGCGCGCGAAGTGGTAGGACAGCTCCTCGTTCCAGGCATAGTTCGAAAGCCCGAGCACGTCCGGCGCCGCCGTGTCCAGCGCCTGCTTCAAGTCCTGCGGCTCGCGGAACAGCCGCACCTCGAGCGCGGTCTCGGTCAGATGCCGCTGCAGGTAGGTCGCCAGATTGGCGACGCCCAGCGGATAGACATCCGAGCTCTTGGTGAGCAGGTTGTGGCCGAGGTCGGCGAGGTAGATCAGCATGGTGAGGGGCCGGCCGGCGGCAGTGGGTCTGCCCCCGGGAGGACTGGCTCGAAACGTGTTCGGAAGGTGGCTCGGGGGAGCTAGAGCCCAAGGCGAAAAGGGACGGTGGCTTCGCACCCCCGGTGATCCGCGGGCAGCCGCGGCCCGATTCTACCCCAAGGCTCGTCCCTGGCTCCCCGGAGCCGTGTCACCCGCCGCCAACGGCGTCCAGGAAGCAGGCGGCTAAGGCCAGACCTGGTACTCCAGGCCGTCCGACAGCGAGCTGTTGTTCGGCGCGACGAAGCCCGGATCGCGGCCCCAGAACTGGCAGTCGACGGTCGTTCCCGCGACGCTCAAGGCCGGGAGCGGCTGCCCCCCCAGGCTCCCCGCCGCGAAGCTGTTCATGTCGATCGCATAGGCGCCCGTGCAATCCGCCGCGGGCGCCGGAGTGCCGCCGGAGGACAGGGTCGTGCTGCGCTTGATCGGGGAAGCGAGGCACAGCGTGCCGCCCTGGAACGCGGTGGTCGCGGGGCCCGACACGCCGTAGAGCAGGAGGCCCGGCTTCTGGTTGCGGTTGTTGACCGAGCTCACGACGAAACCCGTGCTGCTGCTCGCGCTCGCCTGGCCGGCCGAGCTGATCTGCGGCAGGCAGCCGAGCGAGTTGATCTTCGCCGTGCAATACACGAAGGGCAGGCCGAGCTCCGAGCCGACGAGCTTGAAGGGGAAGTCGCAGGGAGCGCCGCCCATGCCCGCGGTCGTCGCCGCCCAGGTTCCGCTGGAGGCAAGGAACTGCGCCGAATTGTCGCTAGCGAGCCAGGGAACCGTGGGGTTCGACCAGGGTCCCGAGCTGAGCCCGGTCAAGCTGCCGACCACTGCGAGATCGAGCCAGTAGGTCCCCGCGCCGAGCGCGGGAAGCCAGGTCATGTCGATCTGAAGCTCGTAGATCGCGCGCTGCTTGTTCAAGAGCGTCTGCGGCTCGACCGGCGTCGGCAAGCGGACGCGGAAGCAGTTGGTGAAGCTCGAGGAGACCAATCGATTGGTCGTGGTGTCGCCGTAAAGCACGAGCGCGCCCGGCTGATCGGGCCGCAGGTTCCAGATCTGCACGCGCACGTCGCTGATCGTGCTGATCGGATTCGCCGGCGCGTCGTTCTGGTAGGCGTACCACTTCAAGCTCGACAAGGCCCAGGTCTTCGACGGCGGCACCGTGAAGTCATCGGCGAGCCGGTTGTTGTTCGCCTGCTGGAACACCAATCCATAGGCGTTGAGCGAGGAGAAGGGCGGCCCGGTGGGGATGTACTCGAGCACGCTCGTGTCCGCGCCCGCGAATCCGTTGCCAGTGCCGGTGAGGAAGACGCCGTTGTCGAACAGGGTCGACGAGAGGTACGAGCCGCCGCCGGGCAAGGGCGCGACGGAGCGACTCGCGCTCTGAGCGAAGCCCAGCGGGCTGATCAGAGTCGCGAGGGCGAGGGCGAGGATGGACCTGGTGGCGGACAAGGGTGGGTTCGCAAGCTGCGGCGGCCGAGGAGATCAAGATTACCACAAGCCGCAAGGGCCGGATATGCGCCCTGCGGCCCGATGCGCGCGCCCCGACCCCGTTCGTTCCGTGCGGCGGAGGTCTCGGGCGGGTGCGGCGGGCTGCCGCGGCGGCGGCCCTCGAAGATCCGGTACAGGGCGGGCAGCACGAGTAGCGTCAGCAGGCTGCTCGAGATCAGGCCGCCGATGACACTTTGCTTCAAGAAAGGCGGCTCTCGGCGACTGGTGTCCCGAGCACGAAGTTCCGGAGTCAGTGTGCACACAGTGCAGTGCGGCTCCAATCCAGCAGTCCACGGACAAAGCGATGGCACCCCCGTCGGGCAGTTGCCCCACAGCACCGAACACCGTGCATGGCGCCGCCCAATCCCCGACTTGGGCTCAAGAGTTTGTTCCGAGGTGCCGACCCCAGTAGACTCGAGTCAGGTGATGTCCCCGATTCTCCAGCGCATGACCGCGTGGCTCTGCCTCGCGCTATTCCTACTGACCGGGGCTGCCCCGGCGCAGGGGTTCGTGCTCTGCATCGAGGCGGACGGTTGCGTGCGCGTCGAAGTGAAGTCTTCGACCGGTGACTGCGGTAGTTGCGACAGTCACGATTCAAGCTCCCTTCCGAGCCAGGCTCCAACGACGCCAACTCGTGATGCCGGATGCCCGTGCATCGATATTGCAGTCCCGGGTTCTCCGCAAGGGAAGCGCGTTCCGCCGAGGCCCGTCGAGTTCGAATCTGGTCCGTGCATCACTCCGCCGCTCGCGCTTTTCTCACAGCCACTCGTCTCGGTTGCGGTCGCCTTGGGCGCGACGCGTAGCCAATCTCCGCGTCCGCCAGAGTCCCTCGCGCACATTCGCACCGTCGTTCTCCTCGTCTAGGAGCCCGCACCTTCGTCGTGCAAAGCGTGGCCTGGCCACGCGATGCGGATGGTGTTGCGCTTCGGCACGTTTGCCGAAGCACCTGAAGGCCCCGACCGACGTGGAGAACTCTCTTGAATTCGATTTCGTCAGGCTACCGCCTCGTCTTCGCGAGCGCTGGGACCAGCCAGTTTCGTCGCCCGCGCTCACTCGCGTCACGATCGCGGCAAGACGTCGCGCGCAGTCGCAGCTTCCTCGGATGCACGCTCGTGGCTGTCTCGGCCCTGCTTGGAGGCCTCGTCTGCGCTGGATGTAGCACACCGCCGCGCGCGGACGCGACCGCGCAGCGGTCCATTGCGGATGTAGCCGGGCTCGCCGCCCCGGTGGAGTTCCGAATGGTCGGACCCGACGGCGGTCCCCTGGATGAGCCCAATGCCGCAGGCGCCTCGCTCACGTTCGCCGACGCGGTTCGTCGCGCAGTCACGACGGATCCAGGCTTGCAGTCGGCGCTCGCGCGCATCCACGTCGCGATCGCCGACGCGGATCAGTCACGACTGCTTCCCAATCCGGTGCTCAACGTGGTCTTGCGCGCGGGATCGGGGAAACCGCAGGTGGAAGCATCCTTCGTGCAGCAGTTCGTGCAGGCGCTCCAGCTTCCGCGTCGGTCCAGCGCAGCCGACAACCGCCTGCGCGAGGTCGCTGCCGAGGCCGTGGTCACCGCGCTCGACGTGATCAACGAAGTGCAGGAGCGCTACGTCGCGGCGCAGGCATCCGCCGCGCTCCGGCCCTTGCTGGAGGAGCGACTCGCGCTCGTTCAGAACTTGGTGTCGACCGCGCAGGCACGTCTCGACGTTGGCGAAGGCACGCGCAGCGATGTCGTCACGCTCGACGCTCAACGTGTCGAGCTGCTCGTATCCATCGATCGAACCTTGCTGGAGGAACGCGCGAATCGCCTGCGCCTCGCCCGCCTCATCGGCGAGCCTTCGTCGGGCGCGGGTTGGAAACTCGACGGATGGTCCGCTCCAGCTCTGATCGATCGACCCGAGGCGACCTGGGTCGATGCGGCGCTCGGTGCCCGACCGGAGATCCAAGCGATCGCGTGGCGCCTCAAGGCGCTCGGCGACGACGAAGCGCTCGTGCGGCTCTTGCCCTGGGAAGGCGCGAGCGCCGGGCTCGATCTGCAAGTCGACGGCGGGTCGTCCGTCGGGCCGTCGCTTTCCTCGCCACTCCCTGTCTTTGATCGGGGACAAGCCCAGCGAGCCCGCATCACCGCCGAGCAGCTCGAAGCGCGCCACGAGCTGACGCTCGCGAAGCGAAGCGTGATCGAAGAGGTCCGCACGGCCTACGAGACGCTCGCCGCGAGCCGCGCGAACCTCGATCGCATCCGCGACGAGCTGATTCCGCTCCAGGTCCAGCGACGACAACTCGCCGAGGACGCCTACCAAGCCGGTCAAACGGATGTGACACCGCTCTTCCTCGCCGAGCAAGACCTGCGCATCGGCCAGACGCATGCGATCGAGGTCGAGGCTCAGGCCGCTGTGGCGCTCCTGCGCCTGCAACGGGCCGTCGGTGGGCCCGGAGTGGCCGCGAAGCTTGCTCGGGTGGAGCCCCGCTCGTCCGACGGAGACGGCGCCCGCCTCGCAGTTGACCGCCCCGAATCCTCTCCCGCTCGCAAGCCCTGATTGGACACCTCCATGCATTACGACTCACACACGCGCAATCCGCATCCCGTTGCAGACCCGTCGTTGCACCTGCGTCGGCTCGACACTGGCTTGCGAGCAGCGGCTGCGCTGCTGGCTCTTTTCGCTCTGCTGACTGGTTGCGACTCGAAGGGCGAAATTGCGAAAACGAACCGTCCTGCAGATTCCGATGGCGGGCACGAGGAGGGCCTGAGCCACGATCACGCGAGCGTGAAGACGCAGGAAGACGAGCACGTCGACGAGGTCGTCCTCGACGCGCATGCAGTCGAGCGCTACGGCATCAAAGTCGAGGCGGCGCAATTGTGGGTGCTGAGGCCGACGATCACCGCGCCTGCCCGCGTCGGCTTCAACACGGAAACGATGGCCCACGTCGGCTCGCCACTGCGCGGTCGCGTGGCGGAAGTGAAAGTTCGCCGGGGTGACACGGTGAAGGCTGGTCAGGAGCTGCTCGTCATCGAGAGCCCGGAGCTTGGCGAGGCTCAGGCCGATTACCTCCAGCGTCGCGTGTCGGTGCAAACGGCCGGTCCAGCCGTGGAACTGTCCAAGGTCGCATGGGAGCGCGCTCTCGGGCTGTACGAGAAGTCGCAAGGCATCTCGCTCACCGAGGTCCAGCGAAGAGAGGCCGAGTACAAGGCGACTCTCGCAGCACTCAAGGCGGCGGAGTCCGCCACCACGGCGTCCGCGAATCGATTGCACATGCTCGGGATGAAAGACGAAGCGATCCAGACACTGGCGACTACAGGCGAAGTCCTGCCACGGTATTCGATTCACGCCGCAATCGACGGCATGGTCGTGCAGCGCGAGGTGACGCTCGGCGAGCTGGTCAGCCCCGACCGCGAATACCTGATGGTGCTCGCCGACGAGACGAAGCTCTGGGTGCTGGCGGATGTGCCGGAAACAAAACTGATGGAGGTCAGGCCCGGTGCAAAGGCCTGGATCAGCGCGGGCTCCGTGAGTCAGGAAGGAGGGAAACGATTCGAGGGAACCATTGCTTTCATCTCCCCTCTGGTCGATCCGACGACGCGCACGGCACAGGTGCGCATCGAGGTGCCGGTCACCGAGCTGAGACTTCGACCGGGCATGTTCGTTCAGGCAGAGATCGTCACGTCCAATCCCGACGATCCAGCCCCGGCAGCGATCGTCGCCGTTCCCGAGGACGCGATTCAGACGGTCGAGGGCAGTCCGGCAGTCTTCGTCCCTGTCGCGGGAGAGCCCAATGCCTTCCACAAGCGCGCTGTCACGATCGGAAGCGCGATCGGCGGACGCGTCCCTGTTTTCTCCGGCCTCGTCGAGGGCGAGCTGTTCGTCAGCGCTGGCACGTTCATCCTCAAGGCTGAGCTGGGCAAGGGCGCAGCCAAGCACGAGCACTGAGTCAGATCGGAGATCATCCACATGCTCGAATCACTGCTTCACTTCTCGATCAAGAACCGCTGGCTGATCGTCATCTTGATCGCCGTCGCCGCCGCCGTCGGTGTGTTCCAGCTTCAACGGCTCCCGATCGACGCCGTCCCTGACATCACCAACAACCAGGTCCAGATCAACGCGGTTGCACCTTCGCTTTCTCCTTTCGAGGTCGAGAAACAGGTGACTTTTCCGATGGAAAATGCGCTCGCGGGCATTCCAGGCCTGGAGCAGACACGCTCGCTCTCACGCAACGGATTCGCGCAGGTCACTGCCGTCTTCGAAGACGACGTGGACATCTACTTCGCCCGCCAGCAGGTCGGCGAGCGACTCCGTGAAGCGAGCGGAAGCATTCCACCCGGCGTCGAGACCACCATGGGTCCGATCGCGACGGGGCTGGGCGAGGTGTACATGTACACCGTCGAGTACGAGCACGCTCGCGGCAAGGGAGCGACCGTGCAGGACGGGAAACCCGGCTGGCAGTCGGACGGCGCGTACCTGAGCCCGGAAGGCAAACGGCTCTCGACCGATGTCGAGCTGGCCGCTTACCTGAGAGAGGTCCAGGACTGGATCATCCGGCCCCAGCTCAAGGGCGTGAAAGACGTCGCGGGGGTGGACGCGATCGGCGGGTACGTGAAGCAGTACCACGTGCAACCCGATCCGATGAAGCTCGTGTCCTACGGCCTCACGTTTGCCGACGTGGTCGAGGCCCTCGAGAAGAACAACGTCTCGACCGGCGCCGGATACGTGGAACACAAGGGCGAGTCGTACCTCGTTCGCGCCACGGGGCGCATCCAATCGATCGCGGAGATCGAGACCATCGTGCTCGGCACGCGAAACGGCGTGCCCATCTATGTGCGCGACGTGGTGCCTCCAGGCGGCGTCGGCATCGGACGCGAGCTTCGCACGGGATCCGCGAGCGAGAATGGCGAGGACGTGGTCGTCGGCACGGCCGTGATGCTCATCGGAGCCAACAGCCGGACCGTGGCGGCGGCTGTGGATGCGAAGATGACCGAGATCCATCGCTCGCTGCCCGAGGGCATTCGCGCGAAGACGGTTCTCAATCGAACCAAGCTCGTCGACGCCACGATCGGGACGGTTCAGAAAAACCTTTTCGAAGGCGCGATCCTGGTCATCGTGATCTTGCTGCTGCTGCTCGGAAACTGGCGCGCCGCGTTGATCTGTGCTGCTGCAATTCCCATGGCGATGCTGATGACCGCCACGGGAATGGTGCAAGGCAAGGTGAGCGGCAACCTGATGTCGCTGGGCGCGATCGACTTCGGGCTGATCGTGGATGGAGCCGTCATCATCGTGGAGAACAGTCTGAGGCGGCTTGGTGAGAAGCAGCATCACCTGGGGCGGCTCTTGTCGCTTCAAGAGCGACTGCAGGAGGTGAGGCTGGCAGCCATCGAAGTTGCGCGACCCTCCGCCTTCGGTCAGGCGATCATCATCACGGTCTACTTTCCGATCCTCTCGCTTTCCGGGGTCGAGGGGAAAATGTTCCACCCGATGGCGTTGACGGTGATCTTCGCGTTGATCGCGGCGTTCATCCTGTCGCTGACCTTCATCCCGGCGATGGTGGCGCTGTGCATTCGCGGCCGTGTCACCGAAAAGGACATGTTCCTGATCCGCTGGGCGAAGGCAGTCTACGGACCGATCGTGCGCTGGGCGGTGAGGCGGCGCTACGCGGTGGTCCTCGGTGCGGTCGCAGCCTTCGGTGGATCCGTTGCGCTCTTCTCGACCCTGGGGCAGGAGTTCGTCCCCACGCTCGATGAGAAGGACATCGCGATGCATGCGATGCGCATCCCATCCACCGGGATCACCCAGTCCCAATGGATGCAGTACGACGTGGAAAGGATGGTCACCACCATCCCGGAAGTCGCGTTCGCGTACTCGAAGACCGGGACGGCGGAGCTGGCGTCCGATCCGATGCCACCCAACGTCTCGGACACGTTCATCATCCTCAAGCCGGAGAGCGAGTGGCGCAGCGAGGCGGAGATGGACCGGCTGATCGCCGAGAAGACCGCCCTGGCAGGGCCGGCCGATGCACACTCCGAAGAGGAACACGCCCACGAGGAATCGGAGGGCGAGATCAAGGCCGAGGGGCACAAGGAGAAGCTGCGCAAGCTGATCGAGCTGGCGGTCCAGGCCGCGCCCGGGAACAACTACGAGTTCACGCAGCCGATCCAGATGCGGTTCAACGAGCTCATTTCCGGCGTGCGCGGCGATGTTGCGGTCAAGGTCTACGGCGACGACTTTGCATCGATGCAGAAGTCCGCGGCCGAAGTGCTGGCCGTGCTGCAGGAGATCCGCGGCGTCGCAGACGCCAAGGTCGAGCAGACCGAAGGTCTGCCCGTGATGACCGTCGAACCCGACCGCGCCGTATTGGCGCGCTACGGGCTGAACCTCTCGGATGTCCAGGACGTGGTCGCGGTTGCGATGGGCGGGCGCGAAGCAGGCCTGGTGTTCGAGGGCGATCGGCGTTTCGACCTCGTCGTGCGATTGCCCGACTCGCTGCGTGGCAACGTGGACATCCTCGATCGTCTTCCGATCCCCTTGCCGCATGGGGAAGGACCGGAGTCGACCCAGGACCTTCCGGTGCTCGGAGACGACGGTGGAGCCAACCTCTTTCGCCAGGCCGCGGAGCGCGGATTCGTGCCGCTCGGCACGGTCGCGAACATCGATGTCGCCGAGGGGATCAATCAGATCAGTCGCGAGAACGGCAAGCGCCGGATCGTCGTGCAGTGCAACGTGCGCGGGCGGGACCTCGGTTCGTTCGTCAACGAAGCGCAGGCGAAGGTCGCCGCCGTGGTGCTACCGGCCGGGCAGTGGCTCGTCTGGGGCGGGCAGTTCGAGAACCTGGTCGCCGCGAAGGCGCGGCTCTCGATCGTCGTGCCCGTCTGCTTCCTGATGATCCTCTTGTTGCTGTTCGCGACCTTCAGGAGCTTCAAGTATGCATTGCTCGTGTTCGCAGCCGTGCCGCTGGGACTCACCGGCGGAGTGCTCGCACTGTGGCTTCGCGACATGCCGTTCTCGATCTCTGCCGCAGTGGGTTTCATCGCCCTCTCCGGAGTCGCCGTGCTCAACGGCTTGGTGATGATCATTTTCATCAACCAGTTGCGCGAGAAGGGCGAAAAGTTGGAGGACGCAATCATCCATGGCTCGATCACCCGCTTGCGACCGGTCCTGATGACGGCGCTCGTCGCTTCACTCGGCTTCGTGCCGATGGCGATCGCCGTTGGAACGGGTGCCGAGGTGCAGCGCCCGCTCGCTACGGTGGTCATCGGCGGGTTGATCTCCAGTACGTTGCTGACGTTGATCGTGCTACCGGCCTTGTACCGGATGTTCACCGGGACGCGGGCTGATGGATTGCCGACGCCGCGACGGGAAGAATGGGAAACGGACGGTGAGGCGTCGGTTTCTGCGCAGGTCGTGCCGATTCTCGCGAGCCCAGGTGCTTCTGCCATCGACGTTCAAGCCGGCCGGAGCGACCGCAATTCAGCGTCGATATCGCCGAAGCCGCCGCCCTCCGAGCGCGGAGAGGGCTGATGCACGCCTCTCGAAATCCTTTCACCCCCAGACGCACCAGCGTGTTGCTGCACTACGCATCTGGTTTCAACCACTACCGCCGTCAGTTCGAGGAACTTTCCCATGAGCCATTCAACCTACATTTTCGCCGGTCTCGCTCTGCTTGCCACCACCGCCGCTGTTGCGAGCCAGAATCCGTCCGAGCCGGTCAAGTCCGCGCCTGAGTACTTCGTCACGGCCGAGGGTGACGCGGCACATCTGTGGGTTCGCGAGGGCGTCACACTGCGTATCGTGGGCCACGGTGTGTGCAAGGACTGTCCGCTCGACAAGGCGGCAGGCGAGCACAAGGAAGGCGACGGCCACGATCACGACAAGAAGAAGTAGGTCGGATCCGAGATCTGCGCAGCCAATCAAGGACGCGCAACCATGACGAATGCAATGGCCGAGTCCGGAGTTCCGAAGCCCTCTCCACGCGAGCGGTCTGGTTCTGGCGTATTCCGCGATCGCAAGTTCAGGACATTGCTCCTGTCGGTGATTCTCGTCGTCGGCCTGGAGATACTGTCTCTCGCGGGATGGAAAATCCCCACCCCATGGGCGCCGATCTTCTTCGCTGCGTTCATCTTGGCGGTCGGCTGGCGAGTGCTCCAGGAGGGACTGGCCGCGCTGCTGAAGCTGCAATTCAGCAGCATCAACCTGCTGATGCTGATCGCCACGATCGCGGCGTTCTACCTCGGCCAGTACACGGAGGCAGCCGTGGTGATCGTCCTGTACACGCTGGGCGAGCGGCTGGAAGCCATCGGGATTACCAACAGCAGGGGCGCCTTGGACGCTTTGGTGCGGAAGACGCCGAAAACCGCGCGCTTGAAGGCAACGGACGTGGAACAACCGATCGAGACGATCCCGATCGGGACGATCCTCGTCGTCAAGCCCGGTCAGGCGATTCCACTCGACGGAGTGATCGAGTCAGGCGAAACGTCCATCGACGAAGCCTCGATCACTGGGGAGCCGCTGCCCAAGGACAAGCGCGCGGGCGACAGCGTTTTCGCCGGCACCCTCAACCGCGAAGGCGCGATCGAACTGCGCACGACGAAGCTGCATCAGGACACGACCTTGAGCAAGATCGTGCGAATCACATTCGAGGCTCAACAGAGCAAGGCCGGCACGCAGAAGTTCATCGAGCGCTTCTCGCGCATCTACACTCCGACCGTGCTCGCCATCGCAGTGCTCGTCGTCGCGGTGCCCGTGCTCCTCCTCGGTAGAGCGTTCGAGCCGTGGCTGCTCCAGGGCCTGACCTTGCTGGTCATCGCCTGCCCCTGCGCGCTGGTCATCAGCACTCCGGTGGCGATCTACGCAGCCATCGGCAATGCTTCCGGCCGGGGTGTGATCATCAAGGGCGGGAAATACCTGGAGTTGCTGGCTCGGCTCGAGGCGCTCGCCCTCGACAAGACGCGCACGATCACCACGGGCAAACCTGCGATCAGCGAAGTCATCCCGCTTGGAGCCACGACGCGCCAGGAGCTGCTGGCCTGCTCAGCCGGCGCCGAGGTGTTCAGCGAGCATCCGCTGGCACAAGCCATCGTCGACCTCGCTCGAGCGGAGGGTCTTGAACTTCACGGCGTCGAGAAATTCCAGAGCGTCATCGGCAAGGGCCTCACGGCCGAGTGCCTCGTGTGCAAGCACAAGGACATCTTCATCGGAAAAGTAGGTTTCATCCGGGACTTGATGCCGGTCAGCGTGGAGGCCGCGGCTCACGTGGAACGATTGCAGCACCAAGGGAAGACGGCCATCGTCGTCAGCTTCGGCGAAGGCATTGCAGGTATCTTTGGAGTCGCGGACCCGATCAAGCCGGAGAGTGCGCGGACAGTGCAGGAGCTGCATCGGCTAGGGATCGAAACGACGATGCTCACGGGGGACAACGAGAAGAACGCGGCCGTGATCGCAGCCGAGGTGGGGATCGCCACCGTGCACGGCGACTTGCTCCCCGAGGACAAGGTCGTCCAGTTGCAGAAAATGCTGGCGGCTCATGACGGCCGCGTCGGCATGGTCGGCGACGGCGTCAACGACGCGCCGGCTCTCGCGCTGGCCAGTGTCGGTATCGCGATGGGTGCCGCCGGGAGCGATACCGCGATCGAAACCGCACCCGTCGCGCTCATGAACGACAGATTGGATCTGCTCCCTTTCCTGGTCCGTCTCGGCCGTCGCACGCTCACGACGATCCGGGTGAACACGACCTTGGCCATCCTGGTCAAGGTCGTGTTCGTCGTCTTGGCCGTGCTGGGAATGGCCAATCTCGTTCTGGCGATTGCCGCCGACGTCGGGGTGACGTTGGTAGTCATCCTGACCAGCCTGCGAATCATGAAATTCGAAGCGGGGGCAGTTGAGCGGTTCGCTACGACGCGGCCCTGATCCACACGACGAAGCTTGAATCACCGAGAGACAGGTTCACGAGTTACTGAACCTCATTCCGACTCGAGCTCCCTCAGTGATCTTTGCCGAGTCTCGCGATTTCGGTCTTTGCGCGATCGCTCCACGGCTCGTCCGCCAGATTCTGCGCGAGAGCTGCGAGCACACGCCAGGACTCCTCGTCGTCGGGCGCGACTTCGACCGCGCGCTTGATGGTTCGAAAGGCCGTCTGATCGTCCCCTTCCCCACGGTGCTTCTTCGTGAGCCACTGAAGATCGGTGCTCAGGGCCTCTCTCTGGTCCGCGTCGAGCGGACCGCAGAGAAACGCCTGATACCCGGCCTCGATCCCTTCCTCGTGACGCTCCTGCCTGTCCAGCGCGACATAGAGTCCCCACCAGATCCATCCTTCACTCGAATCGCAGCGCGACGCTCGGCGGAATGCAAGCTCGGCCGCGGTCCAGTCGGATTGGCCGAGAGCCTCACGGCCCTCGAGGCCGCACTCGCGGGCTGCACCACCGAAGTTCCACGCTGGCCACCAGACCGTCGCGCCGCAGGCAAGCAGCCCGAGCGACAGGAAACCTGCCGGGAATACCGCCCAACGCAGATTCCCATCGGCGCGGAGTCCAAGCCCCAGCAGCGCGCCGCTCACCGCTCCCGCTCCGTGGCCCCAGTTCGAGATCGGCATCACGTCGGCCAGCGTGATCAGGATGCAGACGAAGAACCACACGAGCATCAGGCGATTCGTTTGCGTCGTGAGGATTCCACGCAGCGTATCGCAGCGGCGCTGGCCCACGAAGATCATCGCCCACATTCCGTAGACGATGCCCGAGAGACCGATGGCGCCGCGGTCGAAGGCCTGCTCGGCGGCGCTGACGCCGAGCATCATCAATATGCTCATCCCGAACAGCAGCACGCTGCCGAGGCGCTGCTCGATCTCTCGACCCAGGAACCAGATCCAGGAGAGATTGAAGATCAAATGGAAGCCGTCCGCGTGCACGAAGTGTGCGCTGAGCAACCGCCAGGGTTCGCCCCAGAAAGCGCGGCGATCGAGGACGAAGGGATCCAGCCCGACTTCCGACCAGCCCTTGATGGACAGTGCGATGGCCAGGGTGCAGATCACGACAGTCACCGGCGTCGCGGGCATGGCCCGGACCACATTCACCAGCAGGCCGCTGGGCCTTTTTTCTTCGCGTGCTTCCAAGATTTCTGTCCGAGGCCGCAGCTGGTCAGCGAGTCTAACGCCAGCTTGTCGGCACGGAGGCAGGCTCGATTGCGACTCTCACGCCAGAGCCTTGCGATACCAATCGATGGTTTCGCCGAGGCCCTGTTCGATCGTCCAGCGCGGGGACCAGGACAGCCACTTGCGCGCTTTCGAGCAGTCGAGGTACTGGCGCGGGATTTCGTGAGTCGCCTGGTTCTGGATCACGGGTTTCAGGTCGCCGCGGCCCATGGCGCGCGAGATCAGCTCGACGAGCTCGAGCACCGACAGCGGCGTCTCCGTGCCGAAGTTGAAGGCCTGGCCGTGGAAGCGCTCGTCGTCCATCGCGCCGGCGAGGTCGAGATACGCGGCGACGGCGTCGCGAACGTAGAAATAATCGCGAACGAAGGAGCCGTCGCTGCGCACGATCGGCCGCTCGCCCGCGAGCAGCGACTGGACCGTGCCGGGAATCAATCGGTTGTAGTTGAGATCGCCCCCGCCGAACAGATTGCCGCAGCGCGTGATCGCGACCGGCGTCTTGTAGGTGTGGAAATACGAGAGGGAGATCAGGTCGGTGCAGGACTTGGAGACGTCGTAGGGGTAGCGGCCCTGCAAGGGCGCGTCCTCGGTGTAGGGCAATTGCTCGTGCTCGCCGTAAGCCTTGTCGCTCGAAGCGACCACGACGCGGCGCACCAGACGCGAGTTTTCGCGCGCGGCCTCGAGCAGATTCCACGTGCCGCGGATGTTGGTCTCGAATGTCGACAGCGGCGAGCGCGAAGCCGTTCCGACGATCGTCTGCGCACCCAGGTGCAACACCGTCTCGATCTCGTACTCGTTCAGCGTGCGCACCAGCAGATCGAGGTCTTCCAGCTCGCCGCGCACCACATGGACTCTCGAGAACAGGTCCTCCGACGCGAGTCGCGAAGCCGGCACCCAATCGCGCAGCAGGATCGTCACGCTTGCGCCGCGGCGCAGGAGTTCCTCGGTCATGTGCGAACCAAGGAGTCCGCTCGCGCCGGTGACGAAGACCTTGCGAGCTTTCCAGGCGCTCACGCCCACACCTTCCACGGCGGGTTGGGCTTGCTCCACAGCTCGTTGAGCGTCAGCGCTTCCTTGTACGTGTCCATCGAGAACCAGAAGCCCTGGTGCACGAAGAGCGCGAGCTGCTTTTCCTGCGACAGGCGCTCGAGCGGACCGGTCTCGAGGATGCACTCGGGATCGAGGTAATCGAAAATCCGCTTGTCCATGACGAAGAACCCGCCGCTGGTCAGGTCCGTGGTCATCGGCTTTTCCTGCCAGTACGAAACGATCTCGTTGTCGTCGGACTTGATCACGCCGTAGCGCGAGCGCGGATGGAATCCGGTCAAGGTCGCGATGCGTTTCTTCGCCTTGTGAAACGCGACCAGCTTGTCGAGATCGACGTCGGACAGGCCGTCGCAATAATTGAACAGGAAAGTGTCGCCTTCCAGGTGCGGCTTGCAGCGGAACAATCGCCCACCGGTCTGCGTGCGCGCGCCCGTCTCGACGAACGTGATCTCCCAGTCCTCGACTTCGCCATCCCCGGCGCGCGAGACGACTTTGCCGCTCTTCAGGTTCAGCGTGAAATCGTGCTCGCGCGATTGATAGTTGAGGAAGTAATCCTTGATGTGGTCGCCCTTGTAGCCGAGAGCGAGCACAAAGCGCCGATAACCCCAGCGGTAATAGATCCGCATCAGGTGCCAGAGGATCGGCCGGCCGCCGATCTCGACCAGGGCCTTGGGCTTGAACTCGGTCTCCTCGCGCATGCGCGTGCCCTCGCCGCCGCAGAGGATCACGACCTGTTCAGTTTTCCAGCGGGTCTCAGCCATGGCTCGATTGTTTCAAACCGCGGCGCGTTGTTCGAGGATCTTCGGCTCGGGCAGCGGCAGGATGAAGCGCCCGCCGCGGCGCGCGTACTCGGCTTGCTGGCCCATGATCTCATCGGCGAAATTCCAGGCCAGGATCAGCACGAAATCGGGCTGTCGCGCGAGCAGCGTATCGACCGCGAGCACCGGCAGATGCGAGCCCGGCGTGAACAGACCGACTTTCAGCGGATTCTTGTCGACGGTGTAGGGAAGCAGCGCCGGGGTGATCTCGCAGTATTGGAGCAGCGTATTGCCCTTGGCCGGCGCGCCATAAGCCGCGACGGTCTTGCCTTCGCTGCGCAGGCGCGTGAGCAACCCGACCAGCGCGCGCTTGTTCGCCGCGACGTCGCGAGCGAAGCGCTCGTAGCGCGCGAGCGAAGTCCAGCCCGCGGCCTGCTCCTGTTTCGCGAAGGCCAGCGCGTCCTCGCCGTGCGCCGCATCCTTCGCAGCCCGCGCGCCGAAGACGCGCACGGATCCGCCATGGATCGGATGGCGCTCGACGCGCGCGATGCGCATGCCGGCTTCCTCGAAGAGGCGCATCAGCGCTGTGACTGAGAAGTAGCACAGGTGCTCGTGGTACACGGTGTCGTACTCGAGGCGCTCGACGAACTCGCCGAGGTAGGGCACCTCGAAGATCGCGCGACCGTCCTCGGCGAGCAGCTCGCGTGCTCCGCGCAGGAAACCGAGCGTGTCGTCGACGTGGGCCAGCACGTTGTTGCCGATCACGGCCTTCGCCGCACCGATCTCCGAGCGCAGTTTCCTGCCCTCCTCGTGGCCGAAGAAATGATTGAGCGTCGGCACTCCCGCTGCGACCGCGCGCTCGGCGATGTTGGTCGCGGGCTCGACGCCGGTGACGCGCACGCCGTGGGTCTGGAAGCAGCGCAGGAGGCTGCCGTCGTTGCTCGCGACCTCGACGACCAGATCGTCGCGGCCCAGCTTCAAGTGCTCGACGACCGATTGCGCGTAGCGGAGGTTGTGCGCCGCAATCGTGTCCGACGTGCCGGTGACGTAGATGTAGTTCGAGAAGAGCTGCTCCGGCGGAACGACGTCGATCAACTGCACCAGCGAGCAGGCCGGGCAGAAGAAGAGCTCCAGGGGATAGCGACGCTCGTCGGCGAACTCCGCCGCGCTGCGCGGAAAGGAATTGGCCAGGGCCGTGGACCCCAGATCGACGACCAGCCGCAGATCGCGAGCACCGCAGGCTCGGCAAGTCGTGCGGCGAGTGTGGGACAAGGTCACGGGGCGCTCAGCAGGGCGATCGGGGTCCGCTCATCGGCTGTCCGACGCGGGTGGATTGAGTCGTCACGCGAGGACGAACATACCCGCGCGCCCCTCGAGGGTCATCAGCTCCTGCTCGCGACTCCCGGCAGGAGATCGACCCGGATGATCGGATCGTCGGGCTCGGCCAGGGCGCCCTCGAAGCGCAGGAAGGCCGCTGGAGGCGGGTTCGTGAGCCAGATCTGCGAGTCCGGGGCCTCGATGAATGGCTTCGCGATCCAGGGGACTTTCGGGTGGACCTGGAAATGGTCGGCCGCGACGGTCCTGCCCGACATCGGCACCTGCTCGAGCCCGCGCCAGGAGAGCTCGACCTTGGCGGCCGTCGGCTTCGGGGTGAAGCCCACCGCCTGCAGCTCGATCTTCTCGCCGCGCAGGAGCTCGTCGCGATGGCTGCGCAAGACCAGGGCCCAGGCGAAGCCGGCGAAGGTCTTGCCGGGCGTCACCTTCAAGTGCTTGGACCAGCGGTGCATCTCGCCCTTTTCGAGCTTCTCGGCGGTCGCGTCCCCGGTCAGGAGATCGACCTCGAAGCGCCGCCGAACCTTCTCGTCGCGCATCTCGGTCCAGGACCAGTGCTCCTGCACGAGCGTGGGCTCCTGCTGGAGCACCGAGCGTTCTTCGATCCATGCGCCGGGGGCGAGGTCGTAGCGCAGGCGGACCTGCAGCTTGCCGTCCTCGATCCACTGGCGGAAATCTCCGTCGCCGAGTGTTTCTCCGTCGAGCGTGCGCAGCGCCGGGAAGCCGTGGGCAGCGCCCTCGAGGTTGCTCATCCTCGGAACGTCGTCGGGCGGGAGAGTGACGCTCTCCGCGCTCACGACCTCCGGAGAGCTGCAGCCGGCGGCGAGCAAGGCCAGGAGGGGAAGGGCAACAGTCGAAAGCCAGCGATTGCGCATGCCCCATCTTGGCATCGGAATCGGGCGCGATCACCTGGGCCCTGCGCAGTCGGGCCGCGATGGCGGGTCTTGCTCGCATTCGATGGTCCGATTACCAGGATCCGTCGATGGTGCGAGGGCGCGGCCGGGCTACGGGCCCTCGTCGTGATTCTCTTCGCATTGCTCCTGGGATTTCCGGGGCTTGCACCAGCAGCTCCCGGCGAATCCGTCGCCCGCGTGAGCATCCTCGCCGATGAAGTCGAGGAGAGCTGCTCGATCGACGCGATCCTCGACGCGATCCGCGAAATCGAGAGCGGCGGCGAGCCCAACGGCGGTCGCGACGCAACCGGCGACCGCGGCCGCGCGATCGGACCTTTCCAGATCCACCGCGCCTACTTCCAGGATTCCGAAATCGCCGGCCGCTTCGAGGATTGCCGCGAGCCTGAGTTCGCGCGCCAGGTCGTGCTCGCCTACTGGAAGCGCTGGTGCCCCGCCGCCCTCGAATCCCGCGACGCCATGACCCTCGCCCGCGTCCACAACGGCGGCCCCAAAGGCGCCCAGCGTTCCACGACCCTCCCCTACTGGAGCAAGGTCGAGTCCCTTCTCGGTACCCGGTAAACCACCACCATCCTGAACAGGCTCGATACCGCCGCCGATGCGGCGGTATCGAGCGTGTTCAGGATGGTGGTGGTTTACCGGGTACCGAGAACGATCGTCGCGTTGTAGCAGGCGTGGAGGAACATGCCGGGGATCAGGCTCCCGCAGCGCGCGCGCAGCCAGCACAGGTAGAGGCCGAGGCCGAAGTGGATCGGGCCGATGCTGCCGCCGTGTCCCCAGGCGAAGGCGATGCCGGTGACGATGATCGATGTCGTCGATCCGAAGAGGGCGGCGAGGCGACCTTGGATCAGGCCGCGGAAGGCGAGCTCCTCGAAAATGCCGGGGCACAGGGCGACGACGAACAGCGTCATCGCGGTGCCGATCTCGTCGCACATGCCGCCGAAGCCCGCGTCCTCCGCTGAATCGGGAAAGGCCTTCTTCATCAGGTACACCCAGAAGAAAGCGAAGCCGACCGCGACGACCCAGGCTCCCGCGGCCTCCAGGAAATAGCGCGGCTTGGGCATCTTCAGCGAGCCGAAGGTGTATCCCGGCGCGAGCATGCCGACGGCGATGACGCACAGGCTGGAGGCCAGGCTGGCGATCGGCATGTAGAGCGCCTGGCGCGCTCCGCTGGTCACGAGCATCACGATCAGCCCTGGCGCGAGGAAGGCGACCATGAACAGCGCGAGCTCGAGGATCGTGCGCGACGTCCAGCGCGAACGGATCTCGTTCTTCGCGTCCTCGAGGGCCGCGGGCTCCAGCGCGCGATGGAGGGCGACTTCGCGCGGCGCCGTCGACGGCGCGAACAGGCCCTCGCTCCTGGGCACCGACATGTCGAGCTCGTTGGAATGCGTCACCAGGTCGAGCGCGCTCCCGCCCGCCGGCTCGAGTCCTGCGCTGACCGTGATGAAATTGCCGCAATCGCAGCGCACGCGATAGCCCGCGAGATCGCGGTGCACGCTCCAATTCCGGCCGCAATTCGAGCAGCTGCACGCGACCGAATCCGCCGCGTCGACCGGAGCGTGGGCCGGCAATCGAGGCGGACTCACGGGCGCGAGCTCCGCGCCCTCGCCGTCTGCCGGCTCCGTGCTCACTTGGAGTCCGATTGCGGCTTGCCGTCGTCGAGCGAGAGTCGCAGCTTGCGCGCCAGCATCATCCCCCAGATCGAGAGCTCGACATGGGCATCGGCCTTCGAGACCAGCGGACGGAGATTCACGCGCTGGGACGCGATCGCCCGGCCCTTCGCGTTCTCGACCACGACGTACACGTCGTCGCCGTTCGCCACCGCGTTGATGCAGGCGCGATCGGCGTTGGTCGTGGCGGCATCGAGGGCGGCCTGGGTCTGGCTCGGATCCGCCGGATAGCTCGGGCCGCGGCGGATCTCGATCTCGTACTTGCCCCAGCTCTCCTTCAGGCTCACCACGAGCATGTCGCCGAAAGCGCCGCGGTCGATCTCGAGCTTGGCCGCGTCCTGCGCGAGCACGCGGTCGACCCAGCCGCTGTTCCAGGCGCTGAGCCCGAAGCCGACGAACAAGAGCGCCAGGAGCACCGCGACCGTGCGCCAGTTCAAGCCGGCCACGCCGCGCGGCGCGTCGATGCCGCGAGGAGCCCGCGCTTCGTCGCGCGGAGTCTTGCCGCGCAGGCGGGCGACCGGCTCGACTCTCGCGCCGATCGGCCGGAACAGCGTCTCGCGCACGCGCGTCTCGAACACCTCGGTGCAGCGCAGCGTCGATTCCGCGCCGCGCGCTTCCCCGCCGGCGTCGAGGAATTCCTGCAGGGCGTGGAGGAAACGGCCGCGCGTCTTGTCGTCGAGCTTTTCGCCGCTGACCGCGCCCTCCTCGAGCATCAACCGCGCGCGACGGCCGTCGATGTCGAGCTTCGCGTCGCCGACGTCGAGCTGCTCGACCCTCTCCAGCGCCGCTTCGACGTCGGAACGCACTCCGGAATTGGTCTCGAGCAGGCCTTCGAAGAAAAAGAAGCGCAGCGCCTCGTCGGGCCGCGGCGACCAGGGATCCGTGAGCAAGCCTTCGCTCTCCGGCGGATTTTCGCCGTCCGCGGGCCGGGGCGGCGGCCGCGGCGAGTCAGCCACGCAGCACCTCGCTCAAGCCGGGCACCTGGCGGATCGGCGTCCACTGGGCCATGCCGTCGGCCCACACCAGCGTGCTCGGGCTGAGGACTCCCGATTGCCACAGCGGCTGCATCTCGCCGATCCCGTGCGGTCCCTGCTCCTTGGAATCGATCGCGTAATACCACTTGCGCGCGGCGAGATCTCCAGCGGCCTGGGGCGGAGGCCGCGGCACTCCCGCGCCGATTTCGCTCGGCGCTTCGGCCGGCGCGGTGTCGAGGCCGAGCACGCGATCGTGGGCGCGCAAGCGGCCCACGGCCTCGACGTGGCGCTGGTCGGCGATCATGCGGTCCTTCTCCAGGCGCTCCTTGAGCAGCCGATTCTGATCGCGCAGGCGCTTGAACTCGGCCTGCTGCTTTTTCAAATCGGGCAGGGCGAGCACGAGGATCAAGCCGATGCACGGCGCGGCCATTCCGATGAAGAACCAGCCGATCGGCGTGCGCCCGCGCCGGCTCGCGATCAGGGCGCAGGTGCCCCCGAAGCAGGCCCAGATGAACAGCTGGATGACCACCACGAGGGGTTCAGACGATGTTTCGGGCGAAGGTCCGGCCATGAGTTTGCTTCGGGGAAGCGGGCGCAGAAGGATAACGATCGCGGCCAGAAATGCAGGCGGCGGGTATCCGTCGCCGCGACTTCGGACGCGGCTTCAGGGCAGAGGCCCGCGCTCGCGCAGGAAGGCGAGGGTGCGCTCCACGCCTTCGACGATCGTCGTCTGAGGCGCCCAGCCCGAGGTCAGGGTGCGCAGGCGCTCGATCGAGACGCCGGCGTGGTCCATCTCCTCCTCGCGCGTGGGGACCGCGCCGAATCGCAAGCGCGACGGCGGGATGGCGAGCACGCGCGCGGCGAAGATCGAGAACTCGCGCACGCTGGCCATGGTTCCGGTCGCCAGGTTGACGATCTTCGGCTCGGGAGCCACGGTGGCGGCGACCAGAGCGAGCCTGACCAGGCCCTCGGCGGCGTCCTGCGCGTAGGTGAAATCGCGGCGCTGCAGGCCCTCGCTGAGCGCGAGCTCGCCCTCGCGCTTCGCGGCCTCGAGCAACGCGGGCAGCAGGCGGCCGGCGTGCTCGCCCGGACCGTAAACGGTGAACAGCCGCGCCACGATCGCGCGCATGCCGCGCTCCTGGGCGCGCTGGATCACGAGCTGGGTTCCGTGCAGCTTGGTCCTGCCGTAGAGCGTGGTCGGCGCGGCGCGGCCTTCCTCGTTCAGGTTGTCGCGCAGCCGGCCGTACTCCAGGGCCGAGCCGGTGTGGATGAAGGCCTGGTGGCCCCAGTTGAGGTCGCGCGCGCGCGACAGGGCCGCGGTCATCTCCTCGGGCAGGTCGGTATTGATGCGCTGGGCGAGCAGCGGATCGCGCTCGCTGCGATCGACGCCGTAGCCGGCGAGGTTGAACACCAGCGCCGGCCGCACCAGCTCGATCAGGGCGGTCGCCACGCCGGCCTGCGACAGATCGGCCTCGCGCACGTCGCCGAGCACTTCCCAGGCATCGAAGACCTTGCGCGCCTGATCGAGGTCGCGCACCGGAAGGGTCAATCGCGCTCCGGCCGAGCACAGCTCGCGCGCGACCCAGCGGCCGATGAAGCCGCTCGCCCCGAACACGATGCAGCGCTGGCCCGCCAGCACGGCGAAATTCTCCGCCGGGCTCATCGGTCCTTCACGGCTTCGACGTCGTCGGCGAGCAGCGGGCCGGCGACCAGCTCGAAGCCGCGCCCGGTGCGCGAAGGACCGTCGACGATCCACACCGCGCGATCGGCGTAATGCGCGAGGAGCGCGCGGCGCGCTTCCAGGTCCCGATCCCAGGCGTACACCGGCGCATCCGCTTCCCAGTCGAGCGGATTGAAGACCGCGGCCGAGGCGTAGTCGGGATGGCGCTCTCCGCGCACCAGGACCAGGCTGCGGTTGAAGTGATTTCGCTCCTCGAGCTCGCGGAGTCCGGGCTGCATGCCGCGGTAATGGTAGTACTTGTCGACTGCGCGCCAAGGAACGAAAGAGACCAGGGAGCTCGCGCAGGCGAGGGCGAGCACGACGAAGGCGCGCGGTCCGGCGGTGCCCAGTCGCGGCACCAGCGCATCGAGAGCGCTGCAGACGAGCAGGAGCGCCGGCAGGCTCGCGAGGTACCAGTAGCGCGCGCCGAAATCAGGCCCGCCCGAAAACCAGTAGAGACCGCTGGCGCCGACGATCGCGAGCAGCGTGAAGCCGCAGATCCGCACGCGCCGCTCGCGCGAGCTCCACATGAAGGCCAGGGCGATCCACAAGACGGCTCCGATGCTCCAGCCGGTGAGCTCGGCGTCGAGCGCGAAGGTGTTGAATTGCGAATTGACCAGGGCCTGGAATGGCGAGTGACCAGGAAAGGGATCGAGGCCGCCCCAGTTCAGTCCCTTGTCCCGTCCGAAGCCCATGTCGTTCTTTCCCGGTCCGTAGACCCGGTCGGCATAGTCCATGATCGGAAAGAGCGTGGCGCTGCCGGTCAGCTCGCGGTTGTACAGCAGCACCAGGGCGCCGACCGCGGCCGTGGAGATGATCAGCGTCGCAATCGCGCTCCAGCGCAGCCGCGTCCCGCCGATGCCGATCGACCACAATCCGAGCAGCAGGGCGACCACCAGCCCGTCGAGCGGTCGGATCAAGCTGACGATGCCGATCGCGACGCCGGCGAGCGCGGTCCACACGTGGGGCTTCGTGCGGCGCGCTCGCGCGACACCGAGGGCCGCGACCAGCGCGCAGAAATTGGTCCAGGTGTGGGTCAGGAAGCTCATGCCCAGGAAAAGGAACCAGGGCGAGATCGCGAGCAGCAGCACGCAAAGCCTCGCGGTCCGCCGGCTGGCGATCTCGCGCACCAGGGCGTAGGCGACGAGCAGAGTCAGCCCGCTCAAGAAAGGGTTGACCAGCCATTCCGCACCGAAGTACGCGCCAATGGCGAGTGCCATCGGCCAGCCGGGCGGCACCGGAGAGAACCAACGCGAGCCCAGAGTCGACATCAGGTCGACGTCGAAAGCCGCGGCGATCGGCGGCGCGGCGAGGGCGAGCTTTCCTGCCGCGAAGTATCGCGCGTGGATCAGGTAGGGCACTTCGTCGGGCACGTGCGGGTGCCGCTGGTAGACGAAGGTGGCGAGGAAGGCCGTCGCGAGGGTCGCGTAGAGCGCGGCGCGCCAGGCGAAGCGATCGGGGCCGCCGGGCTGTGGTGTGTCGCTCTCAGCACCCAGGAATCGATCCAGGAATGCTTCGAAGCGCTGCAAGGCCGCCCGAGGCAGTGCTTCCGCCGCGAGGATCCAGGTGCACAGGGCGACCAGCGCGATCGCGGAAGAAAACACGAGCTCCGCGGCGTAAGCCTCGGGCGGTCGCGCGATCTTGGCGCGCGAGAGCGCGAGCACCGAGGCGAGCAGGAGCAACTGCCAGGGCTTGAGATGGCTCAGGATCCAAGTTCCCCAACGCGAAGCGCGCCGCGCCGGCCCGAGGAAGACTGCGCCTGCGACGAGGATCACCTGCAGGCCGACGATCGCTGCGCAGATCCACCAGCCCGTGCTCGGCCGCTCCGGAATGCGCACATGCTGGTACGTGACGAAGGGCCCCGCCGTCGTGAGCCCGAGCAAGGCCGCCTGCCCCGCGACGCCGAGCGCCGCCCAGGCGAGGAATCGCGCCCAGCTCCCATAGGTTCGCCCTTCCGTGTCCCCGATCACGGGCGCCATCATGCGATCCGAGCACTCCGTCTCCAGCGCCTTTTCTCGTGGATCGCCGCACGGAATCGCTCGAGCCGCCGATCCCGTGCTCCGCCCAGGCCTCGATGGATCGCTCCGCGGTGATCCGCCGATAGAGTAGGCACGGCTCCCCGATGCCCATCCTCGCTTCCGTTCGACTGCGGCTGTTCCTCGTCTCGTGGATCCTGTTCAGCCTGTTCTTCGCGACGAACATCGTCCGCGAGCACTATCCGGCCTTCACGCTGATCGAGCACGGCGACTTCCGCTGCGACGAATATCTGGGCTGGCACGCGGACATCTTCCAGCACACCGACGGCCACTCCTACGTCGGCAACAACGTGATGGGATCGGTGATCGCGGCGGTTCCGCTCCTCGTCTTCGATCCCGTGCTCGATCGGATCGAGGCCTACTCGCAGCGCAAGCTCGCGGAATCGAGCACGCCGATCGACACGACCTACGCGACGAAGTACCCCAACCGCGCGAACATGTACAAGGCGGCTCGCCTCGCGGGAAAGGACCTGCGCCTGGGAGCTTCGGCGGTCGTGACCAGCGTGTTCCTGATGGCTCCGCTGTCGGCCTTGTTCACGCTGCTCGTGTACTCGTTCCTGCTGCGTCGCAGCGTGCCGCGTTCGCGCGCCGTGTGGCTCGCGCTGCTCTTCGCCTTCGGCACGCCGATCTGGTATCGCACGGCGCACTTGAACCACAACATGTTCCTGATGGAAGCGCTGTTCGGCGCTTTCCTGATCCTCTTCGGCGCGCCGGACCGCGCGTACGAGCCCAGCTTGCGCCGGCGTCTTTGGGCCGGATTCCTGCTCGGGCTCGCCGTGTCGCTCGACTACGCGGGCGCGATCCCGGCCGTGATCCTCGGCCTGTATTTCCTGTGGAATCGAGCCGCGGTCGCGGGCCTTCGCCGCGCGCTCACGGAGTCCCTGCCCGCGCTGCTCGCCGCCCTGCCACCGATCGCCTTTCTCCTGTGGAGCCAGAAGATCATGTACGGCGGCTGGTTCACGCCGGGGCAGTTCGTGATGCGGCCGGTGAACTACACCGAGGTCGGCATGAAGGGCATCTCCTGGCCCTCGCCCGAAGTCTTCCTGAAGAATCTGATCGCACCGGGCTGGGGCTTGTACACCTTTGGACCGCTCTTGCTCATCGCGCTCTGGCCGGCGCCGCGCAAGGAGGACGCGGGCTGGGTGCTGCCGCGGCGCGAGCGACGCTGGGTGCTCGCCTTGATCGTCGCCTTCCTGCTCTTCAACGCGGCGAACATCTACTCGTTGATGCAATTCAATTCGGGCTTCCGCTACCTCCTGCCGATCGTGCCCTTCGCGTTCCTGCAGGCCTCTGGCCATCTGGCGCGCATGGGGCGGACCGCGCTCGCGATCGTCAGCGTCCTGGTGATCGGCCACGGCCTGGTCCTGTGCATGACGCGCGAAGTCAACGACACCGAGAAGATCCTGCGCGACCGCGCCGTGGCCGAGCATGTGTCCGAGACCGAGCTGCCGGGTTACTGGCGCGCGATGCTGACCGAGACGCCGGTTCCCTTGTCGTACCGGCGCGTGTTCCACGCCGCGGCTCCAGAGGACGCGCAGGGCGTGCAGCTGCCCTGGCTGACCGTGCTGGCGCAGACGAGGCCCGACGACGCGCGACTGCGAAATCCTTTCCTGCCCGCGGGCTTGATCATGGCCGCCGTGGCGGCCTGCCTCGTGCTGTGGCTCGCCGGACAGCGTTTGGAACGCGCGCAAATCCGCCGATAGACTGCTGCGCCGTTCGCGCCTCGATGCACCAGCCGCTCCCCAAGGTCGATCTCGTGATTCCGGTGCTCAACGAAGCAGCGGCACTGGAAAAAAGCGTGCACACCGTGCGCGAATTCCTGGGCCGCACCTTCCCCTACCCCTGGCAGGTGACGGTGGCCGACAACGGCTCGACCGACGGCACGTTCCAGATCGCCGAGCGGCTGTCGAAGGAGTTCGCCGACGTCTCCTGCTTCCGCCTCGAGCAACGCGGCCGCGGCCGCGCCTTGCGCCACGCCTGGACGCGCTCGGACGCCGACATCGTCGCCTACACCGACGTCGACCTGTCCACTGAGCTCGAAGCCCTCGAGAAACTCTGCCGCGCGATCCACGAGCAGGGCTTCGACCTGGGCACGGGCTCGCGATTGTCGCCGCGGAGTCAGGTCACGCGCGGAGCCAAGCGCGAGTTCATCTCGCGCAGCTACAACATCTTCGTGAAGTGCGTGCTCTTCACGCATTTCTCGGACGCGCAGTGCGGCTTCAAGGCCGTGTCGCGCCGCGTCGTGCGCGACATCCTGCCGCAGGTGAAGGACGAGGCCTGGTTCTTCGACACCGAGCTCTTGACCCTGGCCGAAAAGCAGGGCTACCGCATCTTCGACCAGCCCGTGAAATGGATCGACGACGACGACAGCCGGGTCAAGATCGTCAGCACGGCCTGGGAAGACATCAAGGGCGTGATGCGCGTGCGCGGGTACTTGTGGAGCGCGGCGCACCGCACGCAGTTGCAGAAGCAGCGCGCGGCAATCAGCTGATCACTGACCGGATCCGAGCTTCTCGATGAGTTCGGCGACACGCTGAGAGAGCTTTTCGTCGGCTGCCGAGACCGGCTTGGGAATCAGATCAGCAGCAGCGCGCGCGGATTCGAGCGCCGCCGTCGGCTCGCCTTTGGCGACGAGGGCCTTGGCCAGCCAGTAGTGGGCCGCCGGCTGGGTCGGCGCGCGCTCCACGGCCAATCGGCACAGCTCTAAGGCCAGCGGCGCATCGTTTGCCTCGCCTTCTCCCGCGAGGAACTCCTTGGCCAGAGCGATGGTCTCGATCGGATTCGCATCCGGCTCGCGCGCCCAGGCGACTCGCGTGTCTCGTGCGAGGCGCTGCTGGCGCTGATCTTCCGTCTCGTTGCCGCGGGCGCGCGCGCACTCGGCGGCCATGTCGAAGCCCGTGATCAGGTAGCGGCGCGTGAGCTCGCGCCTAGGCTCAATCGCGAGCACTCGCTGGGCCCACTCGATGCCTTGCGCAATCAGCGGCTCCGCCTGGGTTGCATGGCTCTCGTTGATCTGCACCTCGGCGGCGCTGAGCATCGTGAACACCCCGCGGTCCAGCATCACGACGTCCTGGAATTGCGGCCCCATGCTCGCGAGCGCGTGCTCGCAGGCAAGGGCGTGTTCCTTCAATGCGGCTTCGACGTCGCCGCTCGCGTGCAGCACGTTCGCGAGCAGCGTGCGCTCGAAGGATTCCTCCGTCCTGGCGAGGATGTGATCGGGAGCCAGGGCCAACCAGCGCTGGTAAGCCGGCAAGCAGAGCCGGTGCAGCTCGAGCGCGCGCGCCGTCTCGCCCGCTTCCTTTTCGAGGTCCGCCCAGTCGCGCAGGACCTGCGCGTCCAGCGACACCACGAACAGATCGCTCGCGTCCTCGGCGAGCATCGCCTTCGCCTGCTCGTCGGCCGCGGAAAAATTCGCGCGCGCGTCGTCGAGAGCACCTCGCGCGGTCTCGACCTCGGCCAGGCGGTACAGCGACGACAACCGCCGGTGCGACAGCTCGCGGCTTCGCAAGGACGGCGGAACGGAATCGAGCTCGCTCAGCGCCGCGCGCGCCGATTTTTCCGCCGCTTCGTCGTCGCCGAGAGCCGTGAGCGCCTCGCTCAGGAAGGAATGCGTGCGCGCGATGTCGAGCGCGCACTGCAATTCGCTCGGATCGCCCTTGCGCAGCTCTTCGTATTCGCCGAGGGCGCGCTCGAGCAGCGCAATGGCCTCCTGCGCCTGCGCCGTGCGGATCCTCGCCACGCCCAGGCCGCTCAAGCAATCGGCGAAGTGGCGGCGATTGACCGGCGGAATCGGCTCGAGCGCTAGCAATCGCTCTCCCGCCTGGATGCCCGATTCGAGCAGACTCGCGGCCCGCGGCACGTCCCCCGCCTGCTGGAGATTGTCCGCGAGCAGGAGATACGCGCGCGGCATCGGCCGCAGCACGAGCACCTGGTCCGGCAGCTCGCGATCCATGGCTTCGAGCAGCGTCACCGCGCCGCTGTACAGCTCGCGCGCTTCCACGGCACCGCCGAGCCTGGCAACGGTCGCAGCGAGCTCGAGGTCGACCCAGGACACGGCCACGCGATCCTCGAGGCTCGCGCCGGGATCCGCAGCGACTGCGCGCGCGTCCTTGGCGCCGCGCTCGAGCACCGCACGCCCGCGCCCTGGTCTTGCGGCGCCCGTCAGATAGTTGCCGAAGATCTTCTGCACCTGCACCAGGAGCCGGCGGTCGGCGAGCGAGGTGTCCGGAGCGCGCGCGTTGCTGTCGAACCAGGTCCATGCGCGCTCGAGGTGCTCCCCCGCCGTGGTCACCTGCCCGAGCGTGCCTCCTGCCGTCTTGTTCAGCATCGTGCCCAGCGCGTAGTCGGCGAAGGCCAGATCGTGAGCGAGGGTCGGATCGCTCGTATCGGCCTTGGCCAGCGAATCGAACAGGCGCTGCATCTGCGTCACGATGTGCTCGCGCGCCTCGGTCGAGCCCGGCAGCCGCTTGATCTTCTCGTTGACGTCGAAGACGAAGCCCGTGGCCAGCTCGCGCAGCTCCTTCGCGCGCTCGCGCGCCACGTCGCGCTGCACGCGGATCTCGGCGCCGAGCACGGTCTGCTGACGGCCGTAGATCAAGGCGCCGCACAGACCGAGCACGCCCGTGGCCAGGAGCGAGGCGCTGAGCCGCGGATGCCGCTGAGCCCAGCGCAATCCGCGCAACATCGGGCCGGCGCGGCGCGCGTCGATCGGCCGGTGCGCGAGCAGGTTGGAGAGATCGCGCGCGAAATCCCCGGCCGTCGCGTAGCGGCGCTCGCGCGCCGTCTCCATCGCCGTGGTGCACACGGTCTCCACGTCCCAGGGAATCGTCGGCACGCGTTTGCGCGGCCGCTCGTAGTCGCCCGCCATGATCGCCTGCCAGAGCGCGTCCAGCGGCTTGACGTGGAACAGGGGACGCAGCGTCAACATCTCGGCGAAAGTGACGCCGAGGGAGTAGATGTCGGTGCGAGCGTCGACTTCCATTCCGCGCGTCTGCTCGGGCGACATGTAAGCCGCCGAGCCGCCCGCCGAGCCGGAGCGCGTGATGCGCTCGGAGCCCTCCTTCGACGCCAGACCGAAATCGATCAACATCGCGCGGCCGGTGCGCGTAAGCACGATGTTCGACGGCTTGATGTCGCGGTGCACGACGCCGCGGCTGTGAGCGTGCTCCAGGGCTTCGGCGACTTCTCGCACGATGTGGATCGAGACCTCGGTCCAGCTCGCGGTCGGCGTGAGGCCCATCGAACGCGAGCTCTCGCCATCTTTCGTCTTGCGGCCCGCGCAGGCCTCGATCGATTCGATCAGATCCGCGCCGGTCAACTTGGCGGGAGAGCGGCCGGAGAGGCGCGCGATCACTTGCGCCAGGGTGCAGCCCTCGATCAGCTCCATGGCGAAGAAGGGCACGCTCTGCTCTTCGCCGACGGTGTAGATCGGCACGATGCCGGGGTGAGAGAGCCGCGCCACCGATTCGATCTCGCGTCGGAATCGCGCGCGGCTGCCGCTGAACCACAGCTGCTCGGGTCGGATCAGTTTCAGCGCCACGCGCCGGCCGAGGGACACCTGCTCCGCCTCGTAGACCAGGCCCATTCCTCCGCCGCCGAGCTCCGTGATCAGCCGGAAGTCGCCCATGCGCTCGGCCCGCGCTCCCGCCCGCGCCGCGGTGGAGTCGATCAACCCGAGACGTCCGAGCTCGCCGATCCGCTCGCCGAGGGCACTCGCGTGCTCGGGATGCCGCGTCAGGAAAGCCTCGAGCGCGGCGGAACCGCCGTCCTCGAGCTCGCCGAGAGCCTCGACCATCAAGTCTTCGAAGCGAGTCGCCCGTGCGGCCTCGTCCAGAGGCGAATGTGGCTCATCCAGGACCATTCAACGCGTAGTCTCGCACGCTCACGCGGCCGCGTCAGCACGGAGTCAGGTGAATTCGTCCGGAGTCGTGCGGGGCATCCGCGCGCCGCTCGGCGGCGCGCGGATGCCCCGCACGATTCCGGACGAATTCACCTGACTCCGTACACGTCACGGACAGGTCGAATACTCCAATCCATTCGTGAGGGTCGAATTGTTCGGCACCGAGAAGCCGTTGTCGCGGCCCCAGAACTGGCAATCGACCACGGTTCCGGCGACTTGCAGCGCAGGGTGCGGATGCCCGCCGATCTGGCCCAGCGCGAACGAGTTCATGTCGATCAGGTAGATGCCGCTGCAGTTGTTGCCGAAGGGCGCGCCGGCGGAATTCAGCGCCGTCGAGCGCCGCACCGGAGCGGCAACGCACAGGAATCCGTTCTGGAACGGCAAGCTCGCGCGGCCAGTGACGCCGTACATCAAGAGGCCGGGCTGATTGTTGCGGACGTTCGAGCCCAGGACGAGGAAGCCCGCGCCCGCGGTGGCGCTCGGCGTACCCAACGAAGAAATCGACGGCGTGCAGCCGATGGAATTGACCTTCGCCGTGCAGTACGCGACCGGCGTCCCCGTACAGCCGCTGGAGGACGAAACGAAGGACTTCATCAGCGACACGCCGCTGTTGCCTTGCTTGTCGACCGAGCGCACGAGGTAGTCGATCGGACCGACCACCGTTCCCGGGATGGCGCCGCGGAAGATCTGACCGGCCGAGCTCTGCATCGGCACCGAGACGAACAGACCGCCGTTGACGCGGTACTCGAGCGTCGTCGTGTTGTACCAGTTGATGTAGTACGGCGCGTTGTCGTAGACCTGGGCGCGCACGATGGTCGGCGTGAGGCTGGCCGTGCGGTTGGGAGCCTGCTCCACATTCGGGATCACGGCAGCCCAGTTGTCGGCCGTCCCGTTCTGGTTCTGCAGGTACCACTCCGCAACACCGCTGTCGTTGGCGACGAATACGTCCGTGTCACCGTCGCCGTCGACGTCGCAGCAGTCCGCGTCGAGGGAAGTCGTGTTGTCGACAGGGAGCAGGTTCGTGACGTTCGCCAAGGGGAAGGCTCCGCCCACGAAATCGTTGCGATACAACCGCTCCTGGCCCGGGAAATTCGCGATGAACACGTCGAGGTCGCCGTCCTGGTCGAAATCGAAGAGATCGGATTCGCTCTCGTCGGCGCCCGAGTTCACGACCAGAGTCAGGTTCGTATAGGCGCCGCTGCCCGTGTTCGTCAGGGTCTCGTCGGTGAATTGGCCTCCGCCTACGCGCCAGCTGAGCCCGTAGATGTCGAGATCACCGTCCTTGTCCATGTCCCCCATTTCCTGCTCGTAGTGACCATCCCCGGTGGCATAGCCCACGGGAAACGAGGCGCCGGTCATGTCGAAGAAGAACGAGAGCACGCCGCCGTTCTCCTGATAGCGATTCAGGAACATCCGCGGCGGATTTGCGCGCGAGCCATGCAGGAGATCGAGATCGAGATCGCCGTCGACGTCGCCGAACTCGATGTCCAGGCCATTGGAGGCGACGTCGCAATTGTTTCCCGTCGCATCGAGCGTATTCGCGGCTTGCGCGCCCGAGGCCCAGATGCCTGGTTGGCCGTTCGCGATCGGCGGAGTGGAGAGCTGGAACCCGGAGGGATTGAATTCCTCGAACTTGCCGGAGCCATTGTTGAGGAACAAGCGCGTGGGAACGTTGCCGGTGAATGCAGGTCCGTAGCTCGAGTGGACGAGGTCGAGGTCGCCGTCGTTGTCGATGTCACCGAAGTCGGAGTCGCAGCACCAGTCGACGAACCCTCCACCGGGAAGCGTTTGAATCAGGGGCATCGAAGAGAAGGTCGTCGTGCCGTTGTTGATTCCCAGGTTCAGCCAACGAGCGGAAGTCTGGTCCTGGTAGAAGCCCGACGCTCCGCCCTGCGCCCCGCCCATGTTGATCCACCAGCGACTTGGCTGGTTCTGGACGCTCGAAGTCGTCGAGGTGTGCAGGTCCAGGTCGCCGTCCGCATCGATGTCCGCGAATTCGATGTCGCGCGCATCGCTGAGGATTGCCGGAAAGCGCGTCGGAGTCTGGTCCTGGAACACGCCCAGAGTTCCACCCTGGACTCCGCCCATGTTGACCCAGACGCGATTCTGCTCGTTGCCGGAGTCGCCGCCGTCGGCGAAGACAGCGTCCCAATCCCCGTCGCCGTCGATGTCACCGAAGTCGACGTTCTCGGTGTGGCCAACGGCGGTCGTCGGGACGTTCGTCGTGTTGTGCGTGAACTGCGCCGATGCGGTACCGGCGAAGGCGAGGGTGAGCAGGCACGACAAGGGCAAGCAGCGCGGCGTGTGGACCATGGCCTGAGCCTCCTGAGGCTGGAACCGGAAGTTGCGAGCTTCGACGACTGATTCGTTGTACTGCCTCGCGTCGAAAAGTGGAGTACGGAGCCAGGTGAAATCGTCCGGAGTCGTGATGGCAGCTCGCGCGCCGCTCTAGCGGCGCGCGAGCTGCCATCACGACTCCGGACGATTTCACCTGGCTCCGTACTCATGGACAGACGAGATACTCGAGGCCGTCCGACAAGGTCGAGTTGTTCGGCACTGGGAAGCCGTTGTCGCGACCCCAGAACTGGGTATCGACGATCGTTCCAACCACCGTCAGGTAACCCGCGGGAAAACCGCCGAGTCCACCGACCGCGAACAGGTTCATGTCGATCGAGTAGATCCCGCTGCAGTCGCTCGTCGGCAGGGGCGATCCGCCGGAGTTGAGCGGAATCGAGCGCTTGATCGGGGAACGAAGGCAGAGCAGGCCGCCTTGGAACTGCGTCGCGGCCCGGCCGCCGCTCGTGTACAGCAAGAGACCTGGTTTGACGTTGCGCACGTTCAAGCCCTTGACCACGAAACCGGATCCGGCCGTCGCGCTCGGAGTGCCCGTCGACGCGATCGCCGGCGTGCAGCCGAGGCTGTTGACCTTCGCCGTGCAGTACACGACCGACGAGCATCCGCCGGGAGTCGAGGTGAACGACTGGATCGTCGAGACGCCGACATTGCCCTGCTTGTCCGTGGATCGCACGCGGTAGTCGATCGCACCGACCAGCGCTCCCGGGATCTCCCCGCGAAAGATCTGGCCGGCCGAGCTGCGCATCGCGACCGAAAGGAACTGGCCGCCGTTTACCCGGTACTCGAGCGCGGTCGCGTTGTACCAGTTGATGTAATACGGCGCATTGTCGTAGACCTGTGCGCGCACGATCGTCGGAGCGGGGCCCGCGCTCCGATTGGGAGCTTGATCCAGCTTCGGAATCGCGGGAGCCGACGTGTCGGCGATCCCGTTCTGGTTCTGGAGGTACCACTCCGCCGTGTTGCTGTCGTTGGCGACGAATACGTCCGTGTCGCCATCGCCATCGACGTCGCAGCAATCGGCGTCGAGGGAAGTCGTGCTGTCGACGGGCAGCAGGTTCGTCACGTTGACCAACGGGAACGCTCCTCCTGCGAAATCGTTGCGATACATGCGCTCCTGGCCAGGGAAGCTCGCGATGAAGACGTCGAGGTCGCCGTCCTGGTCGAAGTCGAAAAGGTCGGACTCGTTCTCGTCGGCGCCCGAGGTCGCTACCTGCGTGACGTTCCCGTAGACGCCGTTGCCCGTGTTCGTCAGCGTGTCGTCGAACAGTCCGCTCAAGCTCGAGAGCCAGTCGAGCCCGTAGATGTCGAGGTCGCCGTCCTTGTCCATGTCCCCCATTTCCTGCTCGTAGTGACCCGCGCCCGTGGAATACCCCGCGGGGAACAACGCGCCGGTCATGTCGAAGAAGAACGAGAGGACACCTGCGTTCTCTTGCAGCCGATTCAGGAACATGCGCGGTGGATTGCCGCGAGCTCCGTGCAGGAGATCGAGGTCGAGATCGCCGTCGACGTCGCCGAAGTCGATGTCGAGCGCGTCGGAGGAGATATCGCAGTTGGCTCCGGTCGAATTGACCGTGTTCGCTGTCTGCGTGCCCGAAGCCCAGAGCCCGAGCTGACCGTTCGAGATCGTCGGATTGGAAAGCTGGAGCCCGGAGGGATTGAACTCCTCGAACTTGCCGGCACCGTCGTTGAGGAACATCCGAGTCGGGCTGTTCCCGCCGAAAAACGCGCCGTAGGTCGAGTGCACGAGATCGAGGTCGCCGTCGTTGTCGATGTCGCCGAAGTCGGAATCGCAACACCAGTCGAAGAAGCCCCCGCCGGGAATCACCTGGCTGGCCGGCAGCGACGAGAGGATGGTCGTGCCGTTGTTGACTCCCAGGTTGACCCAGCGCGTTCCCGTCTGGTCCTGGAAGAATCCCACGGTTCCTCCCTGCGCTCCGCCCATGTTGACCCACCAGCGGCTCGGCTGGTGAACCACCGTCGAAGTCGTCGAGAGGTGCAGGTCGAGATCCCCGTCGTTGTCGATGTCGCCGAACTCGATATCGCGCGCGGTGCTCAAGAAGGCCGGGATGCGCGTCGAGGTCTGATCCTGGAAGACGCCGACTGTCCCGCCCTGGACCCCGCCCATGTTGACCCAGACGCGGCTCTGCTGATTGCCGGAGTCACCGCCGTCGGCGAATACCGCGTCCCAGTCGCCGTCGCCGTCGATGTCGCCGAAATCGACGTTCTCGGTGTAGCCGACGGGGGCGGTCGGGACGCTGGTCGTGTTGCGGGTGAACTGCGCCGAGGCCTGGCCGGCGAAAGTGACGATCAGCAAACCCAGGAAAGACGCGTGGCGCGAGGCGTGGAGCATGGGCCTGAACTCCCGAGGCAGGAACCAGACGAGGCGGGCTTCGAGGACACTCTCTGTTCTATCGCTCGGCGGCGAAAAACGTAACGGGTCCGGAGTCAGATGAATTCGTCGGGAGTGGTGATGGCACCCCGGCGCGCCGCTGCGCTGCGCGCCGGGCTGCCATCACCACTCCCGACGAATTCATCTGACTCCTAATTGACATATAAGCGAGTGCTTATATACTTCGAGACATGCCGCCTGCAGCCTCGAAGGACGTGTTCCGCGCCGTCGCCGATCCGACGCGGCGGCGGATCCTCGATCTGCTCGCCGAATCGGAGCAATCCGTCGGCGAGCTCGTCCTGCGTTTTTCGATGTCCCAGCCGGCGATTTCGCAACACCTGCGCGTCCTCTACGACGCCGGCCTCGTGGGCCGACATCGTGAAGGACGGCTCAAGAAGTACCGGCTGCGGCCGGAGCGCTTGCGCAGGGTTCACGACTGGTCGGCGCACTACGCGCACTTCTGGACCGACAAGCTGGGCGCCCTCGGGCGCTACCTCGACAAACCGGATCACTGAGCAGGAACATGGCACGAACCCTCGTCTTCGACGTCGACTACCCGCACCCGCCCGATCGAGTCTGGGCTGCGATCACTTCGTCCGCCGCGATCGGCGAATGGCTCATGGCGAACGACTTCGCGCCCGAGCTCGGACGGCGCTTCCAGCTCCGGGCCAAGCCTATGCCCGGGTGGAGCGGCATCGTCGACTGCGAGGTCGTCGAGCTCGAGCCTCCGGGGCGGATGGTCTGGCGCTGGAAGTCGGATCACATCGACACGACGGTGAGCTTCACGCTTGTCCCGACCCCGACGGGCACGCGGCTCCACCTCGTCCACGACGGATTCCGCGGCCCGCGCGGACACTTCGTGAGCTGGATGATGCGCGGCTGGAAGGGAATCCTGCGCAAGCGTCTGCACGGCGTCCTCGAGCGTTTCGAAACGATCGTCGAAGGCACGGCGCTGACGCCGGCGAGGAGCTGCCGATGAAATCGGACTACTGGAATGTCGACGACGAGCAGGTCACCCTGAAGACAGGCAAGCCGCTCGAGCACTGGCGCAAGCTGCTCGATCGCTTCGACGCGGCGAGCAAGAAGTCGAATGAGGTCGTCGCGCACCTGCAGGAGGAGCACGGGGTGCCGCGCTACTGGGCCAGGACGCTGACGACTCGGTACTTGAAGCAGAAGGCGGGCGGTTGAGGTCGAGACGCGGGTACGGAGTCAGGTGACTTCGTCCGGAGTCTTGTGGCTGGTTTTGCCTGCGCTGCGCGCGGGCGAAACCAGCCACACGACTCCGGACGAAGTCACCTGACTCCAGGACCACGCGGCGCGGGGCGGTGGAACAACTCCACCTCGGCGCGGGTCAGCGGTCGCGACTTGCCGCTGGCCAGCTCGCCCAGTGCGAGCGCGCCGATCGAAATGCGCTTGAGCGAGCGCACGCGGCCGCCGACCGCGCGCACCATCCGCCGGACCTGCCGATTGCGGCCTTCGCTGATCGTGATCTCGAGGATCGACGTCGCGCCGACGTCGCGCAATCGCGTCACCACCGCGGGCCGCGTCGGGCCGTCCTCGAGCTCGACGCCGCGGCGCAGGCGCTCGATCCCCTCTTCATCGAGGCGCGGCGCGACCTCCGCGCGGTAGGTCTTGGGCACGTGGCGCTCGGGGCTGGTGACGGCCTCGGCCCAGTCCGTGTCGTTGGTGAGCAGCAGGAGGCCGCTGGTGTCGCGATCGAGCCTCCCGACGGGGACGACCCACACATCGAGCTCGCCGAGCAGGTCGTAGACCGTGCGCCGCGCCTGGGGGTCGCCGTGGCTCGTCAACACGCCCTTGGGCTTGTTGAGCGCCAGGTATACGCGCGACTTCGTGGACAAGCGCCGGCCGTCGACCTCGAGCTGGTCGCGCGACATGTCGACCCACTGCTCCGCGGTTCGCGCCGTGGTGCCGTTGACGCGCACGCGGCCCGCCGCGATCCATTCGCGAGCGACGTTGCGCGAGCAGATTCCCGCTCGCGACAGGGCGCGATCGAGCGTTTTCTTGTTCGATTCAGGCCCCATGGAGAGCAGCGGCTTCCCAGCCCCGCGGGGCAAAGACTAACCTTCTCCACAGTCGCTCGTGACATCCATGCTCCCTCCCTACGCCCGCAGAGGCTTCGCGCTGTTCGTGTTCGCTGCGCTGCTCGGCGGCGCGCACTCACTCGACGGTCGGACCCTCGCGATCAATGCGCCGGGTGATCCGGAGAGCTCGGAAGCGCCGTTCCACATGCGCGAGGTCGCCCGGGAGATCGGAATCGCGTTCACGCACGTCCCCTTCCAGACCGATCCGCGAATCGCCCACATCCAGCCGCACGTCGCCGGCGTCGGCGCGGCCGTGTCCTGCACCGACTTCGACGGCGACGGTTGGGTCGATCTCTACGCGACCAGCAGCGCGGCCGGCACGCACAACGCGCTGCTGCGCAATCTCGGCGACGGACACTTCGAGGACGTCGCGGTGAAAGCCGGGCTCGCGGACGTCAATTCCGACCAGGGGGCGTCGATGGGCTCGGTGTGGGCCGACGCGGACCAGGACGGCGACGAGGAATGCTTCCTCTACAAGTACGGCCGTCCGCAACTGTTCCGCAACGATCGCGGCGTGTTCGTCGACGTCACGCGCGAGAGCGGGCTCGATCGTTGGATCAACTCCAACGCGGCCTTGTGGTTCGATTACGACCGCGACGGGCTGATCGATCTCTACATCGCGGGGTATTTCCGCGAGTCCGTGAATCTCTTCGCGCTCGCCGACACGCGGATCATGCAGGAGAGCTTCCAGTTCGCGAAGAACGGCGGCCACAATTACCTGTTCCACAACCTGGGCGGGCTGCGCTTCGAGGACGTCACCCAGGCCATGGGCGCCGATTCCACGCGCTGGACCCTCGCGGTAGCCAGCGCCGACTTCGATCGCGACGGCTGGCCGGATCTTTACCTCGCCAACGACTACGGGCCGGAGGAATTGTTCTTGAACCGCGAGGGCAAGAGCTTCGAAGCCGCGCCGCAGATGCTCGACGGCCGTTCGAAAAGCGGCATGAGCGTCGCGATCGGCGACACGCAGAACGACGGCGATTTCGGCGTGTACGTCACGAACATCACCAACGCGACGTATCTGCAGCAGGGCAACAACCTGCGCGTGCGCTCGAAGAGCTCCGATCGTTTCCTGAACATCGCGCGCGACGAGGTGGCGAACTGCGGCTGGGCCTGGGGCAGCGCTTTCGGCGATCTGGATCTCGACGGCCACCAGGATCTGTTCGTGGTCAACGGTTTCGTCTCGGCGAGCGAGACGCGCGATTACTGGTACGACCTGGGCAAGATCGCGGGCAGTCAGAAGGGCGTGTTCGAGGACGCGCGCAACTGGCCGGCCTTCGAGGACAAGAGCCTGTCGGGCCGTGAGCGCTCGCGCGTCCTGGTCTGGTCCGACGGACGATTGCGCGACCGCGCCTTCGAGGTCGGCGTGCGCGATCTGCTCGATGGACGAGCGGTGGTGCTCGCCGATCTGTCGAACCGCGGCGTGCTCGACGCGGTGATCGCGAACCAGTGCCAGCCGCTCTCGGTGTATCGCAATGAGGTGCCGAAAGGCAGGCACTGGATGCAGTTCAAGCTGGTCGGGACGCGCTCGAACACCAGTGCGATCGGAGCGACGGTGTGCGTCAGCTTCGCCGGCGGCGAGCAGCTGCAGGTCGTCTCCGGCGGCAGCGGCATGTCCAGCCAGAACGATCGCCGCCTGCTCTTCGGCCTGGGCTCGGACGAGCATCCGAAATCGGCGCGGATCACCTGGCCCGATGGCAGCCAGCAAGTGATGGATGCCCCGGGCGTCGATCGCTTGCACGAGGTAGTCGAGGGAGCCAGGTGAATTCGTCCGGAGTCGTGGGGCCTTCCGGATCC
>DATHET010000009.1:0-42771 GCA_035490315.1 Planctomycetota bacterium
GGCGCGGAGGTCTTCGCGGAGCGGGTGCGCCAGGAGACGTACCACTTGAAGTTGAGCGGCGAGCAATGGCTCGACACGGCGCGCAAGGTGCACGGCGCGGGGCTGCGGTCCAATTGCACGATGTTGCACGGCCACATCGAGACGATCGAGGAGCGCGTCGACCATCTCGATCGCCTGCGCCGGCTGCAGGACGAGACCCACGGGTTCCAGACCTACATTCCCCTCTCGTTCCACCCCGAGAACAGCGAGATGGCCGACGTCCCCGGCCCCACGGCCGTCGACGAGCTGCGCGAGATCGCGCTCGGGCGGTTGATGCTCGACAACATCCCGCACATCAAGGCTTACTGGATCCTGATGGACATTCCGGTGGCCCAGGTCGCCCTGTCCTATGGCGCGGACGACGTCGACGGAACCGTGGTCGAGGAGCGCATCTACCACGAAGCCGGGGCGACGACTCCGCAGCACGTCAAGCGCAGCGAGCTCGTGCAGTGGATCCGCGACGCGGGCCGCATCCCGGTCGAGCGCGACACGCTGTACAACGTGGTCTGGTCCGGGGATCCCGAACGCGCCCAGGTCGGCGGGCCGGCTCCGGTCCACGCCTGATCGGATCTTCAGCGCACTTCCTGCATTCCGGCCCGCGTGCAGGCGCGGAGGACTCCTCTCGCAACGTGGTCCGATCGGAGATCCGAACGCGCCCAGGTCGGCGGACCGGCTCCGGTCCACGCCTGATGGATTGCGCTGACGGCCCTGCGCTACGGCACGTACGAGGACGAGCCCGAGTGGCAGCCGCCGCTCGAGGTGGTCGGATCTTTCAGCGCGCTTCCTGCCCTCCTGCCCGGGTCCAGGAGCGCACCAGGCCGCTCGCGAGGTCCTCGTGGATCACGCGCCAGCCGCCCGGGATGGAATCCGAGCGCTCGATGAACCCGAGTTGCGGGCGACCGAAGGGCTCGCCCAGTCCGCCGACGTTCATGCACAGGGAGCGGCCCAGGACCACGGCGCCCGGAGATTCGTGGATGTGGCCGCAGACGTAGACGCCGTCGTGGCGCAGCGCGAGCTCGCGCAGGGCGGCGCTGCCGACGTGATCGCCGCTCGGAACGCGATCGAGCTCGGTGTCGAACGGAGGTGAGTGACACAGCAGCACGTCGCAGCCCGGCACGGAGCGCGCGCGGATCGAGTCCTCGGACCATTCGTAGGCGAAGCCGAAGCGCGCGGGGCCCGCGCCGCCGACGCCGGCGACGCGCAGCCCTGCGATCGCGGCGCAGGTGAAGTCGACGTTGCCCTCGCCCGAGAGACCCGGATCGTCGTGGTTGCCGGGCACCCACAGGCAGGGCAGGGACAGTGCTCGCACGGCGGCGAAGACCTGATCGACGCTCGCGAAATAGGCGCGGTCGAGCTTGCCGAGCAGGGTCAGGCGCCGTCCGCCCGCGCCGATGTCCCCCACCAGCAGGATTCCATCGACGGACTCGCGCGCGATGCGCTCGAGGACCCTGCCCAGGAAGCGCAGGTGCGCGTGGATGTCGCCGATCACTGCGAGGCGGACTGCAGGGGCACGCGGATCTTCCATGGGAGAGGATTCTGCGCTGAGCCGACCGGGGCTTCGAGCCATGCAACGGGGATGCGCTCGAGATCCAGGGCCGCCGCGCGCTCACACAGGCCGTGCAGCCCGTCGATGCCGATGCGGTGGGCGATCTCGAAGCCCACGGCGTAGGCATCGAAGCGCAGCTCCATGGGCGAGCTCTGCCAGGTGCGCTCCGTGACCTCCAGCGCGCGCGAGCGGCGGGCCGGGGTCACCGCGAGCAGGTTCATCGCAAGCTCGGACTCACGCACCTGCTTCCACTCGGGGACGAACCGCAGCGCAATCGTGTCCGCGACTCCCTCTTCCACGGCGTGGGGCAGGCGATCCCAGATCCCCGTAGCGTACCAATGCACGAGCTCGTGGGCGACCGTGAACTGCGGCTGCGCCTGGAGCAGGAAATCCCCGATGCCGATCCGCCGATCCATGATCGCACCGGTGAAGTTGCGCTCGACGAACAAGCCGCCATCGTGCATCTCGGGCATGTGCCAGATCACGAAGGGAGGCTCGGCCTCGACTTGCAGCAGCCGAGAGACCTGAGGCGCGAGGATGCTGCCCGTGGTCGCCAGCATGCGCGCCACGCTTGCATCCTCGGAGCGGGCGCTGCCAAGAGCACCGACCACCTCGATGCGGGGTGGTGCCGCGCGGCAGTTGCAGAGCGCGAAGATCAAAGGAAGGACGAGCAGATTGAGCTTGCGCATGAGAAGGAGGCGGCTGCTCTCATCGAGCAGCCGCCCGCGGTTATGGTTCGGATCAGAGGTAGGTGACCGCCTGGTGCATGAGGTTCGGGAACGAGTCCTCGAAGCTCTTCCACTCCAGATCCATGGAATTCGAGGTGCCACCGAACGGGTTGACCTGGAAGTCCGCGATGGGGATGAAGACCTCGATCACCTGCCAGCCATTGGCGGCGGAATAGCTCGAGGAGTTCACACCCAGGTCCGCGTAGGGCGAGCCGTTCCACTGCATCAGCATCGAGCTGAAGGACTGCGTCTCGTCGGCGATCCGCAGGCGTGCGCCGAGCGGTTCGGGAAGGATGCGCACGAAGGTGTCGACCTCGACGCCAGCAGGAACCGGCGCGCCGTGGCCGCGGAGCAGGATCTCCTCGATCAAGCCATGGATCTCGTCCGCGCTGGGAGTGCCTTGGACCGTGAACGATCCCGAGACGTTGCCCCACACGCTCGAGCCGTCGAGGTCGGCCTTCAGGGTGTAGACGTACACCCATTTGCCGGGCGACTGGCCCGTCGAATCCGTGTCTGGATCCTGCGACTGCGCGCAGGTCCAAGCGTCGGCGGCGCCGACGTCGACAGCGATCACCGCGAGCACCTCGCCGCCCTCGAGCATGGTCCCGCCTCCACCGCCCGGCGGCGGCGTGCAGCCCGTGCAGCTGGTGGAGCTCGAGGCTCCGCTCACTTCGCAGTAGCTCGCACCCGGCGGCACCGCGACCCTTTGGTTCTCCCCGACGCCGTTCGCCCCCGGCGGCAGCTCCTTTCCCTTCGCGTCGAAGAACCTCACATCGGCACGACTGTCCCCCGGCAGCTCGTCCGCTTTCACATCGCGACCGTCGTAGCTGATCTTCGCAGTGCCGGTCTGTCCGGCGATGTTCGCAGCGGCCTCGAGGCTCATCGTCGCCTTGCACGCGAAGGCACCGATCACGAGCACAGAGGCGAGACCGAGCGCCCACTTGATTCCATTCGAGAGTTTCATGTTCCCCTTGGGTTGCAGTAGCGGTTCCCTGGACCGACTCCGGGTCCAGCGAACCAGGGGCGCGACGCCTGACGCCGCGCCGTGACGCGTCGAGCCGGGCGTTCTGCCGCGCGGTCGATCGGAGCAGCGCTCGACGAAGGATCGCGGCAGCACGGCGCCCGGAACGAGCCGCGCCGACATTCCTACGACTCGAGCTGCAGCCCCAGGCGGCCTGAAATCGCGCAATTTCCCGCGAAAACTTTCACTGTCCACGCCGATCGCCGATCCGCTATGTTCCCGCCATGCCTGCACGGCGTCGCCCGATCGATCTCGCCGCCCTGGGCGAGGAGCAACTGCTCGATCTGCGCCTGTGCGACCTGCGCCTTTCGATCTCGGGCACGACGCTCGAGGCCCGCGCCCTGGAGCTGTCGATCGAGCTCGAGAAACGCAAGCTGCGCTTCCGGCCCGACGTGTGGATCTCCAGCGACTGGTTCTCGCCCGAAGGCGTCACGGGTTTCGCCGTGCCCTTCTACCTCGCTCACCCGCGCCTGGTGCGGCTGGAATTGAAGCAGATGCTCTCGGTCGAGGGCGGCGATCGCCAGCACGCGATGCAGCTCTTCCGCCACGAGTGCGGTCACGCGATCGACACGGCTTTCGGGCTCCACGGCCGCAAGGATTGGCGCGCCATGTTCGGCCGATTTTCCGAGCATTATCCGATGTACTACCAGGCAGCGCCGAAAAGCCGCGCCCACGTGCAGCACCTCGACGCCTGGTACGCCCAGAGCCATCCCGCCGAGGATTTCGCCGAGACCTTCGCCGTGTGGCTCGATCCGCGCTCGCGCTGGCGCGAACGCTACCGCGGCTGGCCCGCGCTGCGGAAGCTCGAGTACGTCGACAAGCTGATGGCCAGCCTGGCGAACAAGCGTCCGACCGTCGTGCTGCGCGAGCGCACCGAGGAGCTGAAGACCTTGAAGACCACGCTGCGCAAGCACTACGCCGACAAGCGCGAGCACTACGCGGCGACGCGGCCCGACGTGGCGGACGGCGACCTGCTGCGCCTCTTCAGCTACGACCCCAAGCGCGCCCGCGCCAAGTCCGCGGCGCGTTTCCTGGCGCGGATCCGTCCCGAGGTGCGCCAGCGGGTCGCGCTGTGGACCGGCGAAGCCGCCTACACGATCGACCAGGTGCTCAAGGACATGATCCTGCGCGCGCGCGAGCTCGACCTCTCGGTGGGACGCCCGCGCGCCGACCTGCAGCGCGACGTGGAGATCCTCGTCGCGGTACAGACCATGAATTACCTACACTCCGGCTTCCACCGGCGCGCTCGATGAAGAAACTGCGCGTACTGGTCCTGATGCACGAAGACCTCGTGCCGCCGAAATCGATCGAAGGCTTGAGCGAGAAGCAGCTCCAGCCTTTTCGGACCGAGTATCAGGTGCTGCAGGGTCTGCGCGCCCTCGAGCACGACGTCCAGGAGATCGGCGTGCACGACGACCTGCGACCGCTGCGCGAGGCGATCGAGAAATTCCAGCCGCACGTGACCTTCAACGTGCTCGAGGAATTCCACGGCGTCACGATCTACGGCCAGGCTGTGATCAGCTTCATCGAGCTCCTGCGCACGCCCTACACGGGCTCGAATCCGCGCGGCCTGATGCTGGCCCACGACAAGGTGCTGACCAAGAAGATCCTTTCCTACCACCGCTTGCCGATTCCGCGTTTCGCGGTTTTTCCGCTCGGGATGAAAGCGCGCATGGGCCGGCGCCTTGGGCTGCCATTGCTCGTCAAGTCGACTTTCGAGAGCGCCTCGCTCGGCATCTCGCAGGCCTCGATCGTGCGCTCGGAGGACAAGCTCGCCGAGCGCGTCGCTTTCATGCACGAGACCCACGGCACCGACGTGATGGCCGAGGAATACATCGAGGGCCGCGAGCTCTACCTCGGCGTGCTGGGCAATTCCCGCCTGGAAACTTTTCCGTTGTGGGAGATGAGCTTCACCGAGTGGGATCCCGACGTGCCGCGCATCGCGACCGCGCGCGTCAAATGGGACACGGAATTCCAGCGCCGCCACGGCATCGTGACCGCCGAGGCCAAGGACCTGCCCGCGGGAGTCGAGCGCGAGATCCAGCGCGTGACCAAGCTCGCCTACCGGGCCCTGGGGCTCTCGGGGTATGCGCGCGCCGACTGGCGCCTGTCGCCCGACGGCAAGGTGCACCTGCTCGAGATCAACGCCAACCCGGATCTGTGCAGCGACGAGGACTTCGCCCTCTCGGCCAAGGCCGGCGGCATCGCTTACGAGGCCCTGCTGCAGCGCATCCTGAACCTGGGGATCTCCTACCGCCCGGCCTGGAAACGGGCCGAGGAGGAATGATCAGCGCGGCGTCGCCAGCCAGGTCTTGAGCTTCGGCCCGAGGGTATCGGCGACCAGCTGATTGCCCGCAACATTGAGGTGGCCGTCGCCGCAGTGCAGCCGCTGGCCGATCTCCGTCGCCTCGAACATCCGCGCATCGACGTCGAGCACCGGGAAATCGAGCTCCCTCCCGACGCGGTTCAAGGCCTGGGTCAATTCGGTCTGCCCGTCGAACTCCGGCCGTCCGTTGAGCGGCTCGTACAAGTACTCGTCGTGGCGGTGCGGCAGGACGATCACGGCGAAGGGCACACCGCGCTTCGCGCACCAGGTGCGGATCAGGTTCAAGGCATGGCGCGAGGGCGAGCGCGCGTCGAGAATCCGCTGGGCCACCTCGCGCACGCGCGCGCCGACCTGCGGTCGGTAGTCATGGCCGGTGGCCTCGATCCCTTGAGCGTGGACCGGTTTCTCGGTCCAGCGCTGCACACCGGAAGCCAGCGCGGAATGCGCGACCAGCGACATCGCGAGCGGCTTGAGCTCGCGCGCCAAGCCAGAGCGCGGATCGCTCACCGGCACGCCCTCGACGTTCCAGGCGTCGCCGGTGAGCACGAAGCGCGGCTTGTTGTTGCCGTACATCAAGGCGCTCTCGCATTCCTGGATGTCGTTGAAAATGAAGACCAGCACGACGAAGTCCGGAGCGAGAGAGTCGCCGCGCTCCTCGAGCGTCCAGAAATCCTGATCGGTGCCGTAGCCCGGGACGGCGGCGTTGATCACCTCGAAGCCCGGGGCGAGATCCGCGGCGATCAGGTCGGTGAAGCGCTCGCCGTCGTCGACGCCCCAACCCCAGGTCATGGAATCGCCGAGAAAGAGCAGGCGGCGCAGACCCGGGAGCTTGCGGATCGGCGTTTCCGGATCGCGAAAGCCCTGGGAATTGATGCGCGCGCGGTAGCTGAACTCCACGGTGGTGATGAAGGCGCGGACGCCGCTGTCGTTGGCCCAGCCCAGCTTCGGATCGAAACGCGCGAGCACTTTCCAGGTGTGCCCCAGGCGCTCGCCGGATCGGAAGGAACCGCGCAGCAGGGCGCGCGCGCCGATCTCCCCGACGAGCAGAGTGCCGATCGCGACGGCGGTGGCCAGCAACAGCCGCCGTCGCCAGTCCATGCGTTTCATCCCAGAGTCCGCCACGTTGTTGCTGTGTATGATCGAGGAATCGCGCTCGGGTTGCAACGCGCGGCTGCACGCCGTCGCTGTTGGGTAAAGCTCGGCGGCTTTCGTTGCGGAGCGCGAGCGAGCGGGCATGCTGACTCGTGCATCGATGCTGCGCGCCGGAGCGACGCGCCGTCGATGCCGCGCTTTCCGACACTCCATCCGAGATTGCCATGTTCCGATTCCCGCTCGCGAGCTGGATCCTGACCGCCGCCTTGACCCTTGCCTGCGCCTGCGCAGCTTCGCCAGGCGCAGCGAGCGTGCGCGAGGTGGATTCGCGAGCGCCGCAGTCGAGCGCGAAGGAGCTCGAGACCAGCGCCGAAGCCGCTTTCCAGCGCAAGGACTGGAAGGTCGCGGCCGACGGATTCGAACGCTCGCTCGCGCTCGATCCGAGCCGGACGCGCGGCTGGATGCAGCTCGGCCACTGCCGGATGATGCTCGGAGATCATCCTCGGGCGATCGAGGCCTACGCCAAAGTGACCTCGGGTCCCGCCGTGCCGATCGCGCGCTACGACATCGCCTGCGCGCTCGCGCTCGACGGCAAGCGCGACGCGGCGCTCGACGCCCTCGATCGCGCGGTGGAGGCGGGTTTCAACGACGCGAGCACTTTCTCCAAGGACCCCGACCTCGAGTCGCTGCGCGACAGCCCGCGCTTTGCCGCGGCGCTCGCCAAGGTTCAGAGCGCCGCGCCGGCAAAATTCGAGCCGCCCGCCGAAGCACGCCAGTTCGATTTCTGGATCGGGGATTGGAACGTGGTCAACGCCGCGGGCAATCAAGCCGGCACGAGCCGGATCGAGAAGATCCTGAACGGCTGTGCCCTGCAGGAGAACTGGACCAGCGCGCAGGGCAACAGCGGGAAGAGCTTCAACCGCTTCGATCCCGTGAAGCGCGAGTGGCGCCAGCATTGGATCGACGATTCACGCCAGGAGACGTTCTACGCCGGCAGCTTCCAGGACAAGTGCATGAGCCTGACGTCGGAACAGACCACCGCCGACGGCAAGCAGCAGCTCAACCGTATGCGCTTCTTCGACCTCGGCGCCGAAGGCGTGCGCCAGTGGGGCGAGGTCAGCGATGACGCCGGCGCCCACTGGAAGACCACGTTCGATCTCTACTACAGGCGGAAGTAACGGTACCCGGCATTCCACCGCCACTTCTTACATTCCCCCCGCTGCCGCTGCATCGGCATCCGGGGAAACGTAAGAAATGGTGGTGGAATACCGGGTGTGAGCGCCGACTTCGCTGGGGCTCGAGACGCACAGGCCCAGGTCGCGCAACAGGCCGTCCTCGATGCCGTAGATCCAGCCGTGGACGTGGAGCGGTTGTCCGCGGGCCCAGGCGTCCTGCACGATGGTCGTCTGACAGGCGTTGACGACCTGCTCGAGCACATTGAGCTCGCACAGGAGCCGGAATTGAGCCGCCTCGTCGCCCGCGGCATCGAGCCGCGCCTGGAACTTGTTGCGCACGTCCTGCACGTGCCGCAGCCAGTTGTCGCACAGGCCGACTTTCTGGTTGCGCAGGGCGGCGAGGACTCCGCCGCAGCCGTAGTGACCGCAAACGATCACGTGCCGCACGCGCAACACGTCGACCGCGTACTGCATCACGGACAGACAGTTCAAATCCGCGTGCACGATCACGTTGGCGACGTTGCGGTGCACGAAGATCTCGCCCGGGGGCAGGCCGACGACCTGGTTGGCCGGCACGCGCGAGTCGGAGCAGCCGATCCACAGGTACTGCGGACTCTGCTGCAGCGAGAGGCTCTCGAAGAATCCGGGGTCCTGCTCGAGGATGCGCCGGCACCACTCGCGGTTGTTCTCGAAGAGCTTGGGGAGGGAATCCACGCGGGGAGCTTACTCGCCGGCGCTGGGTTGTGTCCTGGGCTCCAGTCCCGGCAGGCCATCCAGGCTGCGCGCGTTCTTCTCGCTGCGGTAACTTGCCATCCCGGCCTCCCCCCGCGCCTTCGCCGAGCGCTCCAGGATGTCGCGATGCCCCTGGAACTCGTAGCGCGGCACGCCATAGCCACAGGAATCGGAGATGCGAGTCAAATCGGCGCGCACGATCGCCCGAGCGCCGGGGTGCTCGAGGAAGCGCGGCCGCAGCTCGCTCCATTCCTTCGAGTCGGGCATGATCGCTTCGCCTCGGCCATGCAAGCGCACGATGCGCGGCAGGGCGCCGAAGGAGCAGAGCAGGAACACGATGCGGCCGTTCTCGCGCAGGTGAGCGATGGTCTCGATGCCGCTGCCGGTCAGGTCCAGGTAGGCGACCTGGCGCGGCCCGAGGACGCGGAAGCTGTCCATGCCCTTGGGCGAGCAGTTGACCAGACCATCGGCCGCGAGCGGCGCGCTGGCGACGAAGAACATCTGCTGCTCGCCGATCCAGGTCGCGAGCTCCGGAGTGATCGATTCGTACGTCTTTGCCATCGCGTGTCTCAGGCTCCCGCCGCCGCTCGCGCGTCCGACTCGACCTCGCCCTTCTCCACATACGCCGCCGTCACCACGTCGCCCATCACGTTCACCACCGTGCGGCCCATGTCGAGGATGCGGTCGACGCCGAGGATGATCGCGATGCCGTCGGGAGGGACGCCGACTTGCGACATGATGGTCATCAGGAGCGGCAGCGAGCCCCCGGGCACGCCCGCGGCGCCGACGGCGGAGATCACGGCGAGCAGCACCAGCAGGATCTGCTGTCCTAGCTCCAGGTGGATCCCGAATACTTGCGCGACGAAGAGCACGACCGCGCCTTCGAACAGCGCGGTGCCGTTCATGTTGATCGTGGCGCCGAGCGGCAGCACGAATCCGGCGACAGACGGCCGCACGCCGAGCGATTCCTTCGCGACGCGCAGGGTGGTCGGCAAGGTCGCGTTCGACGAGCTCGTCGACAGCGCCGTGGCCATGATCGGCACGCACTTCTTCAGGAACGGCCCGGGCTTGATCCGCACGAGGACGCGCAGCACCAGCGGGTAGAACAGGAAGATCTGCACGAGGTAGCAGGCGAGCACGAGCCCCATGTAGAAGGAGAGCTTCGACAGGAGTGCCAAGCCGAACTGCGCGGTCACGGTGAAGATCAAGCAGAACACGGCGAGCGGCGCGAGGCGCATCACGATGCCGACGATGCCGACCATCACTTCCGACAGCGTCGAGAGCCACGCGAGCATCACGCGCCGTCGCTCGTCGGCGATCTGCGTCAGCGCGATGCCGAAGAGCATCGAGAAGACGATGAGCGGCAGCATGTCGCCGAGGCGATTGGGCACCTTGCCCAGGTCCTCCACGCGCGCCGGCTGTCCGCCGACGACCGAGGCGAGCACGTTCTTCGGCAGGAACATGTCGAGGATCTTGTCGGAGAAGTCCTTGGTCGTCTGCGTCTCGTTCGCTTTCGACACGGCGCCGTAGTCGCTCGCCTTGCCGCCGAATTTCTCCATCAATTCCGTGCGCGTCTCCACGGAGAATCCCGCGCCGGGCCGGAACGTGTTCATCACGAAAAGCCCGAGCACCGCCGAAGCCGCGGTCGAGAGCAGGAACATCGTCATCGTCCGGCTGCCGAGCGAGCCGAGCTTGCGCAGGCTCGGCAGCTCGCCGATGCCCAGTGCCAGCGACGCGAACACGAGCGGCATCACGACCAGCATCAGCCCGCGCAGGAAAATCTGGCCGATCGGATAAGCGACGCCGTCGGAGACCCGGTTCAGCCACTCCCGACCCGTCCCGGCAGCGCCGACGAGCTCGTTGGCGATGGCACCCGCCGCGGCACCGACGATCAGTCCGAAGAGGATCGTCCAGTGCGAAGAGCGGCGCGGGGCGTTCGTCATGGGCCGGATGCTACGCAGGCTCTCACTCGAAAGCACTTTAGTGTCCCGCACCAGAAGTACGTCGACAAAATCGGCCTGCCTGCGGCTCCCTGGCTGCGTTGCCGCTCCTCCGAGTGTTGCAGAGAGCACGCGGCGTCGCGGCGCCTTGCCAGGAAGCCGCATTCAGGCCGCTTTTGCGAACGTACTCCAGGTACAGGACACTAGCGCGCCGGCTTCGCCCAGTCGGGCAAGTGCGAGCGCGGGATCTCAAGCACCAGCCGCGTCTTCAAGGTCGGGTGCTCGAGCTCGAGCCGCGCGGCGAACAGGGCCACGCTTCCATCCTCGAGGGCTCGCGTGGCGCCGTACTTGAGATCGCCGGCGAGCGGAGCGCCGAGGGTGCGCGCGGCAAGGCGCAGCTGGTGCGAGCGACCGCTGCGCGGCTCGAACTCGAAAAGCGTCGTCCCCTCGCCGGAAGCGAGCACGCGCCAGTGCGTGGTCGCCAGCTTCGCGCCCGGAGTCTTCGCCTCGACCACGCTGACCAGGTTGCGCTCCTGATCCTTGAACAGCCATTGCTCGACCAGGCCTTCGCGGCCTCCGACGCGGCCCTCGCCCAGCGCGAGGTAGGTCTTGCGCACGCTGTTCGCGCGGAACTGCTCGGAGAGTCGCGAGGCGGCCTTGCTCGTGCGCGCGAACACGAGGATCCCCCCCACCGGACGATCGAGGCGGTGCACCACGCCGAGGTACACGGCTCCCGGCTTCTTGTAGCGCTCCTTGACGAAATCGCGCGCGGCGTCGAGGGCGCTTTCGTCGCGGCTCTCGTCGGGAACGCTGGGCACGCCCGCGGGCTTCATCAAGGCCAGCACGTGGTTGTCGTCGTGGAGGATGGTCCAGGCGCTCATCGGTCAACGCTCGATCTCGAGGTCGATGCCGCGCACGAAGCGCGCGCAGAATCCAGCGGGCAGGTAGCGCGGCGCTCCGCTCTCGCGCTGCTCGGCCAGGGCCAGCTCGTCGCTGACCGCGCGGCCGCCTTCGAACTCCGAGAGCAGGTTCAAGAAGGCCAGCGGCGAGAATCCGATCGCGTAGCTGGAAAGCACCAGGAAAGCTCGCTCGTCCAGCAGAGCGCGGCAGGCTTCGAGCAGCGGCGCGAGGTGCTCCTCGAATTGCCAGACCTCGTTCTTGGGCCCACGGCCGAAGTGCGGCGGATCGAGCAGGATCGCCGCGTAGCGCGCGCGCCGGCGCACCTCGCGGCGCGCGAAGGCCAGGGCGTCGTCGAGCACGATGCGCAGCGAGTCGGGGGGCAGGCCGCTCGCGGTCTGGTTCTCGCGCAACCAGGCGAGCGAAGTCTTCGAGGCGTCGACGTGGGTCACGGCGAATCCCGCGCGAGCCGCGACGAGGCTGGCCGTGCCCGTGTAGCCGAAGAGATTGAGCAGCGCGGGCTTGCTCCCCGCGAAGCACGCTCCCGCGCGCTCGATCAGGTCCCAGTTGGTCGCCTGCTCGGGGAAGATCCCCACGTGCTTGAACGGCGTCGGTTGGATCACGCAGAGCAGCCCGCGCCAGCCGATCTGCCAGCGCGGCTCGCTCGCGCGGGCCTGCGCCGGAGCGCCGGGCCGCGCGCGCCAGGTCCCGCGCTTGCCGCCGCTTTCGGGGTCGCGCTCGAAGCTCAAATCAGCCGCGTTCCAGACGGAAGTTTCGCGATGCGGCCGCCACAGGGCCTGGGGATCCGGCCTGCGCAGGACCAGATCTCCGAATCGCTCGAGCTTTTCCCCGCCCCCGGAATCGATCAGTGCGTAGTCAGGGAACTCGGCCAGCGGAAACATCGTCGTCCGCTACAGTAACGGCGCCCGCGGAGCGGGACGAGCTTCGTCGGCATGAGCTGCGGCGAGCATCGCCGAGCAAGGCGCTCTGGCGCCGGGTCGCTCGATCCTCCATCCTGTGGTGCGATGTCCCCCACGAGAAACCTGCGCGTCGGGGCCGTCCCCTACCTGGTCGGACGGCCGTTGATCGCGGGCCTGGCCGAAGAGTCCAGCTTCGAGCTGAGCTGCGCCGTGCCTTCGAAGCTTGTCGAGGGTTTACGGGGCGGCGAGCTGGACGTCGCGCTGGTGTCCTCGATCGAGCTGTTCCGCCGGCCGGGGTACGGCTACCTCGCCGACTCGGCGATCGCAGGCCGCGGATTCGTCGCCAGCGTGCAGGTCTTCTTGAACAAGCCGCTCGACGAAGTCGAAAGCCTCGCCCTCGATCCGTCGAGCCGCACGGCCCAGGCCCTGGCGCAGATCATGCTCGCGCGGCGAGCAGCGAGCCATGGTCGCGCGGCGCCGCGGGCCTTCGAGCCGACTTCACGCTCACCCGAGGCCTCCGACGCCGACGCCTGGCTGTCCATCGGCGACCCAGCCCTGGTCCGCACCCTCTCTCGAGGCGCGCCGCCGAGCTTCAATCCCTCCGCGGCCTGGGCCGAGGCCTTCGCCCTACCCTTCGTGTTCGCGACCTGGGTCGTGCGCGAAGGCGTCGACCTCTCGCCGGAACAGATCCGCGCCTTCGCTCGCGCTCGCGAACGCGGCTCGCAGCCCGCTGCCCTGTCCGCGCTCGCATCCGAAGGCGCCGCGAGCTGGAATCTGCCGCTCGCCGCCTGCCAGCGCTACCTCGCCGAGGAATGCCGTTATGATCCCGGCCTGGACTTCGCTCCCGCGCTGCGTCGCTTCCGCGACGAGGCGGCGCGACTGGGGCTCGCGGACGGTGCTCTCGAGCCGCGTGTGATCCGTGCCTGACCCATGCCGCGCCTGATCGACAGCCCCTACTGCCCGCACTGCAAGACCAAATTGCCGGTGCCCAAGCCGCGCGCCTGCCCGGTCTGCGCCGCCTCGATCAACCAGCGCTTCCTGAAAGTCGGTTGCCTGACCTCGGCGCCGCCCTTGATCCTCTTCGCCTGGGGGCTGTTCCAGCTCTGGCAGCGGGTTTGAGCAGGGAGGATCCCTTGGCCGCGAAAAATCGGGGCTCGTCGCGCGTGGTCTTCGTGCTGCTGCTCGCGATCGTGGTCGCGGCAGGCTTCTACTGGCGCCGCTCGAGGCCTGCGAGCCCGATTCCCGAGACGGCGTCCGTTCCGACGCAACCGCCGCTTCCCGCTCCGCCCGTGCAGACGCTTCCGCCGCTTCCCGCTGCCGCAACGCAGGCCACAATCCCCGGTCCGGAGCCCGCCTGGGAAGCCGCGGGCACCACCCTCGTCGACGGCAAGCCGATGCCGCTCGAGAAGCGCGGCAACGAACGCCTGGTGCGGCGCGAGGACGGGAGCCCGCTCGAGCAATACTCCGAGATCGACGGCGTGCGCGAAGGCTTGAGCACGCGCTGGTACCCGAGCGGCAACGTGCAATCGATCGGTGAGTGGCACGCGGGCTCGCGCCACGGAAGCTGGACCGAGTTCCAGGAGGACGGCGGCGTCACGCAGCGCGGGAGCTACGCCCAGGGCCGGCGCGAGGGCGCGTGGGAAAGTCTCTACCCGAACGGCACGTTGCGCTGGAGCGGCATGTACCACAACGATCGTCAAGTGGGCGACTGGATGTTCGTCACGCCCGAGGGCCTTGTCGACGTGGTACACAACGGTCCGCTCGAGGGCGTCCAACAGGGCGGAAAGTGAACGTGCGCGCGTTTTGGGAAGCTTGATTCCGGTCGCGCGCGCCTCTACACCAGGGGCCTCCTCCTCGTTCTTGCAACCATGCCCGACACCAGCGCCAGTCTGTTCCCCGAGTCCCCCCCGATCGCGAAAGCGCCGGCCGCAGCCCAGGCCTCCGCGCGCAAGCCGGACCTGAAGAAGGCGGCCCCCGAGCCTCAATTGCCCATGCCGGAATCCGCGAGCCCGAGCTCCAGCTCCAGCGAGGCCGACGGCGGCCGGCGCTCGACCGCGCAGCAGATGGCGACGCGCCAGCGCGAGATCTCGGTCAGCGAATTCTTCACGAAGAACCGCCACCTCCTGGGCTTCGACTCGCCGCTCAAGGCCCTGTTGACCGCGGTGAAAGAAGCCGTGGACAACTCGCTCGACGCCTGCGAGGAGGCCGGCATCCTGCCCGAGATCTGGGTCGAGCTGAAGCCGACGACCGCGGAGCACTTCCGCATGATCGTCGAGGACAACGGGCCCGGGATCGTCTCCGAGCAGATCGGCAAGGTCTTCGGCAAGCTGCTCTACGGCTCGAAGTTCCACAAGCTGGCGCAGTCGCGCGGCCAGCAGGGCATCGGAATCAGCGCCGCCGGCATGTACGGCCAGCTGACCACCGGCAAGCCCGTGCGCATCCTCTCGCGCACCGGCAAGAAGGCCGACGCCCACGAGTTCGTGATGTCGATCGACACCGCGCGCAACAAGCCCGACATCCACGAGTCCAACGTGGTCGCCTGGGAGCGCGACGGCGCGCCGAAGGCTCACGGCACCCGCGTCGAGATCGAGATGGAGGCGAAGTACCAGAAGGGTCTGCGCTCCGTCGACATGTTCCTGAAGCAGACGGCGATCGCGAATCCGCATTTGACGCTGCACTACGACGATCCGACGGTCGGCACACCCGAGGGTTCGCAGTCGGTCACCTACGAGCGCAGCACGAAGGCCTTGCCGCCGCAAGCCGAGGAGATCAAGCCGCACCCGCACGGCGTCGAGCTCGGCGCGCTGATCGCGATGCTCAAGGAGACGAGCTCGCGCACCTTGTCTGGTTTCCTGCAGGAGGAGTTCTGCCGCGTCGGCCCGAAGGTCGCCGAGGAAATCTGCAAGCAAGCGAAGGTCTCGTCGAAGGCCAACCCCGGCCGCATCGCTCGCGAGGAAGCCGCCGCTCTGCACACCGCGATCCAGGCCACGCGCATCATGGCCCCGCCGACCACCTGCATCTCGCCGATCGGGGAAGAGCTGGTGACGTCCGGTTTGAAAAAAGAGATCGAGGCCGACTTCTACGTCGCCTGCTCGCGGCCTCCGGCGGTGTACCGCGGCAATCCCTTCGCCATCGAAGTCGGAATAGCTTTCGGCAAGCCCGGCGGAGTCGGGCTCGAAGTCACCGACGCGGGCCGGATCCAGAAGAAGAAGACGGCGGTCACCACCGAGGATCTGGTCGGCAACGCGGACGAGCCGATCCGCGTGCTGCGCTTCGCGAATCGCGTGCCTTTGCTGCACCAGCAAGCCGCCTGCGGCATCACGCGCGCCGTGATCGCGACGAACTGGAAGTCCTATGGATTGCAGCAACCCCGGGGTGCGTTGCCGATCGGTCCCTGCGCCGTGCTGATCCACATCGCCAGCGCCTGGGTGCCCTTCACCTCGGAATCCAAGGAAGCGATCGCCGGCTACGAGGAGATCCAGAAGGAGATCCGTCTCGGCCTGCAGGAGTGCGGCCGCAAGCTCGGCACCTATATAAGGAAGGGCAAGCGGCTGCAGAGCGAGTTCAACAAGCGCTCCTACATCGAAAAGTACATCCCCCACATCGGCATCGCGCTGCAGGAGATCCTCGACCTCTCGAACGAGGAGCGCGACGGCACGGTGAACACGCTCGACGACGTGCTGCAGAAGAGCCGGAAGTTCTGACATGGCCAAGGACAAGAAAAAGAACGTGGCCAAGCCGACCCGGGCGCGCGAGCTGACCAAGGAAGACGTCAAGACGCTCGAGCTGATCCACAACACGGCTCTGCGCGTCAATCAACGCATTCTCAAGCGCGACCTGCCCGATCTGAAGTTCCCGACACGCTCGCTCGGCAACGTGAAATACGACGCGAAGATCGGCTACTTCGAGCTCGGCAAGGGCTTGACGCAGCGCACGCTCAGCGTCAACACGGTCAAGAGCTTCGCGCAGACTCTGCGCTTGATGTCGATCAGCAAGGAGATGGTCGAGAACGACGACCACGCGACGAAACGGGAGGCGTACTACGTCTCGAAGAACTGGGGCGAGTGCAAGTTCAACGAGCAGCCCGAGTCCGACGCCGTCATGGACGACATCGAGGCGCTGGCGAGCTTGGACGGGCTTTCGCGCGAGCAATTGCGCTATCGGCCGGAGGAGCACGGCGGCTCGGTCGCTGGAAATCTGATCGTGATCGACCGCGATCGCGAGACTCAGGCGCCGATCGAGATCGACTGCCGGAAATTCGGCTCGGGCGCGTACTCGATTCCGTCGGACGTCGAGCGCTTGCAGTTCCGCACCGAGGCGAAGTTCGTGATGGCGATCGAGACAGGCGGCATGTACGACCGCTTGAACGAGCACAAGTTCTGGGAGACGAACGACTGCATCATCATTTCGACGCAGGGCGTGCCGTCGCGGGCTTGTCGGAGGTTCATCCGCAGGCTGGCGGACGACAAGAAGATTCCGGTGTATGCGTTCGTCGATTGCGATCCGTACGGGATTGCGAACATCTATCGGACGTTGAAAGTCGGGTCGGGGAATGCGGCGCACATCAATCGCTTTTTCTGCGTGCCGCAGGCGAGGTATCTCGGGCTGACGCCGCAGGACATCATCGACTTCAAGCTCGAGGACGCGACGCACGTGCTGCAGGAAGTCGACGTCAAGCGGGCGAAGGATGCGCTGAAGAACGACCCGTTCTTCATGGCGCACAAGCCGTGGATCAAGGCGATCGAGCAGCTGTTGAAGATGGGCGTGCGCGCCGAGCAGCAGGCGCTCGCGAAGTGGGGACTCAACTTCGTGCTCGAGGAGTATCTGCCGCGCAAGCTGGCGGATCGGAAGAGTTTCCTGCCCTGAGGAAGCGCCCAAGGCGGGGTGACGTCGATCGTTCCCGTACGCGCTCCGCTGGATTCCTACCCTGGCGGAATTGCGAGCCTTGCGGTGCCAGACCGGTACTCCTTGGAGTGCCGAGCGCGATCATCGCCGATGCTTTCCGCCTCGAAGTACAGGACCTCAAACGGGCCGAACACAATCTCGTGATCACTCCTGGTGACGGCCCTCAGGCCCTCAAACCTGAGGACGAGCTTTTTGTCCAGTTCGACGGTCAAGGTATCGCCCAGCTGGTGGACGGACGTCAGAGCGTGCTGATTGTCGTAGGGCCTCCCATACCATCCATCGGGTAGTTCCAGACTTCCTCCCCATTTGTCCGCGAACCACTCCTGAATGGTCTTGGTGAATTGCATGGGCTAGAGGCGCGAGGAGACCGCGGGCGCGGCTCTGAAATCGGGGCAGTCGAAACGGCAGCATCTTTGATGCAGCAGTCCAACCGAGGCGTGAGTTGGCGTCCTGGAACAGCCCCTACTGCGCGAGCACAAGCTCGCGAACGCGGTCCGACCGGTCCCTCGGATTGCGACGCGCGTGGAAGACTCCGGTCACGAGGATGCGCGATCCTTCCACGACATAGAACAGAAGGTACGGGAATCGGCGGATCACGACTTTCCTAGTGTTCATCGCGATCAGCTCGAGTCCTTCTGGCACTCGACGGATAGCACGGAGAGCAGCTTCCATGGCGAGGAGGAACGCCGATCCGAGTCCACTGCGTCGGTTCTCGTACCACCAGAATGCATCGGCCATCTCCTGCCGCGCTTCGGGAAGGAATTCGACCGAGCGGATCATTCCGACCCTTCGAGCTCGTGGCGAATCTCCTCCCAGGTCGCGTACTTCCCAGGATTGGTCTGGTGCTTCATGAGCCGGCGCTCGAGCTCCTCCCGCTGAGCAGGCGTGACCTCCACTTCCCGCGGCGTACGCGCGCTTTCATCCCAGAGGTCCTGCACGCGGAGGAACTTCTCGGGCACCGCGAGGTCGTCCGGTTCGTCGTGATTGGGTGATTCAGTCATCGGAGGCTCCTATTCGTCGCATTCGTGCTCGGGCTGCCACACCTCGTAGATGTTGGATCGAGTGTTCGTCCGCTGGTGGCATGCAATGCGTCCGTTTTTTGCCAAGCTCTGGCGAGCATGTCCCGGCAGTTTTCTACCAGACTCTTCGCGGCGATGGCGCTCTTGCTCCCTCTTGTTGGAGTGATCGCTTTCCTGTCTGTCCGCGAGGCTCGTCCGCGGGCTGCCGAAGCGAAGGCAGATCTCGCGATCAGCGAACGTAGAGGAGCTTCCGGCTGCCGCGGTGGAAGCGAGAACGGCTCCATCGCCGACGAAGCCCCTCGATGGTCCCGCGCCCGCCGTTTTGCGCACGATCAGCGTTCACGTACAGGACGTCGATGCCGCAGCGATCGCCGGCGCTCGCGGAATTCCGATGGCCTCGTCGGCGCCATCGATCGCCCGCAGTGACGCGAGTGGCAACCTCGAGCTCACCATGGGCAGCGGCGATCATCAAGTCATGATTCAGGCGCTTGGTTACGAGAGCGCAAAGCTCGACGTGCCGCCCGACTCGACCGCGGTCGTCGCGACGCTCGTCCGAGCGTGCCTGCTCGAGTTCATGATTCCCGGTGGCGATGATATTCAGCGCAAGTCGCTCTGGCTCAATCTACTCGGCGAGCCGCCGATGTTCGTCGATGAGATTTCCGGGAAGCTGCCCCTGCTGCACTCTGAAAACGACAGTACCCATCGCGGAGAAGGAGATACTCAATCGATCAGGACACGTCCGGACAAGGATGGACGCTGGAGATTCGCGGGGCTGACGCCGGGAGTCCCATGGTACGCGGAAATCTCGTCCCACGAGGGGACCGTGCTCGCGGAGCAGAGTGTTCCAGCGCTCTCGCCCGGAGAGCATCGAATCGTGCCGCTGATCCTCGACAAGTTGCCCAAGTCCTTGCGCATCCATGCGCGCGACGCCGATCGACGTCCCTTGGAAGCGGCGACGATCCGGACGATTCGGCCCACGCGCGACGGCGAGCGCGGAGCGCTGGTCGAGGCTCCAGGAACGTTCATGCTCGCGCCGATCTACGCGGATCGGTTTACGATCCAAGTCGAAGCTCCTGGGTTTGCGACGAAATACCTGTACGGCATCTCCGTCCCGCCTGCCGAGATCACGGTCGTCCTCGAGCCGTCGCGCAGTCTCGAGATCGAGCTGATTCTGTCCGATGGTTCTCCAGTGGTCAGCGAAACAGCGGTCGACGTTGGTTCGAATCCGCGCGCAGCTCGCCGTGCAAAGCTGACGATGCCCGGCCGCTGGCTCGCGGAGGATCTCCCCCCTGGGCTTGTCGTGATTCGCGCCAGCGGAGAATCCTGGAGCTGTTCCCGCCTGCACGACACGGCAATCCCATTCACGCGGGTCGTCGTCGATGGAAAAGGAGCCGTGAGCGTCAAGGCCACTATTCCCGAAGCTGGCGAAGGCGAGTGGTGCGCTGCGATCTACCCGGAAGGCGGTTCGCAGGCTGAAGCGCGTGAATTGTTTCACAAGGGATTTCACGGTCTTGCCTTGGGGACGTACGACGTGTGGCTGGAGAAGCGTGCTACCGATCTGCCGTGGGAGTGGGAACGCGTGGGCAAAGCGGTGAAGGTCGTGCTCGACGCACAGCATCCCTCGGTCAAAGTCGAATTATCGCCCTGAGGAGCAGGCGAGCGGGATCGCAGCGGCGGCCTGCTGGCAGCGCAAGCGCTACAGAGTGCCTGCAGCAAGAAGGCGGTTCGAAGTGTCGCTCCAGCCTTCGTCGCAATCTCGTAGATGACGTCAGTCTCGACCGATCGAAGATCCGGGTCGCGAATGAAATCGAATTCCGCCTTTCGAACCTGCTCGCGATGCGTGGCCCAGTTGTTCGAACGTCCGAGCCCGCTCCTTCATTTCCCCTGGACCCACGACATCACGAGTTCGAAGAGCTGGTAGACGCCGAGGCATAACAGGACAAGCACGAGCAGCAGGAGCGCCACCGGAACCGAGCAGCCCCTGCGCTCCTCCGCAATCCGTTCTTCTCGCAAGGTCGCGGCATTCACCGTCACGCTGCTCGGGGCGTCGGGATAGCCGCGTTCTCGAAGGGTCGCGAGAACCTGGGGCGGAAGTCGCTCGACGGGTGTTCGTCGCGCGCAGAGCGGCAACTGGCCGATCAGCGAAGTCCAGTGGCGTGCTTGATGGCGGGCGAGAAAGACTGCGATCGCCGCTTCATACTCGCCGTGTCGTGTCCCCGACAGCCAGAGGTATTGCCCCGCGGCGAGTTGGTCTCCCATCTCGAGCAGCACAGCTCCCAGCTGCTCGCACATCGCAGGGTCGAATCCTCCGTTCCGCAATCGGCCTTGCAGAATCTCCTTCGCGCGCCAGAGCTCTCCTGCAGCGATCGCCCACTCAGCTCGCGGCGGAAAATGAAGGTCGTCGCGCACGATTTCGAGGAGGGCTGTCCAGTTTCCGAGATTGCATTGTCAGGCGAGGCGCTGCAAACGGCGGTGGAGATTCTGCGGCGTCTTTGCGCGGCCATCCAAGGTAAAGCCAGAGTTCTAGATGGCGGTGGAATACCGGGACTGTCAGTGGACGCCGGAGGATTTCCAGGCGCGGGCGAGGCACCACTTGCGGTAGATGCGCTTGATTTCGGCGCGCGAGACGCCGGCGATCGAGGCGGCTTGGGCTTCGGTGATGCCGAGGCCGTGCAGGAGGTCGTTCAGGGAGTTGTTGACGGCCAGACAGGCGTTGGAGTGATCGAGGGCGTCGTCGATGTTGGGCCAGCTCGCGAGCAACCGACGACGACGGCAAGTTCGACGAGCGCGAGCTCGGCGCCGGAACCTGGTCGCTGGCGACCTGGCCCGACAAGGTGGAGCTCGAATCGCTCGGCAAGGGCGACGAGGACACCATCGAAGGCTTCACGTACATGACGCAGCGCACCGTCGACTTGAAAGACGGCGAGGAGATCGAGGTCGTCCTCGGGAAGCCGCCGGCGGGTGGCGTGCATGCGACAGGGAGGATGCTGCTCGGCCTGGATTCGCTCGAGGGCTACATGACCTGGCTGCCCGATGGCCCGGATTCGATGGATCGGCAGAAGGTCGCGACGGCGAGCGCGGCCAAGGGATTCGACACGCTGCTCGACACTCCGGGCCGCTACCTGGTGATCTGCATCCACGGCGAATCGCGGGTCGAATTCGTGGTCGACGTTCCGGCGGGCCCGGAGTTCGTGCGCGACTTCGTGTTTCCGCCGCTCAACTTGCGCGGCAAGATCAGCGGGCCGAACGGAGCTCCCGTGGTCGGCGCGCGCGTCGACCTCACGCCGCGCAGCGGGCTCAATCCGCGCCATCCGGCCGCGAACATCACGTACAGCCACACCAGCGGCGCGGACGGAGGGTTCAGCTTCCCCTGCATTCCGCCGGCGCGCTACGCGATCGGGGTTCATGCGGGCGGGGTCGGCGAGGGCAAGGAACCGGTCGCGGCCAAGGCATTTCGCGATATCGAAGTGCTCGCGGGAAGCGATCCCGCGCCGATCGAGATCGTGCTCGGGTCGGGCGTCGTCATTCAGGGCAGTGTGCGCGCCCATTCGGGAGGCAATGCATACACCGACGTGTTCGTGATCGACGGCGAGGGCGAGCCGCTCAATCCGCTCGACGGCGTGCAGACCAAGAAGGACGGGACGTTCCAGGTGTTCGGGCTCGCGCCGGGAACCTACAAGGCCATCGCGGCGAACGGCGAGCACTGGAGCGAGCTCGTCGCGTTCACGGTGCCCGTGCGGGGCGAGCTTCCGACGCTGGATCTCGAATTGAAGCCCACGGCGAAGTTGACGATCGACATCGACGGCCGGCAGGCGGCATGGATCGATCTGCGCGACAACTCGGGCGTGTGCTTCTCCGCGCTTTTCGACAAGCACGTGTTCAATCGAGCCGTCAACCGCGATTGGAGCTCGACGTCCTTCGTGTACCGCGTTCCGCCGGGTCAGTATCGCGTCGCCGTCGTCGGCAGCCCAGGGCGCGCGGCGGAGCAGAAGATCGTCGCGCGGGCGGGCGAGAGTCTCGCAATCGACCTGTGACGCGGTACCCGGTATTCCACCGCCATTTTTTACAATTCGTCGGTACGGAGTCAGGTGAATTCGTCCGGAGTCGTGATGGCATATCGCGCGCCGCGTACGCGGCGCGCGATATGCCATCACGACTCCGGACGAATTCACCTGACTCCGTACTGCACGCGTTCCACTGCGATTTGCAGCGGGACTTCCTCTCGATCCAACACTCTTCACCAAGGGAGCGCGCAGGACCAACGCGCGACTCGAGAGGTGAGACGGTCACCCGGCAACCACAAGGATCGACCATCGGCGACGCGGCGCCGAGGACTGCGGGTGGCGAAGGAGTCCAAGAAAGTCCGGGACGTGAAGCGCGCTACCGCATCCGCTTCGCGAGCTCGTCCGCGCGGTCATGCAGCTCCATGTTGCTCGCAGCCAGGGAGAGCATGCGCCAGAAGTCATTGCCCGCCTCGTGGTCGTCCGCGGCACCCTCGAGGGCGTCCAGCGCCAGCTCGAGCTCGTTGTAGCTGAGATACTCCTCGTACTCGTGCAGCGCGAAGCGCAGATTCTCGCTCTCCGGAGCGTGGCTCGCGAGCAGTGCGTCCTTGGCCAGCGCCAGGAAATTCCGGGTCACTGACCAGCTGCGTTCGAGATCTTTCCGCTCGCTCACGAGGCCATCTTTCAGTTCGCGTTGGCAAGAATCCACTCCAAGACTGGATCGCGTCCTGCGCGGAATTCTGCCCAGGTCGGCTCGATCTGTCGATCCGGCGCGACGGCGCTGTCGCTCTCGGCTCCGAAACGGTGGACTTGCGTCGCGTAGGAAATGCGCAGTCCGGAGTTCGGCAAGCGGAACTCCGCGTGCTCGCCGTAATGCGTCGGCCGCATCCCCGTCGGCGCGCCGACCAGGATCGCATGGGCTTCGTTGCGCAGGTCGAGAGCGTTCACCGTCGCAGCGGAGAATGTGCCCGGTCCGATGATCACGAACAGGCCGCCTTTCCTGGCGATTGCCTCGCGAGCCTGGAGCATCGGGAGGAAGATCTCGCGGAACATGGTGAAGTCCCCGCCTGCATTGCGCCGGAGGTCGATCACCAGGCGAGTCGCGCGGGATTCATCGAGCAGGCGGCCGAGGGCCTGGGCGCGCTCCCCGAACTCGGCGCCCTGCGGAAAGCGCGTGAAGGAGAAGTACACGGCCTGCTCGTCGGGCAGGGATTGCGTCCACCAACCCTCGCCGAGTCGCTGGAGGTAGAGCGGAGGACTCTCGCCCGTGGCCAGTTGCCACGAGGAGACGGCTCCGAGGCCCGCGGGCGAAAGCGACAAGCTGACCTGCTCGCCGGATGCCAGCTCCAAGCTGAAGGGCGCGTGCTCGGGGTCGGCAACGATCTGCAATCCGTGCAGCACTTCGGGCGACCCCAATTGCATCGTCGCGGTCAGGCGCGTGCGGCCTGCATTTTCGCCGCGCGGCACGAGCTGGCTGGCTCGCTCCAGGACCTCGGCCACGGGTACGGTTCCGATCGCGAGCACGCGCGCTCCGACGGCCGCGAGGTACGGAACGGCCGCTGCGACCACGCGCAACTCGTCGCCGAACCATTCCATTTCGACGGGATAGCGCAGGGATCTCGGGCTCAGGTCGAGGTGGGTGTGGCCGTCACCGACGAGCGCGACGATCCGCATGAATCCGACCACGGCCTGGTCTGCGTTGCACTGGGGAAGAGCGTCGCGCAGGCCTGCGACTTCGGCGGTAAAGGCCTCGCGAGTGATCGTGTGGAAGGCGTTGACGTGACGCTCGGGGAGTTCGCGGGCGAGGAACTCGAGGTCGGCGCGCCATGCTTCGACGTCGAGCTCCGTGGTCGGATTTCGCTGCGCGCACGAGGCGAGAAGGATGGAGAGGCTCAACCCGCGTCGCAACAACTGGTTCATGGTCGACTTCGGTCCCTGCTGCTCGGCAACGCTGGACTGCTCCAAGACCTCGGGCTCTCGGTGCCGGCATGTCGTCGGGCTCGCTCGGAGCATGGGAACCATACAGGTGAATGGCGGGAGGACTGCTTAGAATCCAGTGGCCGCGGATCGCGCTGCTCCTGCTGGCTGATCCAAGCTTCCATGAAACTCCTCGAGTACTTTGCCGGATTCGCTTGCGCGCTGGCGCTGAGCCATACGGCCGCGGCCCAGGTGCTGTTCACGATTCCTTCCCCGGCGGAAGCCTTGGGCAATGTCCGCGACCTCGACGGCGATGGACGGCGCGAGCTCGTGCTCGGCGCTCCCTCGCTCAGCCTGCTCGAGATCCGCACGGGCGCGAATGGAGCGCTGCTCAGCTCGACGACGGCGGGACTTGCACCAAGCGCTCGATTCGCAAGCTCCATCGACGTCCTCGGAGATCTGGATCTCGACGGTTTCGACGAGCTCGTCGTCGGCGCACCGAACGACGGCATCGTCGGCAGCGTGCGTGTGGTCTCGTCGCGGACCGGCGCCGTGCTGCGCAACTTCAGCGCGCTGGGCCAGAGCTCCACGGCCTGTCCCTTGCATCCCAAGCTGTACGGCTTCGCGGTCAAGGCCATCGGCGACCTCACGGGCGACGGATTCAGCGAAGTCGCGATCGGCGCGCCGGGCTGGGACAACGCGAATTGCGCCGACTTCGGGCTGGTCGAGATCGTCGACGTGCGGCCGGCCACTCCGGTGTTCGTCAACACGCTGAAGGGTCGTGGCCTTTCGACCAACGGCCCGTTCAGCTGCGCGAGCATCCACGACGTGCAATTCGGCTATTCGCTCGCTTCGGTCGGCGATCTCAATCAGGACGGCATTCTCGAGATCGTGGTCGGCGCGCCGGGAGCCAACGAGGCGATCGGTTTCGACGGAGTGAGCTGCCTCGCGACGTTCACGCCGGTGGTCACGTCGCGGTTGCGAGTGGCGGGCGGCCAATCCTTGGGCGTGTCGATCAGCGGCATCGGGGACATCGATGGCGACGGCACGTCCGACGTCGTGACCGGCGTGCCCAATCTGAGCCTGATGGCGGCCAACCTGGCGACGACCTACCGCTTCTCCGGCAAATCCGTGGGCAACTACGCGGGAGGATTTCCGCCGCCGCTGGGTCTGATCGGCTTCGGTGCCGCGCTCGGGCGCCAGCTCGGCTGGTCGATGGCGCGGATCCGCGACATGAACGGCGATGGGATCTCGGACTTCCTCGCCGGCGCGGGCAGCCCCTGCAACACGATCCCCGGAGCCCATTACATCCTCTCCGGCGCCAACGGCGGGATCCTCCAGTTCGTCACGCACCCGACGAGCCCGACCTACGGCCAGGCAGTGTGTCCCACGGGAAACGCGGGCCCCAACAACCGCCCCACTTTCATGGTGGCCGATCCGTCATCCGGAACCGTGACCGTGCGCTGAGCTCGGTACCCGGTATTCCACCGCCATTTTTTACACGCGGCGCGTGAAAAAAATGGCGGTGGAATACCGGGTACCGAGCGAACCCGCTGGGAGGTCCTTGGGTTCAGAGCGGGTCTCTGGTTGCTCTTCTCCCCCACGCGAGGTTTTTCTCCATGATCTGGATCCAATCCTGGCTCGTCGCAGCCGCGCTGTCCCTCACCGGCGGACAAGTTTCTACGTCCGTGGCGCTTGCGCCGAATACGAACGCCGTCAGCCAGGCCCATCACGGGCTTGCGCATGGTCATTGGCGGCTGCCCGACACCGCGGGGCCCGGCATGATGGTCGGGCGCTTCTTTTCCCAGCAGGGTGTCGCCTTGCTCGAAGTCCACGCGCAGGTCCTGGACCCGCTTCCCGGCGAAACGGCGGGTCAATTGCACGGCGTGGTGAGCACGCTGGTCGGCCCGCACCCGGGTCCGATCGGTGAGCTGCGCGGTCATTGGATTGCGAGCACGACCGAAGCAGGCTCGTTCAAGGCGCACATCGTGCGCCCCGCCCACGGCGGCTCGCCGGCTCAGCTCATCGGCGCGCTCAATGGTCAGTTCATCGACCCTCAAGGTCCGCTGCCGCCCGGTGGTCAGTTCCACGGTCACTGGTTGCTGAACCCCTGAGCGGTAGACCGCTGTCGAAACGTAGCCAGGGTCGATTCCGACACCCCATCGTCGCGCGCTTTGCGCGCGGCGATGGGGTGTCGGAATCGACCCTGGCTCCGTTACGACAATCGTCCCATTCAGCGCACTTCGAAGTTCCCGAAGTCCGCTGCCTCGACCTCGGTCGCGGCGAGATCTTCGACACGCGCCGGACGTTTCCCTTCGCGGAGCCGGGCGAGCATCGCGTCGACGGCTTCGGAGTTCCCTTCGATCCAGGCTTCGACGCGCCCGTCGCGCAGATTGCGCACCCAGCCAGCGAGGCCCAGCGCTCGAGCCTGCTCGCTCACGAACCAGCGAAAGCCGACGCCCTGGACTCGGCCCGAGACGAAGACGTGGCGCGCGACGCTGGCCATGGTGCCATGGTCGGGGCTGCTCGACTCGTCCGCAACGCTGACGTCGAGCGGTTCAGCAGCGTCGCCCGCAGTCCTCGCGCGCGAGCCGACGCGTGGCGGCTCGCGCCGATTTGGGATACCTGAATCCCCGTATGTCGATCTTTGCCTGACGGCATATCTTCGAGGACTGCAGCGGCAATCGGTCCGGCGGAAGCGCTCGCTTCGAACAGGCTCGTCCTCGACCGCCCCGCGTTTCTGGTCACGAAGCATCCCCGTTGCCGAGCGCGACACTCGAGGAAGAGAACCATGCTGACGAGAGCACCGAGAACCAGTACCGCAAGCAAGATGCTGCGTCGCGCGTTGACGCTGACGACGTTGCTCGGCATCGCGCAGCTCGCAGCGATGAATGTCGCCGACGCGCAGACCCAGATCTCCGGCTGGGGCTCCAACAACAGCGGTGAATGCAATGTGCCGAACCTGGCGCCTGGCGTGAACTACGTCCAGATCGCCGCCGGTCTGTTCCACAGCGCGGCACTGCGCAGCGACGGAACGATCGCCGCTTGGGGCGACAACAACTCCTCGCAAAGCTCCGTCCCCGCCCTCCCGCCGGGCGTCAGCTACGTGCAGGTGGGCTGCGCCACCTACCACACGCTCGCTTGCCGCAGCGACGGATCCGGCATCGGCTGGGGAGACAACACCTTCGGCCAGATCACACTCCCCGCGCCGCCCGCCGGAACCAGCTACGTCGAGATGGCCGGCGGCGAGTTCCACAGCCTGGCGCGGTTCAGCGACGGCACGGTCGCGGGCTTCGGATACAACGGCCTCGGCGCACTCAACGTCCCTCCCCTGCCGCCGGGCCTGCGCTACGTCGAGATCGCCTCGGGCCGCTTCCACAACCTGGCGCGCTTGAGCGATGGCTCCGCCGTGGGCTGGGGCGTCAACGGCAACGGCGAATGCACGGTGCCGGCGCTGCCGCCGGGCCTGAGCTACGTGGAGCTCGCTGCCGGAACCTCGCACAGCCTGGCGCGCCGCAGCGACGGCTCGGTCGTCGCCTTCGGGTACAACGCGGCCGGCGAGTGCAACGTGCCAGCCCTTCCGCCGGGGCTGCGCTACACCGCGATCGCGGCCGGAGACGAGCTGTCCGTCGCGCTGCGCAGCGATGGAATCGCTCTCGCCTGGGGCAGCAATTCCTTCGGCCAGCTCAACGCCCCGCCACCGCCCGCCGGATACCGATTTGGCGAGCTCGCTGCCGGCGCGTACCACGCCCTGGCTCGCGTCGAGTCCTGCGTGCCACCGATCGTGTACTGCACCGCGAAGGTCAACTCGACCGGCTGCACGCCGGCGATTTCCGTCGCGGGAACGCCGAGCGCATCCGCGGCCTCGGGCTTCGTCGTGAAGGCGGCAAACGTGCGCAACCTCAAGCCGGGACTGTTGCTCTACGGCGTCAACGGACAATCGGGCAGCCCCTTCTCGGGCGGATTCCTGTGCGTGCACACGCCGGTCAAGCGCGGGCCAGCCACGAGCTCGGGCGGCAATCCCTTCCCGACGAACGACTGCTCCGGCGTCTACTCGATCGACATGAACGCCTTCGCGGCGGGAGCGCTCGGCGGATCACCGCTTCCGGCACTCGCGATCCCGGGCACCGTAGTCGATTGCCAGTGGTGGGGCCGAGATCCAGGATTCCCCGCGCCCAACAACGCAACGCTCAGCAACGCGGTGGAATACATGGTGTGCAACTGACCCGACACCGGATCCGAGCCCTCGTTGCGCGAGGGCTCTGCTCAGAAACCAATTTCCCGGCGGCGCCTCCGCACCTGTCGTGAACTGCTTCCAGAGCTCCGCCGACTTGCCCCACAACGCCGCGTCGCGCAGCGACAGGTCAATCGCGGCGTGGAACGACAACGGACGGAGTTAACGAATGTCCAGCTTCAAGGTAGCGCGAACTTCCGTTCTCGAGATGGCCTACGAGGAGCGTGGGAAGAGCGGAGGCTTTCCCTGTATCCTGCTGCATGGATTTCCGGATGATGTGCGAGCGTGGGACGCGGTCGCTGACGAATTGGCTCGATTGGACCTGCGGATCATCGTTCCCTACTTAAGAGGTTATGGACCCACTCGATTCCTATCCGATGAAACTCCTCGCAGTGGACAACAGGCTGCGCTAGGAAATGACGTTCTCGAGCTCGCCGACTCCCTGGGGCTGAAGAAGTTGGTCTTGGCGGGCTATGATTGGGGCGGGCGGGCGGCCGCAATTGCCTCCGCGCTGAAACCAGAATTGGTGGCTGGGCTGGTTCTGGCGGGAACCAATAGCTATCCAATCTATAAGAATGCTCCTCCCCCGCCGCCGGCGGATTTCGTGAGAACTCACGCCTATTGGTATCAGTGGTTTTTCAACCTGGAGTGGGGACAACGGGCCCTGGAGTCAGATCGGCGCAGCCTCTGTCATTATCTTTGGAAGACCTGGTCCCCAACTTGGAAATTCGACTCGCATCTATTCGATGCGACTGCCCCCTCGTGGGATAATCCGGATTTTGTCGAAGTGGTAATACATTCGTATCGCCATCGTCACGGCAACATGCCTGGAGATCCCCGCTATGAGGCGACTGAGAAAAAGTTAATAACGGGCCCGGCAATTCCGGTACCCACGATTCTCTTGCCTGGAGCGGAGGACCGGGTGGATCTCCTGGGCGAGCCGCTTGGTCGCGAGAAATTTACGGGTCGCTTCAGCCGAGAAGTCGTCGAGGACGCGGGACACTTCGTCCCACGGGAACGTCCGAAGGTGGTAGTCGACGCAATCATGGATCTGGTGGCAAAGGTTTAGATTGGACATCGTGAAGTGGTGGGGTCGCGATCCTGGATTCCCTTCGCCCAACAACGCGACGCTGAGCAACGCGGTCGACTCCATGGTGTGCAACTGACTCGATTCCAGATTCGAGCCCTCGCCGTGGGAGCGCCTGTTACGAACCGAGCTTCCCCGGCGGCGGCTCCCAGAGCTCGATGCGGTTGCCCTCGGGATCCATGACCCAGCCGAACTTGCCGTATTCGGAGTCGTCGGTCTTCGGATCGACGTTGCAACCCTCGCTGCGCAGCACGGCGATCAGCGCGTGCAGATCCTCGACGCGGTAGTTGACCATGAAGGGCGCCGTGCTCGGATCGAAGTACTTGGACGAAGCGGGGAACACGCTCCACACCGTCGCGCCGTCCGGACTCGGTCGCTCGGGTGTGTGCCATTGGAAAGTCGTGCCGCCCCAGTCCTGGACGTCGATCCCCAGATGGCGGCGATACCAGGCGCGCAGAGCATCCGCGTCCTTGGCCTTGATGAAAATGCCGCCGATACCCGTGACTCGGTTCATGGAAATCTCTTTCGGTCGCAGGCCGGTTTGCGGAATCGCCGCAAGAGTGTACGGACCGTCCGCGCCCCGTACCCGGTATTCCACCGCCATCCTGAACATGGGCCAAACCGAGAGGCTCGCACGGATGTCGCGCGCCGTGAGCCAGTCGAGCTAGGCGATCGGTATCCCGCCTCCTGAAGCCCCATCGCGACGCTTCAACCGACGCTCCAGTAACCAGAGCACGAGCGGCACCATGGCTGCGCCTCCGATCGCGCAAAGCCCGAGCGTGTCCATGCCGTCCAGCTTGCCGTCGCCGCGCTCGACGATCACCAGCGACGAGCCCCAGGCGCCGAGCGCCGCCGCAATGTGCGACATCGCCGACTGCAGCGAGGTGTAGCCCGCGCGGTCCCGCATCGAAGGCACCTTCGACGTGACCGTCTGGTACGCGACGCCGCGGATCGACGTGGTCAGCATGTACCCGACGAACAGCACGATCACCGGGATCGCCGGAGAATAGCGCACGAACCAGGCGAAAATGATCACGGCGAGAACACCGGTCACCGCCGCCGCGACTTTTGCCGCCCCGTGGCGATCGACCTGCCGGCCGACCAGGCGCATGCCGACGAAGCTGAACATGCCGCCGAAGAAATAGAGGATCGACAGGTGCTTCCGCGGATAGCCGAGGTTGAACTGCAGATACGTCGAGAGGATCGGCACGATCGCGAAGTTGCTCGCCATCAGGACCAGCGTGGCCGCGTAGCTCACGAGCACTGTCGGATCGCGCAAGAGATCGAAGGCCATGATGCGCTTCGACGCGGGCCCGCGGCCCTCGAGGTGGCCGGTCATCGGCGGCATGGTCGCGATCACCATCAAGGCGATCGACAGTCCGAGCAAGGCGACGACGTAGAACGGGCTCTGCCAACCGAAACTCTCCGAAAGCTCGAGCGCCAACGGCACGCCGAGCACACTCGCCGCCGCGAACATGCCCATGACGGCGCCCATCGCGCGCCCGCGGCGCTCCGCCGGCACGACGTCGGAGACGATCGACATCGCGAGCGACGAGGCCGGCCCGCCGAACATGCCGGCGATGACGCGCGCCGCCATCAACGAGTGCAAGCCCGTGGCGAAGGTGGCGAGCCACGTGCCGGCGAACAGGCCGAACATGCACGCGACCAGCGCCTTGCGCCGATCGAATCGATCGAGGAATTGCGAGCCGAGCAGACCCGCGATGCCTCCGGCGGCGGTGTATGCGGCACCGATGCTCGGGATCTCGTGCTTGGGGATGTCGAGCGCGACCGCGAAGTCGGGGCCGAGCGGCATCACGATCATGAAGTCCAGGATGTTGATGAACTGGACAGCGCCGACGATCGCGAGGATCATCGCTTCGGAGCGGACTTTCGTGGCCATTCAGGCCCCCGCGCCAGCCGGTTGCCAGCGCTCGAGCGCGTCGACGAAATCCGCGGGCAGTCCGCTCGCGAGGCGCGCGCCGCGCTCGTAAGGTTTTCCGCGCAGCACCATCGGCGTCAGCGGCCGCGGCAGGTGCGCGAGCCAGGTCTCGAAGTCGAGCGCGCCGGCGAAATGCTCGAACCAGCGCGCGGCGAAGCGCACGTGCAGGCGTTCTTCGGCACCGATCGCTTCTTGAAGTCGCGCGCCGGCCTCGTCGCCGGCGGCGCGGAACAGCGCTGCGTAGCGCGCGGAGTGATCGAGGTTGGCCGCTTCGAAACCGAGCCCGAGCAGGGCGACGAATTGCGCCGGAGCGCGGACCGAGCCGACGCGCTCCCAGAACCAGTCGCGCACCGGGTGATCACCGAGCTCCATGCCCAGCGTGCGGGCATGAGCCACATAGGCTCGCGCATGGCGAGCTTCGTCGACCACGAGTCGCGCCAGCCCCGCGCGGAATTCGCGCGGCGTGGTCGGGAAAGCCAGGATCGCCCAGGCCATCAACTCCGCGGCCTGGACTTCGTGGTGCGCGAAGGTCAGGACCAGTTTCGCGCGGTTCTTCGGATTGCCGAGGCTCGCCGCGCTCGGCGTGCGCGCATGGCGCGACACGACTTGCCACGCCGGCGGCCGGCCGGGCGCGCTCAGGCGGCGCTCGGCCGCATCGACTTCGAAGCATGCCTCCGCGCCCAGATCCGGCGCGACGGGATCGAGCTTCGTGGCCGCGTCGGTCGAGACCACGTAGTCCCAGGCCCAACGTTCGAGGGTTCCGCTCGCAGGCGGCAGCGGATCGATTTCGTGCGCGCCCATGGTCAGTTCCCGAGCACGACGCGCGCCGCGCCGCGCCGCGCGAGGCAGACGGCGAGCCGCTCGCTCTGCGCGCCCTGGACGAACAGGGCGCCGTCCTCCACGCGCACCCCGGCGCCGAGCTCGTGGCGCAGCTCGCGCGCCAGTTTCTCGAGAAGCGCCTCGGATCCGACGACTCCGCGCGCAATGGTCACGGTCTTCCCGCCGCGACCGCGCGCATCGCGCTGGATCACGATGCGCCCGGAAAGTGCCTTGGCGAAGCTGCCCTGGTCCTTCGGCGCGGGTGCCGCAGGGAGATCAGTCTTGGGAAGCGAGGGCAGCTTGCTGGCGAGATCCGCCAGCCGCGCCAGCGGACGCGAGCCGAAGGACGGATTGGAGTCCGCCCCGGCACCAGGGGGCTTGTCCGACTCGGGTTGCTTGGATCGAGACATCGACGAGGACCGCCTGCGTCTCAGGCCGCGGACAGGCCCGCCGCGCCTGCCGTAGCGCTCAGGCCCGCGACTGTCGCCGGATTCCCGCGAATTCCGCGTGCGGAGCGTGACGCTGAGCAGCGCTCGTCCCAAGGAATTGCGTGCATCGCCCACCCGGCCTGCGAGCCAGGCTGTGGATTCCTACTGACCATGATTCGTCACCTGAGTCCTCTGGTACCGCGCTTCCCGCACAGGGTATGCGCGATCATCTCCGTTCCGCCTGCGCAAGATCGGCACCTTATCATGCCAAGGTTTCTCGCGACATGGATCCGCCCCGGACCTGCGGACGGCTCGGTGGCGCTCTGCGGCTGAGCCAGCCGTGGCGCACGCGTGCGCGACGAGCCTCTCGACGAACTCCATGTGGTCCTGTGCGCTCTACCTCCTGCAAGCACCGATCGCTCCGAGCTTCGAGAACAGTCTCGAGCCGCTGATCGAGGCGCATTGCACTGAATGCCACTCGGGCGCGCGGGCCGAGGGCGAGCTGGACTTGAAGGCCTGGACGAGCGACTCGGCGAGCCTGGAGGCCAGCGCGATGCGCGAATCCCTCGAGCGCGTGCGGGATCGACTGCTGCGCGGAGAAATGCCTCCGGCCAATCGCCCGCGTCCTGACGAGGCCGCGCTGGATCGCGCCTTCGCCTGGCTGGATGGGCAGCTGCCGCGCGAAGCCCTCGAGCGGCCGAGCCTGCGGCGACTCAACCGCTCGGAGTACGAGCGCACGGTCCTCGACCTGTTGAGCGTCAGCTTCCCCACACGCGAGCACTTCCCCGCCGACGACGTGGGTGCGATGTTCGACAACGACGCAGCCTCGGCCGGAGCCAGCGAGCTTTGCGTCGAGCGCTGGGTCGAGGCCGCCGAACGCATCGCCGCCCTGGCCTTGCCCGCGATCGTCGAGTCGCGAACGCAAACCTTCGCGCCCGCCGAGCTGCAGTCCGAGGGCGGAGTCACGCGCCGCGACGGCGAGCTCTCGATCTACTCCAGCGGCAAGGTCAACGCGCGCTGCGAGTTCCCGCGCGACGGCCTCTACCGCATCGAGGTGATCGCTTTTGGAGACCTGGCGGGCGACGAGTTGCCGCGACTCTCGCTCGAGGTCGACGGCCGGCCGCTCGGCGAGCGCGATCTGCACGCCGAGCGCGGCAGGACGGAAACGCTGGCGGCCAGCGGCCGGCTCGAGCGCGGCGAGCGCGAGGTTTCCGCGCGCTTCGTCAACGACTACTACGCGCCGCTCTACCCCGATCCCAAGCGCCGCGACCGCAACGCGCACATCGTCCGCCTCGCGGTCGTCGGCCCCCTCGATCCCCAGCCGGCGACGGCCTTCACCGAGTGGCTGGACACGGCCCTCGCCGAAGGATCGCTCGAGAGCGCCCTGTCGCGTCTCGGGTTGCGCGTCTGGCGCCGGCCGCTGGACGGCGCGGAATTGGAGCGCCTGTGCAGCCTGGCGAAATCCAGCGCGTCGCCGCGCGACGGGATCCGCACGGCGCTCGTCGCGCTGCTGGCTTCTCCGAACTTCCTCTACCGGATCGAATCCAGCGTGTCCGGCAGCGACCTGTCCGGTTTCGAGCTGGCGACGCGCCTCTCGTACTTCCTGTGGGCCAGTGCTCCCGACCAGCGTCTGCTCGAACTCGCGGCTCGCGGCGAGTTGCGCTCGGCCCAGGTCCGCTCGGGCGAGATCCGCCGCCTCCTGCGCGATGCCCGCTCGCGCTCGCTCGCGGGGGAATTCGCGGCCCAGTGGCTCGGCTGGCGCGCGCTCGAGCAGGCGACCCCCGACTCGAACACCTTCCCCGACGCGGACGAGGCCCTGCTCACCTCGATGCGTCAGGAGAGCGAGGCCTTCTTCGAAGCCATGCTGCGCGAGGACCGCCCTCTCGACGAGTTCCTGGACGCTGATTTCACCTTCGTCGACGAACGCCTGGCCAGGCTCTACGGGATCGAAGGAATTCGCGGCGAGGGACTGCGCCGCGTGCGCTGGAACGATCGCGAACGTGGCGGGCTGCTCGGCCAGGCCGCGATCCTGACGGCAACTTCGAATCCCACGCGCACCTCGCCGGTCAAGCGGGGCAAGTGGGTGCTCGAGAATCTGCTCGACAGCCATGTGCCGCCCCCGCCGCCAGGGGTCGGCTCGCTCGCTGAACCATCCTCCCACGCCGCGCCCAGGACGCTGCGCGAGCAGCTCGAGCTGCATCGAACCAGCGCGGACTGCTCGAGCTGCCACGCTCGCCTCGACCCGATCGGATTTGCCCTCGAGGGCTTCGACGCGATCGGTCGCCGCCGAGCCTTCGACGCCGACGGACCGATCGACTGCCGCGGAATCCTGGCGGATGGAACCGAGATCAACGGCCTCGGCGAGTTGAAACAATATGTCCAGCAACATGGCAGCTTTGCGCAAGCGCTGGCGCGCGCACTGTTCCTGTATGCCATGGGGCGCGCGCCGACGCGCGGCGAGGAGCGCGAGCTGAAGCAGGCCGTCGCGGCGATCCCCGCGCCGCAGCGCACGCTCGGCTCGGTCATCGAGGTCGTCTGCAGCCAATCCGCCTTCCTGCGCGCCGGAGTTCCCTGACATGCTCGAGGCCGTCTCACGGCGCAGTCTGCTGCGCGGCGCGGGCATTGCGATCGCGTTGCCCTGGCTGGAGTCGATGGCCCGCGCCTGCGCGCCCTTGACCAGACGCACGCCGCCGAGTGTCGCGCCGCTGCGCCTCTTGTTCATCTACAGCCCCAACGGCGCGCAGATGGACCTGTGGACGCCGGCTCGCACCGGTGCACTGGAGGTCCTCCCGAGGACGCTGGGACCGCTCGAGCCGTGGCGCTCGAGCTTGCTCGTGCTTTCCGGGTTGACCCACGACAAGGCGCGGCCCCATGGCGACGGCCCTGGCGACCACGCGCGCGCGGCGGCGGCATTCCTGACGGCGGCGCAGCCCAGGAAGACGGCGGGCGCGGATCTGCGCGTCGGCATCTCCGTCGACCAGGTCGTGGCCGCCGCCCTGGGCACGCGCACGCGATTGCGCTCGCTCGAGCTCGGCACGGAATCGGCCATCCTCGGCAATCGCTGCGATTCGGGTTACGCCTGCGCCTACGCCTCGAACATTTCCTGGCGCGGACCTAGCACGCCGGCCGCGAAGGAAATCGATCCGCGGCTGGTGTTCGAGCGGCTGTTCTCCGACGGCCCGCGCGACGAGAATGCGAGCGCTCGCGCCGAACGCCTCGCACGGCGCAAGAGCGTGCTCGACAGCGTGCGCGCCGATGCGCGCTCCCTCGACGCGCGCCTCGGAGTCGCCGATCGCCAGCGCTTGCAGGAATATCTTTACGGCGTGCGCGAGCTGGAGCGGCGCATCGAGGCGGCCGAGAAGGCTCGGACCGCGGCGCCCGACGGAGCCGAGGCTCCCAGTGGAATCCCGGAGAGCTTCGCCGAGCACGTGCGCGTCCTCGGCGGCCTGCTCGCCCTCGCCTTCGCGACGGATTCGACGCGCGTGGCGAGCTTGATGCTCGCCAACGAGGGATCGAACCGCGCCTATCCCGAGCTCGGCGTGCCCGAGGGGCATCATTTCATCTCGCACCACGGCAACGTCCCGGAGAATCGGGCCAAGGTCGCGTTGATCGACCGCTTCCACGTCTCACTGCTCGCCGAGATCGTCGGCCTGCTCGCCGCGCGCGTGGAGGGCGAGGAGACGCTGCTCGACCACTGCCTCGTGGTCTACGGCTCGGGCATCAGCGACGGCAACCGGCACAACCACGAGGACCTGCCGATGCTGCTGGTCGGCCGCGGCGGCGGGGTGCAATCAGGCCGGCATTTGCAATATCCGGCGGACACGCCCTGCGCCAATCTGTTCCTCGACCTGCTCGGGCGCGCGGGCGTGGCGAGGTCCGCCTTCGGCGATTCGACGGGCTTGCTCGAAGGGTACGGAGTCAGGTGAATTCGTCCGGAGTCGTGCGGGGCATCCGCGCGCCGCGTGCGCGGCGCGCGGATGCCCCGCACGACTCCGGACGAATTCACCTGACTCCCTCGCGCCATGTCGCTTCGCCGAAGCCGACGAGCCAGGTGGTTCCGATGCGCGCGGTCGGTGCGCGCAGGTTTCCCGTGGGGCCGAGCAGGATGGCTGGATCGAGCTTGCCGGCCTCGAGCTCGGTCACTTTCGTGCCCTTGCAGACCAGGATGCGCTTGGCTCCCTTGAAGAGTGTCGCAAGGTCTTTCGCGCCGTAGCGCTGTTTCTTGGCGTCGACCGTCTCACGGACAGTCGATCCGGTCGAGGCGATGAGGGCCGCGGACCGGGTGCAGCTCATTCAGCCACCGCGGTGGTAGTACCAGTCGAGTTTCATATTCACATAGCTTACGTCGCCGCGCTCTGGGGCGTCTCTCGGGGACGCGCGCGATTCGCTAATCTGCGGCGATGAGCTTCCATCGTTCGATCGTGCTTTCGTGGCTTTCCTTCGCACTCCTTGCGCCCCTCGCGAGCTCGCAGGAATTGAGTGGGGATGCGAAGTGGGACGTCAACGCGCCTCCTGGGACTTCGCTCCCGGCGCCGATCGACGTGCGAGAAGGCACGTGGATGAACCTCGACGTCTCGCCGGACGGTCGGGAAATCGTGTTCGACCTGCTCGGCGACATCTACGTCCTGCCGATCGAAGGCGGCGAGGCGAAGTCGATCGCTTCGGGCGTCGCGTGGCAGATGCAGCCGAAGTACTCGCCGGATGGAGCGAAGATCGCGTTCACCAGCGACGCGAACGGCGGCGACAACCTGTGGGTCATGGACAAGGAAGGCGCGAATGCCCATGCGATCACCAAGGAGACGTTTCGGCTAGTCAATTCGCCCGCCTGGGCGCCGGAAGGAGCCTGGCTCGCGGTCCGCAAGCACTTCACGCAGCGGCGCTCGCTCGGCGCGGGCGAGATCTGGCTCTACCACAAGAGCGGCGGCGACGGCGTCGCGCTGACGACGAAGAAAAACGATCAGAAGGATCTCGGCGAGCCCGCGTTCTCGCCTGATGGGCGTTACCTCTATTACTCGTACGACGCGACGGGCGGCGACACGTTTGCCTACTCGAAGGATCCCAATCCGGGCATCTACGCGATCGATCAATTGAATCGCGAGACCGGCGAGGTTCGCACGGTCGCGTCCGGACCTGGAGGAGCGTGCCGGCCGACGCCTTCGCACGATGGCAAGCGGCTCGCCTTCGTGCGGCGTGTGCGCTACCACTCAGTGCTGTTCGTCCAGGATCTTGCTTCGGGGGAAGCGCTCCCGGTATTCGCGAACCTCGAGCGCGACATGCAGGAGACGTGGGCAATTCACGGCGTCTATCCGACATTCGCGTGGACCCCGGACGACGAGGAAATCGTTTTCTGGGCGCGCGGAAAACTGTCGCGAATCCACGTGGAGACAGCGCGGAAAGCCCTTGAGACGCTGCGACGCACCGGAGACCCAATGCCGCAAGGCCCCTTCTTGCGCGAAATCCCCTTTCACGTCGCCGACGAGCGCCGCGTGCAGCCCGCCGTGCGTTTCCCGGTCGAAGTCGCGCCGGAGAAATTCCACGTCAAGGCTCTGTGCGATGTCGCGGTCGCTCCGAAGTCGGATCGCGTCGCGTACAACGCGCTCGGCCACATCTGGACGCGCCCATTGCCCGATGGAACGCCGACGCGGCTGACGAGCGACGACAAGCACTTCGAGTTCATGCCGAGCTTCAGCCGCGACGGCGCGTCGATCGTCTTCGTGCGCTTCAGCGACGACGAGCTCGGCAGCGTCTGCATCGCTCCCGCGACAGGCGGCGAAGCGCGCGTGCTGACGAGCGAGCGCGGCCACTACGCCAAGCCCGTCTTTTCGCCCGACGGCAAGACGATCGTGTTCGAAAAGCGCGGCGGCGGCTTCCTGACCTCGCCCCTGTGGTCGAGCGAAACCGGCATCTACGCCATGGCCGCGTCCGGTGGCGCGATGCGGCGCATCTGCAAGCACGGCTCGAGCCCGCAGTTCGGCTCGCGCTCCGACCGCGTGTACCTGACCGAATCCGAGGAAGCCAAGGACGCGGACATCCACCGCCTCTTCTCGATCGGAATCCCCGGCCTGGACCCCGACGCGAGCCGCGAATCGGGAGACGAGCGCGTCGAGCTCGAGAGCGCCAACGCGACCGAGTTCGCCGTCTCGCCCGACGGAAGTTTCGTCGCCTTCGTCGAACGCTTCAACGTCCACGTCGCCGCCCTCCCGCCCGCGGGCCGCAAGCTCTCGATCGCGCCGAAGTCGACCGCGCTGCCAACCGCGCGCGTCTCGAAGGACGCCGGCGACTTCGTGCAATTCTCCGGCGACGGCAAACGCCTCTATTGGGCCCTCGGCCCGGAACTGTTCGAGCGAAACCTGAGCGACGCCTTCATGTTCCTCGAGGGCGCGCCAGAAAAACCTCTTGAAGCGCAAGAACACGGCCGCGACATCTCCTTCGATCGCGAGACCTCGCGGCCCACGGGCAAGCTCGCTTTCGTCGGAGCGCGCATCATCACGATGCACGGCGATGAAATCTTCGACGACGCAACCCTGCTCGTCGAGCGCGACCGCATCACCACCGTCGGCCCTCGCGCTCAAGTGGCGATCCCCTCCGACGCGCGCGTTTTCGACGTCGCCGGCGCGACGATCATTCCTGGCTTCGTCGACGTGCACTACCACGGCCCGACGGATTCCGGCGGCATCATCCCCGAGCAGAACTGGACTCACGACGCGAACCTGGCCTTCGGCGTGACCACGGCCCACGATCCTTCGCACGACACGGGAATGTTCTTCGCGACCAGCGAATTGGCCCGCGCCGGAATGATCCGTTCACCACGGCTTTTCTCGACCGGAACGATCCTTTACGGCGCGATGGGCTCGTTCAAAGTCGAGATCGAGACGCTCGACGACGCGAAGAGCCACTTGCGTCGGTTGAAAGCCCTCGGCGCCTTTTCGGTCAAGTCCTACAACCAACCGCGGCGCGACCAGCGCCAGAAGATCATCGAAGCCGCGCGCCAGCTTTCGATGATGGTCGTTCCCGAAGGCGGATCGCTGTTGCAGCACAATCTGACCGAGGTCGTCGACGGCCACACGGGCATCGAGCACTCGCTGCCAGTCGAGCACGTCTACTCCGACGTCGTGCAGCTGTGGAAACCCGGCGGCGTCGACTACACGCCGACGTTGATCGTCGGCTACGGCGGCATCTGGGGCGAGAACTACTGGTACGACAAGACCGACGTGTGGAAGGACGAGCGTCTCAATACCTTCGTGCCGCGCTTCGTGCTCGATCCGCGCTCGCGCCGGCGCATCAAGGCGCCCGACGAGGAGTACAACACCCTGCGCTCGGCGGGAATCTGCAAGGCCTTCGTCGACAACGGCATCGGCGTGCAGCTCGGTGCCCACGGCCAGCTCGCCGGTCTCGGCGCGCATTGGGAATTGTGGATGCTGTGCGAGCAGGGCGGCTTGACGCCGCTGCAGGCACTGCAGGCCGCGACGATCGGCGGCGCGCGCTACCTGGGACTCGACCGCGACCTCGGCTCGATCGAACCCGGCAAGCTGGCGGACTTCCTGGTGCTCGACACGAATCCCCTCGATTCGATCCACAACTCCGAATCGATCCGGCAGACGGTCAGCGGCGGCCGCGTCTACAACGCGCGCAACATGGCTCAAGTCAACGCGGAACCCGGCGATCCACGCAGCGGTGAAAAAGCGCACTACTTCTGGACCGACTCCCAGGACGGCTGGCCGACGCAACACACCACGGCCGGCTGCGCGAGCTGCGGCCAGGATTGACGAACGACCTCAGGTCGTCGTCTTGCTCGCCAGTTCCTTCGACACCAGGAAGAAGCGACCGACGCGGGCCTCGAAAGCGCGACCATCCGGCCGCGTCATCGAATAGGTCCCTTCCATCGTCCCCCATCCGGTCGAAAGCGGGCAGCCCGAGGTGTACTCGAAGCGCTCGCCGGGCTTGAGCAGCGGCTGCTTGCCGACCACCCCCGAGCCGCGCACGTCTTCGCGATTGTTGTCGGCGTCGACGATGATCCAGTGGCGCGAGCGCAGTTGCGCCGGCTCCTGGCCCTCGTTGCTGATCGCGATCGTGTAGGCGAAGCGATACTGGCGCGCGTCCGGGTCCGATTGTTCCTCGACGTAGAAGGCCTCGGCCTCGACGCGGATGCCCTCGGTCACGGCAACGGATCCTGCCCTCGTGCTCATGCTCAAAGCCTACCCCCCGGCAGGGGTCAGGGGAAGTCGCGCAAGCGCTCTCCCATCAAGACGCGGTTCGCGCTGAGCGGATCCAGCGCGTGCGTCACCAGGGCCTTCGCCAGCTCCCGCGCGTCGATCGAGCGATAGCGCTCGCGCATGATCTGCATGCCGAGCACGGCTCCCCACAAGAGGAACCAATCCGTCATCCACGCGCCGATGCGCTCGAGCGGCCGGAATTCCTCGCGATCGGAGCCGGTGATGAAACCGGGCTGTGCAATCGTGAAATCCAGGCCGGAGGCTTGCAGCAGGGCCTCGACTTTGCCACGCGCCGCAAGGTAGGGGTTGCGCGCCGCCGGGTTCGCGCGCGCCGCGGAGAGCAGCACGACGCGCGGCCGCAGGCCGCTTTGAACGCAGGCTTCGATCACCAGCGTGGACAGACCGACATCCACGGCGGCGTAGGTCTCCGGGACGGAGGAGGTCGACTTGCGCTTTCCGCGCCGGAAGGTGGTGCCGAGACACAGGAAGACGTGGGTCAGGCCGCGCTGGTGCGCCAATTCCTTGAAATCGTCGCGATTCCAGGCGGTGGTGACGCATTCCGCGCCCAGTTTCTGGAAGAGCGCGCGCATCTCCTCCAGGCGCGGCGAATCGAATCGCACGTGGGCCTGCACCTCGAGCTTCTTGCGCCGCAGCTCGGCGACCACCGCGCGGCCGACGTAGCCGGTCGCGCCGACGACCAGGGCGCGCACGGGCGGCGGCGGCGGGAGCGGGCTCGACTCGGGCGCGCCCGCGCTCACGAGACTTTCGATTTCTTGCCCTTCGCTTGCTTCTTCGAAGCCTTGAGCTCGGCCTTGGCGATTTCCTTGGAGTCGCGCTGGCGCTGCTCCGCGGCGTGGCGCGCCTTGCGGTCGGCCTTGTAGGCGAGCAGCAGATCCGCGATCTGGCGCTCGTGGATCAGGTCGTGGCCGGCGTAGATGAAGACCATGTGGCCCAGGGATTCCTCGCCGCGCTCGGTGTGCATCCCGACCTTCGCGAAGGCCTGCTTGGGCAGCCGCGAGAGCAACGCGATGTTCAAGGCGCGCATCGTCCGGAAAGCGTCGAGCCATTCCTCCGCGGACAGGGAATCGACGCCGAGGTTGGCGACGAAGGCGTCCTGGTCGTAGCCGGTGATCGTCGGCCGGTCCATGGCGGCGACGAAGCGCATGCGCGCCCCGCTGACCACCTCGCCGTCGGCGAGGTGCGCGAGGATCTGCTTGATCGACCACTTGCCGGGGGCGGGCTGCCACTCGAGTTCCTTGGTCGACAGTCCCTCGATCAGGTGGCGCAGGCGCTTGGGTGCCTTGCTCGACATCTCGATCGGATCGCGGCCGCCGACGGCTTCGATGTAGCGCTGGGGAACGACGGGACCGGGTTGGATCTGGATCATGGCGGGGGCTCCTGGGAAGGTGGGGCGGACCAGGATAGCGGTCCGGCGCTTCGCTGCGAAGCGAGGCGCTCGCGGGATCCCGGGCGCGTGCTCGTAAAGACCGCGGGCGTCGTTCGCGCTTCGAATCGCGGCAGCTTCCGGGCACTCTGCGTCACAGAGTGCGCAACCGCGGCAGCAGCGCCCGCGCCACGGCTTCGTTGCCAGCTCGATTCAGGTGGGCGCGCAGGAACACGCTGCTCGAGTCCGCGCCCGGGCCGGCGAGCTCCCTGGCGCGCGCGGCAAGTGAGTCGGTCAGGTCCAGGCACTCGATGTGCCGAAGCTCCAGCTCACGCGCGAGGCTGGTCCAGAACTTCGCTCCCCCGCCGAGCACCAGGTCGAGATCTTCCTTGGGCGGGAAGACGAGCAC
>DATHET010000010.1:0-28341 GCA_035490315.1 Planctomycetota bacterium
GAGCGGGGGACTCGCCGATCGCGAGACCGGCGCGCGCGGCAGGCCGGTGCTCGACAAGGTCGACGGCCTGGACCTGACCACCACGCTCGACGCGGTGCTCCAGGCGGAAGCCGAGTACTGCCTCGAGCATCCCGAGGGCGACAAGAACGCCGATTACACCGACAAGACCTGGCTCGAGAATCCCACCGGCGCGATCGTGCTGGTTTCGCCGACGGGCGACGTGATCGTCGCCGCCTCGGTGCCCCTCGCCGCGCGACCTCCGGCGCCGGGGCGCAAGCTGGTCAGCGACGACGTGCGCGAGCGCACCTTGACCAAGCCGGACTTCCAGCCGCCGGGCTCGGTCTTCAAACCCTTCGTCGCCGCCTATGCGCTCGATCGACTGGGGCTGGACCCGCGTTTGATCCGCGACTGCAGCGCGGCCGCGAATCCGAGCGGCCATGGCCCGGGCTATGGCGGCGTTCACTGCCACGAGACTCGCTCCGGGCACGGACCCGTCGACTTGAATCGCGCCTTGACCGTCTCGTGCAACAGCTACTTCGCGTGGCTGGGCGAGCAGTACGACAGCGAGAATCTGCGCTCGATGGCGCACGAGTTCGGATTCGGCGAACCGACCGGCGTGCGCGCTTTCGACAACGGAGTTCGCGGCGGTCTGCGCGAGGACTTCGTCGGGAATCTGTTCCAGGGCAAGGAGCTCAAGGGCCGCAGCCTGTGCGAAGCGGGCAACGGCCTTTCGGTGGTCGAAGCCACGCCGATGCAGATCGCGCGCGCCACCGCGGGCCTGGCGACCGGAAGGCTGCCGCAACTGCGCCTGGTCAGCCGCATCGGAGACACCGAGCTGCAGAGCGAGGGTCGCGATCTGACCATCTCCACGAGCGCGCTCGACGTCGTGCGCAGCGCGATGCTCGCCGTCGCCGGGACGAGCGAGGGCTCGGCCCACGCGGCCCTCTCGGAGAGCGAGCTCGGCTTCGCGATGGCCGCGAAGACCGGCAGTGCCGACCTGACCTCCTTCGCGGTCGAGGACAACCGCGTGCTCAAGCACACCTGGGTCGCGGGCTGGTTCCCCGCGGAAAACCCGGTCGGAATCCTGGTGGTCTTCGAGCACCGCACCACGCGCACCTCGACCCACGGCGCGATCTGGCTCGCGCGCCAGTTCTTGCGGCGGCCCGCGGTCAGCGCCTGGATCGCCGAGCAGACTTCTTCGCGATGAAGGGTGCGGCTTGGCATCCCAAGCGCAGCTCGGCGCTCGAGCGCATCCTTTCCGTGCGCCACCTGCGCTGGCTCGAGGTCGACTGGCACGTGTTGCTGGTCGCGCTCGGCCTCTTGTCGATCGGCCTGGCCCTGATCCACTCGATGGACGCGGCGGACACGCTCTGGGGACGCGATTACGGCAGCTCGGTGCATTTCGAGCGGCACCTGATCACCGTGATCCTGGCCTCGCCCGCCTTCGCGATCGGCCTGTTCCTGCGGCCGCGCTGGGTGCGACGCAACGCGCCGCTGCTGTATGCCGCGGCGCTTTTGCTGCTCGTGATCGTGTTCGTGCCGGGGATCGGCTCGGAGCACAACAACGCGACACGCTGGATCAAGCTGCCGCTCGGCTTCGATCTGCAACCCTCCGAAGTCGCCAAGCTCGGCGTGATCCTGATGCTGGCCAGCGCCCTGCATCAGAGCCGGCTCAAGAAACTGTCGGACTGGATGCGACCGGCGCTGTTCGCGCTGGTGCCGATGGGCCTGGTCGCCGTACAGCCCGACCTGGGGACGGCGATGACCCTCGCGCCGATCAGCTTGGGGATGTTCTACGTCGCGGGCGTGCCCGGCCGTCGCATCCTCGGCCTGCTGGTCAGCGTGGCGCTGCTCGGCGTGCTCGCTTTCCAGGTCGGTCTGCTGCACGACTATCAGCTGCAGCGCGTCGACACCTGGCTCGAGTCCTGGAATCCCGCGCCCTTGATCCACGCCCGCAACGGCGCGGCTTTCCACACCTACCACGCCCGCGTCGCGATCGGGAACGGCGGCTGGCTGGGCGAGGGACTGGGCCTTGGAGTCGTCAACGAAGCGGCGCACCTTCCCGAGCGCGACTGCGATTCGATCTTCGCGGTCGCGGCCGAAGCCGGCGGATTCGTCGGCACTTCGGGCCTGATCGCGCTCTACGCGCTCTTGATCATCCTGATCTTCCACAGCGCGAGTCAGCTGCGCGAACGCTTCTCGCGCCTGGTGGTCAGCGGCATCGGCTTCTATTTCGCGGCGCACCTGTTCGTCAACGTGGGCGTCAACCTGGGCCTGGTGCCGATGACCGGCATGACCCTGCCCCTGCTCTCCACCGGAGGCTCTTCCCTGGCGACCTCCTTCCTCGCCCTGGGTCTGGTGCTCGGACTTTCCTCGCACCACGAGCCGACCCTCGATAAAGACGCATTTCACGAGTAGGCAACTGTGCTCTATCGCGGCAACGATTGGGCCGTAATTTACTCTCAACGTCCGAAACCGATCGCGGCTGAGCCTTCTCGATTGCCGCGCTGGATCCAGGGCCGTAGACTCGCCGCCCCGCCAGTCCACCAGCTACCCCGGAATTCACGCACAACATGGTCGAGTACCAAGCCCTGGGAATGATCGAGACCAAAGGTCTCGTCGGTTCGATCGAGGCCGCCGACGCGATGGTCAAGGCCGCGCAGGTCAACCTGTTCGGCAAGGAAAAGGTCACCGCAGGTCTCGTCACCATGTTCGTCATGGGCGAGGTCGGCGCCGTCAAGGCCGCGACCGACGCTGGAGCCGCGGCTGCGCGCCGTGTCGGCGAGCTGGTCGGAGTCCACGTGATCCCGCGCCCGCACGAGCAATTGATCCGCATCCTCCCGGCCATGCAACCGGTGCACAGCGCACCGGCCAAGGCGGCGGGCAAGGGCAAGGCCGAGCAGAACGACTGATCCGCGACTGACGCTCCACCGGCGTGCAGAACCTCGATCCCGACTTGCGCGCCCTCCAGGAGGTGCGCGACTTCGTCGAGCGCGCCAAGCGTGCTCACGAGATCGTGCATTCCTGGTCCCAGGCGCAGATCGACAAGCTCTGCGCCGCGATGGCCGAGGCGGGCGAAGCGGCGGCCCATGACCTCGCGCGCGTCGCGGTCGAGGAGACCGGGATCGGCCGCGTGCACTACAAGGTGCTCAAGAATCTCCTGGGCTCGCGCGGGATCTGGAACTCGATGAAGAGCGAGCGCTCGGTCGGCGTGATCTCGCGCGACGAGCGCACCGGGATCGTCGAGGTCGCCACGCCGGTGGGCGTGATCGCCGGAATCATCCCGACCACCAATCCGACGTCGACCGCGCTGGGCAAGGCCTTGATCGCCGTCAAGGGCCGCAACGCGATCGTGATCTCGCCGCACCCGCGCTCGAAGCGCTGCATCGGTGAGACGGTCGAGGTGCTGCGCCGCGCGATCGAGCGCGCCGGCGGACCGCCGGATCTCGTGCTCAGCTTGAGCAATCCGACGATCGAGTCCACCAGCGCGCTGATGAAGCACAAGCACGTCGCGCTGATCCTCTCCACCGGCGGCTCGGGCCTGGTCACCGCGGCCTATTCCTCGGGCAAGCCGGCCTACGGCGTCGGTCCGGGCAACGTGCCTTGCTACATCGATCGCACGGCGGACGTTCCCGGAGCCGCGCGCGCCATCGTCACCAGCCAGAGCTTCGACAACGGAACCCTGTGCTGCTCCGAGCAGGGCCTCGTGATCGACAAGCCGATCGAGAAGGCCTTGATCGGCGAGCTGAAGAAGCGCGGCGCTCACGTCTGCAGCGAAGAGGAAGTCGCCAGGCTCGCGAAACTGTGCAACGTCGGCGGCCACATGAACGCCGACGTGGTCGGCCTCGATCCCTGGCGCATCGCGGAGCTCGCGGGTTTCAACGTGCCGCGCGAGACCAGCGTGCTGCTCGCGTACCAGGGCGGCGTGGGACCGAAATGGCCGCTGTCGATCGAGATCCTCGCCCCGCTCTTGTCCGTGCACGTGGTCGAGGGCTGGAAAGCAGGCTGCGAGATCTCGATGCAGATGCTGCACTACGGCGGTCTGGGTCACACCTGCGCCGTGCACGCTCGCGACGAGGCCGTGCTCGAAGCCTGGTTCCTCGAGAAACCGGCGAGCCGCATCATCGTCAACGGGCCGAGCTCGATGGGCGCCGTCGGGTACAGCACGTGGTTGATGCCTTCGATGAGTCTTGGCTGCGGGCCGCAAGCCGGGAACATCACCTCGGACAACATCACCTACAAGCACCTCTTGAACATCAAGCGCGCCGCTTTCCCGCGCAAGGACTGGCTCGAGATCGAAGCCAGGGACCACGCCTGGGCAGCGAAATTCACGCGCGAGACCGCGCCGCGCGGCTCTGGCTTGCCGGGTGATCCGGCGCTGGCGATCGCTGCTCCGCTGGCGAGCACCAGCGCCTTCAGCGCGCCTGCCGCGAGCAACTGGCAAGGCAACGCGGTGCGCGACGTTCCCGTCAGTCCGTCGGCCGGCAAGGGATTCGTCCCGAAGTCCTTCGTGAACCCGACCGTCAACCTGACTCCACCGGCGCGCGTCGAGGCCAAGGTGCAAGCAGCACCGAAAGCGCCGATGGGTTCAGGGGCGGGTTTTGGTGCGGGATCCGCGATGGGATCCGCGCAGAATTCCTCCGCGAGCTCCGTCGCGACCCTCGCGCCGCCGCCGCCCGCGCCAGCCGCGATGACACCGCGTCCTCCGGCTGCAAGCTCCGGCGCCAACGTCGGCTCGCGCCTCTCCACCGCGGAGATCCAGAACATCATGGCCCACGCCGGCGCGGGTTGTCCGCTCGGCCCCTGCAAGGGCTGCGAGCACCACGACGTCGCGACCGGCGCCTGCCTTGCTTAAGACTGAAATCCCCGCGGTTTTCCGCGAAATTCGAAGCCCCAAGAAGAGATCCCCATGGAAACCCAGATTGCCCTCGGCCTGATCGAGACCAAAGGTCTGATCGGCGCCGTCGAAGCCGCCGATGCGATGTGCAAGGCCGCGAAAGTCACGCTGCTCGGACGCGAGCAGGTCGGCGGCGGCCTCGTCACCGTCATGGTTCGCGGCGAGGTCGGCGCGGTGAAGGCCGCGGTCGAAGCCGGCGCCGCCGGAGCGAAGCGAGTCGGCGAGCTCGTCAGCACCCATGTCATCCCGCGCCCGGCGAACGACATCGAGCACTACCTGCCGAAGATTCCGGACGCGAAGTAGCGACTAGCGCCGAATGTCCCTTCGCTCGTCAACGCCGATCGACCTGCGCGGCGCGCTGGTCATCGACAAGATGCAACCGCAGTTCGCAGCGACCGTCGCTGCGAATTCGGACGGCTATTTCCCCATCCCCGGGGAGAGCGCCTTCTGGCTCGAGGCGCGGCCGGGCATCGTGATCAACCGCTTGATGGACGTGGCGCTGAAGAAATGCCGCGTCACTCCCGGCGCGCTGATCACCGAGCGCAGCTACGGCACGCTGGAAGTCCACGGCCCCGACCAGGCCCAGGTCCGCGAAGCCGGGCGTCTGATCCTGCAGGCGGCCGGAGTCAGCGCGGAGGACGGGCTCGAGGCCAACGTGCTCACCGACGAGATCATCCGCCAGGTCGATTCGCACCACGCGATGCTGATCAACCGCACGCGATCCGGGATGCTCCTGCTCGCGCAGGACACTCTCTACACGCTCGAGGTCAACCCCGCGATCTGGGTGCTGCTCGCCGCGAACGAAGCGGAAAAAGCCGCGCCGATCCGCCTGGTCGGCCTGGGAAACAACGGCGCGGTCGGAAGACTGCGCCTCGCCGGCACCGACGCCGAGATCGAAGCGGCCGTGGTCGCCGTGCACCGCGCCCTGTCCGCGGTCCGCGGCCGCAAGAACGAGGGGATCGACTGATGTTCCTCGGACGCGTCGTCGGAGAAGTCTGGGCCACGAAGAAGTCCGCCGATCTGGTCGGCAAGCGCCTGCTCGTCGTCGAAGCCCTCGACGAACGCCGCGAGCCGGGCGCGACCAAGGTGACGCCGGTCGTCGCCGCCGATCCGCTCGGCGCGGCCCTCGGCCAGCACGTGATCGTCGCCTTCGGCAAGGCGGCGCGCGTCGCTTACGGCGCGGACGGCGACTTTGCTTTCGAAGCCGCGATCGTCGGCATCGTCGACGATTTCGACGTCCCCGGCGCGCCGCCCTCGTGGCGCATGAACACGCGAGCTCGCGCTCAGGGAGGCGGCTGATGCTCGTCGGAACCGTCGTCGGAAACGTCTGGGCCACGGTCAAGGACCCGACGCTCAGCGGTCTGCGCTTCCTCGTGGTGCAGCCCTTCACGCTCGAGGGCAAGCCCTCGGCCGAGACGGTGATCGCCGTCGATCCGCTGGGTGCGGGCATCGGCGAGCGCGTGCTCGTCGTGTTCGGCCGCGCCGCGCGCCACGTGATCGGCCGCAGCCACGACATCGGATTCCAATGCGCCGTCGCCGCGATCGTCGATCGCATGGAGCTCGACGACGGCCGCACGATCGGCCCCGTGCGCTCCGAAGACCGCCCCGCACCGCAGTCGAACCCGGCGCCGAGGCCCAAGACTTGAGTCGCGCCGCCCGCGAAGATTCCAAGGAAACCCCCATGAACCGCAACGATCTGAACCCTGAATTGCGCGACAGCGTCGCCATGCGCGCCTGCATCGGTCTCCTGGAGTTGTCCTCGGTGGCGCGCGGCATCGAGGTCGCCGACACGGTGCTGTGGGAAGCGCGCGTCGAGCTGCTTTTCGCCACGCCGGTGCACCCCGGCAAGTACGTGATCCTGTTCACGGGCAGCGTCGAGGACGTGCGCATTTCCCTGCGCCACGGCGCCGAGGTTGCCGCGAGCGATCTGGTCGATCAATTGATCATCCAGCAGGTGCACGAGCAGGTCGTGCCGATGCTCAAGCGCAACGGCGGTCACGTCAGCGGCGAGCTCGACGCGATCGGCGTGATCGAGACCAACACCGTGGCCTCGGCGATCTTCGCGGCCGACGTCGCGCTGAAGACCGCGACCGTCGATCTGCTCGAGCTGCGCATCGCCAACGGTCTGGGCGGCAAGAGCTTCTTCACCTTGACCGGCGAAGTCAGCGACGTGCGCTCGGCGGTCGCCGCCGGAGCGCGCACCGCCCAGGACCGCGGCCTGCTCGCGCGCGAAGTGGTGATCGCCAGGCCGCATCCCGAGCTGGCCTTCCACCTCTAATCCCGCGATCCGACCGTGGCCAAGCGTCTGTACACCGAGAGCGACGTCGCGGCCATGCCTGCCGGCGCGACGCTCACCCTCGGCAAGGAAGCCCTGGCCACGCCGTCGGCGATCGACCTGGCCTTCGCGCGCGGCGTGCGGATCCAGTACGGCGACGCGAAGGCTGCCGCCGGCGCGCCCGCCGCGGCCGACGTCTTCGCGAAGATGCTCGCGAAAGAGGGGACTTACGTCGTCAGCGTGCAGGGCGGAGCGGCCGTGGTGACGCGGCTCGAGAACGGCGTGCCGGTTACTTTCGGAACCACCAAGTAGCGAGCGAGATCCAACCATGGCCAAGCGATTCCTGACCGCCGAAGACGTGCGCCACGCGGGCACCAAAGAAATCGTCGTCGACGAGCAGACGATCGTCACGCCCCAGGCGATGGAAGCCGCGCAGTCGGCGAGCATCGTGATCCGCACCGCCGCTGGAGCCTACGCAGAGCCCAAGCCCGATCGCGGACCGGACGCGGACCGCGCGCTGCGCTCCCTGCCGCATCTGCCCGAGCCCCAGGACGAAGAAGCCGCGGGAGCCGGCGTGATCGTGACGGCGGTGGGCAAGAACCGCGCGGGCGTGCTCGCCGAGCTGACCGGAGCCCTGGCCCAGGCGGGAGTCAGCATCCACGACATTTCCCAGCGCGTGGTCGACGGCTACTTCCATCTCATCCTGGTCGTCGAGCTCGACCCCGGCGCGACCTTCGGCCCGCTCAAGCAGCGCCTGGAGTGCATGGGCGGTCCCGACGACTACGCCGTGCGCGTGATGCACCAGCGCGTGTTCCGCTTCATGCACCGCGTCTGAGTCAGCGCATGGCCTTCACCGACCACGAAATCCTCGAGACCGTCCGCATGTTCGAGCTGGAGACGCTCGACATTCGCACCACCACGCTCGGGATCAACCTGCTGGACTGCGCCGATCCCGACCTCGAGGCGACCTGCGAGAAGATCTACGCCAAGATCGTGCACCACGGCCGGAACCTGGTCGCGATCGCCGATTCGATCACGGCGGACTACGGCATCCCGATCGTCAACAAGCGCATCGCGACCACGCCGATCGCGCTGGTCGCGGCGGCCTGCGGCTCGCGCGACCTGGTTCCGATCGCTCGCGCGATGGACGCGGCGGCGCGCGAGTGCGGCGTCGATTTCATCGGCGGATTCACCGCCTACGTCTACAAGGGATTCAGCAACGCGGACCGCGCGCTGTTCGAGTCGATTCCGCAAGCCCTGGCTCAGACCGAGCGCGTGTGCTCCTCGATCGCCCTGGCTTCGACGCGCGCCGGCATCAACATGGATGCGACGGCGCGCTTCGCGGAAATCGTCCTGGAGACCGCGCGGCTCACTCAGGATCGCGGCGGGCTGGGCTGCGCCAAGCTGGTCTGCTTCGCCAACGCGGTCGAGGACAATCCCTTCGTCGCCGGCGCGCACCTCGGCGTCGGCGAGGCCGAGACCGTGATCAACGTCGGCGTGTCCGGCCCGGGCGTGGTGCGCTCGGCCCTGGCGCGGCTCGGTCGCGACGCGGACCTGCTCGCGGTCGCCGAGACCGTCAAGCGCACGGCGTTCAAGATCACGCGCATGGGCGAGCTGGTCGGTCGCGAAGCCGCGCGGCGCATGGGCACGACCTTCGGCATCGTCGACATCTCGCTCGCGCCGACGCCGGCCCTGGGCGATTCCGTCAGCGACATCCTCGAATTGATCGGTGTCGACCGCACCGGAGCGCCGGGCACGACCGTGGCCCTCGCCCTGCTCACCGACGCTGTCAAAAAAGGCGGAGCCATGGCCTCCTCGAGCGTCGGCGGCCTCTCGGGCGCTTTCATCCCGGTCTCCGAGGACTCGGGGATGATCGAGGCCGTGCGCTGCGGAGCCCTGTCGCTCGCCAAGCTCGAAGCGATGACCTCGGTGTGCTCGGTCGGACTCGACATGGTCGCGGTGCCCGGCGACACGCCGGCGGCGACGATCTTCGGAATCATCGCGGACGAGATGGCGATCGGGATGGTCAATTACAAGACCACCGCGGTGCGCATCATCCCGGTGCCGGGCAAGGGCCCGGGCGATACCGTCGAGTGGGGCGGCCTGCTCGGGACGGCCATCGTGCAGGACCCGGGCCGCTTCTCCTGCGCCGGCCTGTTCGCCCGCGGCGGCCGCGTGCCGGCGCCGATCCAGAGCTACCGCAACTGAGCGGCGGCTCCAGGGAGAGCGCGCGAGTGGCTCGCGAGACCAGAATTGGAGCGCGAGTCGACGTTTCCGGCTGGAAACGCCGGCGTGGCTCAAGACCCTCGCGCTGCCTGCCGAAGTTCTGTCGTGATGCTCACCCTTGCTGGAGTGTTCGATTTCCTTCGCGGCCCTGAAAAAGATTCCGCCCCATGCTGAAGGACGCGAAGCAGGACGTGGTTCCGTCACGATACAAGGTCCTGGTCGTCGACGACGCCCCGGAAGTCCTCGAGGCCCTCGAGCGCTCCCTGCGGCCGCGCTTCGACGTCGCGACGACGGGTGACACCGCCGCGGCCCTGGAGCTGATGGAACGGCAAGGGCCCTTCGCGGTGGTGATCAGCGATCAGGAAATGCCGGGGATGAAGGGCACGGAGTTCCTGGCCGAGATCCATCGCCGCTTCCCCGAGGCGGTCGGCATCATGCTGACCGGCGTGGTCAACGTCGACGTGGCGATCCAAGCCCTGCACACCGGCAAGGTCCTGCGCTTCCTCGAGAAACCCTGCCCTCAGGATGAATTGATCGCCGCTGTCGAGGACGGCGTGCTCGAGCACCGGCGAAAAGTCAACGTGCGGCTGCACGAAGGCGAGCTGGAGTTCTCGCGCGACGCGCTGTGGGATTTCAATGCGGCGCTGACGATCAGGATCCGCGAGCAGACGCAGGCGCTGCACAAGCTCAACCAGTTCGTCGGCGATCTCAACAGCGCCGAAAACCTGGATCAGATCGCGAAGCTCGCTGTCGTCGCTATCTCCGGCATCCTGCGCGATCGTTCGGTGCACATCCAGCTCGGCAGCAGTCTCGCCGACTTGAGCGCCCAGGCCACCGCCGGCGGCGAGATGTCCGCGGAGCGCCACGTCGAGGAAGTCATCGCCGCCGAAGGCCCGGTCGGAGTGTTCATCATCGACCGCCGCGACCAGGACCAGCGCGACTTGAATGCGGTCCAGCGCGAAATGGTGCACGCGGTGGCCTCGGCGACCGCGGTGGCCACGCACAACGTCCTGCGCCGCCTCGAGCGCGACGAAGCCCAGCAGGCGACGATCCTGGCCCTGGCGCGTCTCGCCGAGCAGCGCGACAACGAGACCGGCAAGCACCTCGAGCGCGTCAGCCTGTTCTGCCGCCTGGTCGCCGAGGGCCTGCGCGAAGACGGGCATTGCTGCGACACGATCACCGACGCCTGGATCCAGGATCTGGTGCGCTCCGCGCCGCTGCACGACATCGGCAAGGTCGGGATTCCCGACGCGATCCTGCTCAAGCCCGCCAAGCTCACGCCGGAAGAGTGGGCGATCATGAAGCGGCACACGGAGATCGGCGCGGCGACCCTGCGCGCGGTGATCACCGAGAATCGCAACCAGACTTTCTTGCAGATGAGCCTCGACATCGCCTGGTGCCACCACGAGAAGTGGGACGGGTCGGGCTATCCGCGCGGGCTGGTCGGAGAGGACATTCCGCTGAGCGCGCGGATCCTGGCTCTCGCCGACGTCTACGACGCGCTGACCACCGTGCGGCCCTACAAGCGGGCCTGGGACCACGAGCGTGCGATCGAATGGATCCGCCAGGGCGTGGGCACGCACTTCGATCCCTCCGCGGCAGCGGCCTTCCTGACTCGCGAGCGGCAGGCGGATTTCATCCGCGCCCGCCTGGCCGACTCGGTCAACGACCTGGTCGGCTGTCAGCGCGCGCTCGGAATGGCGGGCTGATTCCGCAACGGCGCGCACAGCGCTCCACGATTCAGGTCCCGATCGCGGTTTGATCCGGCGGCAGCGCGCGCAGCGCTGGACGATTCAGGTCCCGATCGCGGTTTGATCGCGCGCGAGCACGCGCAGCGCTGGACAAGTCGGGCGGCGCGGCTACCCTACGCCTCGCGCCGGAGCGGGCGTGGCTACCCGTGGTCAAGAATCCCGTCCGCATCTACCTGGTCGGCAGCCATTCGACCGGCAAGACGACCCTCGCGCGCTGGATCCGCGATCGCTACGGCCTGCCGATGATCTCGGAAGTCGCGCGCGGCGTCCTGGCCGAGATGGAATCGCGGCTCGAGTCGATCCGCTCGAACCTCGAGGTCGTCGACCGCTACCAGATGCAGGTCTTCGAGCGTCAGATCGCGGCTGAGCGCGAGCAGCCCGGGAGCTTCGTCTCCGACCGCGCCTTCTGCAACCTCGCCTACGCCGCGCACCATTCGACGGTGCTCGCGAAACTGTGCGCGCAGCCCAGCTTCGGCGAGTACATGGCCTCGGTGCGCTCTGGGATCGTGTTCTTCCTCAGGCCGCACCGCGAGCTGCTCGCCGACGACGGCGTGCGCGCTTCGGTCGCGTGGGAAGAGGTGCTGCGCATCGACGGCATGGTCAAGCTGCTGCTCGAGATGCACGCCGTGCCCTATGTCCCTTGCGAATCCCTCTCGATGCAGGAGCGCGTGCGCCTGATCGAGAGCGTGCTGGCTCTCGCCGGCGTCGCGAGCGTCGACGCGCAGCGTCCAGAGCTGCCTTTTGGCGAGATCGCGCCGCGGCCGCGGCTGGTCCCCAAACCGGCTGCGTCCCAAAGCCACAAGTCGGCTCCCTCAGCCTGATCTTCCAGAGTCCCCGACGCGCAGGCGCGTCCCATCCCCCGATTCCACGACCATGTTGAATCCCGCTCTGTTTTTCCTGCTCGTTCCTCCCGCGGACACCATCGAAACCGCGGGCCCGCCGCCGCCCTTGCGCGTCGACGACAAGCCGATCATGAACCAGTGGACCGGCTCGCTCAGCGCCAGCGCGATCATCACCGACGGCAACTCCGAGACGCGCACCGCCAACGCGACGGCGGATGCGCAATACCGGCGCGAGAAGGACCGCACCACGCTGGGCGCGTTCTGGAATTACCAGGACGACTCGACCGGCGTGCTGCAGCGGCGCACCGGCTCCAAGGCGAAGTACGACTATTTCTTCCGGCCCAAGACCTACGCCCTGGCCCAGACCAGCGTCGAGAACGACATGCAGGCGGACCTCGACCTGCGCTGGATCTTCGGGGTCGGCATCGGCGAGCAGTTCATCGAGAACCTGATCCTCAAGGTCTCGGCCGAGCTCGGTGTCTCGTGGGTCGACGAGCGCTTCGGCAGCTCGCCCGACTCCGATTATCTCGCCGGTCGCGCGGCTTACACCGTGGACTGGAACATCAACAAGGACTGGACCTTCTTCAACGCCGGCGAAATCTATCCGTCGCTGGAAGACGGCGACGACGTCTACGCGAAGGTCGACACGCGGATCAAAGTCACGTTGACCGACAAGATGTTCGCCCAGGCCCAGTGGGTCATGGATTGGGACAACACGCCGGCCGCGGGCAAAGAGCGCGTCGACAATCGTTACATCCTGACCGTCGGCTGGGCCTTCTGATCCACGAGGAGCTTTCCCATGGCAATCATCCAGGAGTTCAGAGAATTCGCGATGAAGGGCAACGTCGTCGATCTCGCCGTGGGCGTGATCATCGGCGCGGCCTTCGGCAAGATCGTGACCTCGCTCGTCAACGACGTGATCATGCCGCCGATCGGCTACCTGATGGGCGGCACCGACTTCAAGAATCTGTACTTCGCCATCGGCGGCAAGTACGCGAGCCTGGAAGAAGCGGTCAAGGCCAACGCGGCCATCGTGCGCTACGGCAACTTCATCCAGAGCGTCGTCGACTTCCTGATCGTCGCCTTCTGCATCTTCATCATGGTGAAGCAGGTCAACCGCTTCTCGCCGCCGCCGAAACCGGTGGCGAAGTGATTCACTGAGGCAGGAGCAGGGCGTCGCGCAAGGTCTGCAGGATCGTGCGGCGCACGCTCGCGGGATTCAGGCGCGAGGGCTCGAGCACACCGCAGTGCTCGGAGAACATCTCGGCCTCGGCATTGCCGAACCACAGCTCGGGCGAAGGACTGGCGCTCGGCTGAGAGCGCCAGGCCACGCCGGCGTCGGGTGAGGTGCCTTCCTGCTCGTTGAGTGCCTGGGCGAGCTGCTCCAGCGAAGGGCGCGGCAGGCTCGCGCGCGTGACCATGTCGAACCAGGAATAGGTGCTCAGCACGAACCTGTACGTCCAACCATCCGTCACCGGCCCGATCACCAGCGCGCGATCCCGCGCCGCGCCGCGGAACAGCGCGTGCCGGCCAGGGTCGAAGCGGCGCTTCGCGCCGGCTCGCGAAGAAACGAAGCTCGCCGGCGCGGTCCATACGCACAGGTCGAGGTGCGTGATCTCGTCCTTCGCCGCTCGCTCGAGATCCGCGATGTCCGCGCGCAGCGCGGCGAGATCCTCTTCGTAGAGCGCAAGGTAGCGGCGCGTGTCGCCGTCGAGCAGGCTCGGCAGCTCGGTGAACACGAATTCGCTGGCGCGCCGATCGCGCTCGAGATCGTCCAGGCCGCGAATCTCCTTCGCGATCGGCGAGCGCTCGGCGTCGATCATGGCGGAGACGATGCAATCGATGGCAAAGGCCTGCTCGTTCGCGCCCTGGAAGAAATCGCCCGCCGCCGCCGTCTCGATCAGCGCTTTCGCGCGGGGCAAAGCCAGCTCGGGATGTCGCACGGCGAACAGCGCGCAATTGCCGTCGGTGTCGAAGTGGTTGTTGACGATCGCCGTGCAGCCCGGGGCGAGCTCGCGTTGCTCGCGCTCGGGCAGGCAGGAAAAGGCAAGCGCGATCTCGGTCGAGAGATCGCGCCGCAGCGCGCTCGGCGTGCGATGGCCCGGCCAGTGCGACAGATTCAAGCCCGGAGCCTCGAAGGCTCCGTCGACGGAGATCACGCGCAGGAGGCCAGCTTCCTGCTGGTAGCGGACGGGCAAGTCCATGGCCGCGAAGCTTACTGCTTGACCGGCGTCTCGCCTTTGGGCGCGGCGGCTTCGGCGGCGCGCTTGTCGATCAGCTTCTGCACCAGCTTGACGTTGTTGCCCGTGTCGCGCAGCGCGATCTTCACCGCGGCGCGCGTGTCCTCGCTGAGGTCCTTGCGCTCGAGCATCAGTTTCGCTTCCTCGTAGCCGCGCTGGTACATCGCCTTCGCACGCTCGAGCTCGCGCACGAAGTAGTAGTGCAGCATCACCGCCGTGTCGTTCAAGTAGTTGGGATTGCGCGGCTCGATCTCCAGCGCGACCTCGTACGCAGCGAGCGATTCTTCCCAGAGCTTGTTGACCCGGGCTTCGTCGAAGGCCGTCGGCGCCTTCTCGAGCGCGCCTTGCGTTCCGCGCAGCTCGTCGCCTTCGTCGCGCAGGAACAGCCCCAGGTTGTTCCAGTGGCGCGAGTATTCGGGCTCGCGGGGCACGATGCGCGTGATCAGGTCGCTGGCGAAGGCCGCTTCCATCCGCAGGGGCTTGCCGCCGTGCTTCGAATCGTCCATCGCCCAACCGACGAGCGCCTCGAGGCGCGCCGCGTTGCCGGGCACGTCGTAAGCGAGGGCCGCGACGAGTCCTCCGCGATCGGGGATCTGAGGAGGGTCTTCCGGACTGGCACCACTTACCTTGCTGAAGGAAGCCAGTCTGGAGAACTCGACCGGCGGATAGCGGTGCAGCGTCGCCAGGCACTTCGCGTAGTCGCGGTTCTCGAAGTGGATCCGGTAGAGGTAATACAGGCTGGTCCAGAACTCCGGATTCTTGGTCAGTGCGGATTCGAAAGCCTTCTCGGCCTCGGGCAGCTTCTTCAAGCCATAGTTCGCGTAGCCCAGCCACCAGACCAGCGTCGCGTCGCCCCCGCCTCCGTTCTTCGCGCCCCAACTCTTGCGCGCCGTCTCCAGCGCATCGAGCAGATCCTGACCCTGGAGCGCACCGCTGATCGCCGCGTAGTCCGCTGTCGCGGGATCAAGGGCGATCGCGCGGGTGAAAGCGTTGCTCGCGTCGGCCAGCTGCTGTTTCCAGACGTAGACCACTCCGAGCTGCGTCCAGGCCTGCTGCGCGATCGGACGCAGGCGCTGATCCGGGGCGTCGCCGCACAGCGCAATCGCCTTCTCGAAGGCTTCGACCGCGGCCTGCCATTGCTCCTCGGCGGCGTCCGTCTTGGCTTCATCGCCTTGCCACGCTGCGTAGGCCGACAGCGCCAGCTTGCCGCGCAGCATGCGACGCGACGGATTGTCAGGCGAGACCTCGATGGCCTTCTTCGACGCGACCTCGCCCAGCTCGAAGTCCTGCGTGTACCACGCGGCCTCGGCCAGCGTCGTCCAGGCGTCGTCGAAACGCGCTTCGTGCTTTTCGGTCACTTTCTTCAGGAACGTCACGGCGTCCTCGAAGAAGGAGCTGGTGGCCGAGCTCGGTTGCCCGTTCGCGATGTCGCGCGCGCCCATGGTGTAGAAGGCCGTGCCGAACAGGTAGTCGGTCTCGATGCCGGCCTTGCCTGCCCGCTTCAGGTCCTCGAGCTCCATGAGCACGTCCTCGACATGCTCGCGCGAGATTTCCGCTCGCATCACGAACACGTGGGTGCGAAGCGAAGCTCCGTCCTTCTCTTCCGCTTGCTTGAACATACGGAAGGCATCCTCCGGACTGCCATCGAGCAGGTACTTGCGCCCGACGGCGAGCAGCTCGTCCACGCTCTGGTCCTGGCCGCGGACCGGCGCGGCCGCTTCGAGCACGGCGAGGGCGGTGGGCATCGCTCGCGGGAGCTCGAACCCAGGGATGGCGAGGAACAGCAGCGGAAGAATCGGCATAGATGAGGAGGCTGGCCCGCGAGCGGCGCGGTTCAAGGTTGGTTCTTGGGGGCTTGGCTTGGAGTCTCCGCGGGTGGCGAGGCAGCGACGGCTTTTTTCTTCGCCGCGGCGGCCTCGGCCTTCGGCAGGAGCTGGTCGACGACGCCCGGTCGCTGTTGTGGATCCGCGCTGATGGCTTGTTGGAAGAGCTGGACCGCTAGGTCGGGGTCGTCCTTGAACTCGAGCTCGATGACTCCCTGGAACTGCAGGGCATCCGCGTGGGCGTGTTTCAAGGAATCGTTGGCCGGGTCGCTTTCGATCTGCGCGGTCACGAGGCGGATCGCATCCCGCAGGAGCTGCTCGGCCACGGGTAGATCGCGGGGTATGTGATAGATCGCGAGTTTCGCCGCGTTACAAGCCAGCTGGACATCGGTCGGGGCCAGTCGGATCGCGTCCTGGTAGCGCTTCCAGCTCTGCGCGAAGCAGGCGTCCGACTGTTTCCGCTTCGCCGAGGCCGCCGTCCTGTAGCGCTCGAGCTCCTTGGGCAGGCCGATTTCCTTTTCCTTGACCCGGGCGTCCTTCCGCAGCTTCTTGAGCGCCGTCTCATCCGTGGTCTCGCCCCGCGCCGCCTTCTCGAGGCTTGTCGCGGCCTCGTCGAGAAACAGACCGGCTTGCTCCGCGCTCACGGCTGCGTCGCGGGCGCGCCGCGGATCGCCGGGGACGAGGTCGGCCAGATCGGCGTACACCGCGGCCGACATCGCCAGGTCCTTGGTCACGTCGCGGTAGTGCTCCGCGATCTTCTCGAGCCCCTTCGCGCCGCTTTCGAGTCGCCCAGCCCAGCGCGGATCGACGTCGCTCCCCGGGTCGAGGGCGACGCTGCCCTCCGCGACGTCGTTCATCGATTTGAACGCCGCGCGGGCCGGCTCGATGCGCTTCGAGCCGAAGAGTTGCCAGCCCGCGAGGGCGCGGCACAGGGCTTCGTACTGCAGGCAGGACTGCGTGTAGCGAGCGTCGAGCGAGCGCACCAGACCGAAGTATTTCTCGGCGCGATCGAGCTGATCCTTCCCGCTGCCTTCGAAGAGCGGAAGCGTCACGTGATTGACCGAGTTCTCGAAGAACTCGAACGCGGGATACCAATAGCCGAGCGGCTGGTAGGGGAAGCGATCGCGGAAGCGCGAGAAGGCCGCGAGCAGCTCCGCCGTGTCGCCGCAGGACTTCGCGGCCCGCGCGAACAGCTCGGTCAAGTCGGCGTCGCCGGGACTGGAATTCAAGCCGACCCAGGCGGCCTGCTCGGCTTCGAAGACTTTTCCGGCGTCGAGCAGCAACTCGACCAGGGCTGCGTGGGCTGTCGCGTCGGTGCTGGCGTGGGCAATGCGCAGCTCGAGCGCGGACTGGATTTCCAGGAAGAGCGGACCTGCTGCGGCGCTGGCGTCTTTGCGCAGCTTGCGCAGCACCTGCGAGCCGGCGCGCGCGAGCACGATCTCGGGCGCGGGACTGATCGCGAGCCGCCGGCTCGGCTGCGAATCGAGCAGCACCATGGCGCGCTGCGCGCTGTCGAGGGCCAGCTCGAATCTGCCGAGCGCGCAGGCCGCGCGGCTGTGCCCGAGCAGGGCTTCCGGCGTGTTCCCGGCGCGCGCGAAGACTTCCAGCGCTTCCTGAAGGAATTCGCTGCGATCGGCGGCGGCCAGAGTGAGGTCCAGAGTGCCCAGGTCCATCAAAAGCTCGGGGCGATCGGGCGAATCCGCGAGGCCCTGCTCGAGTTCAGCGCGTGCTTCGTCGAATCGCGATTGACCCACGAGCCTTCGCGCGTTCTCGCGCGGCTGCAAGGCTCGGAGCTGGCGGGTCAGCTCGATGGCGTCGTCGAGGCGATCCTCGGCCAGTGCTCTCTCGGCCTCGGCCTTGAGCCTCGGACCTTCGTTCAACAACGACGCGGGATCGTAGGCTGCCTCGGTGGCATTCGATTCGCCCGTCGCGGGCGGCGGTTCGTCGTTCACAACCGCCGGTTCCGGCATCGCATTCGTCGGTGCTTGCTGCGCGGCGGCCAGCTCCTTGGCCGCCACCACCGCGCGTGTCCATCCTTCTCGCAGCGCCGTCGCCAACTTGTGCCATGTCGAAGCACGCTGCTCGAGCACCTCGGTTTTTTGCGGCGGTTCCTCGACCGCCGGAGCGGACACGACCGGAGGCGTCGACACGAGCAGCGGAAGCGGATCCTCCGACTTCGGCTGGACCAGTCCAGGAATCACCACGCGACTCCCGGGCCCGAGCGGACGCGGATTCGCGCTGTCCGTCGCGCGACAACTCGCCACGCAAAGGGCGAGCAGGGTCGAATGGATGGCCTTCATGCGTTTCGCGAGGAGTCGGCGGGCCCTGAAATCCGCCGAAAAACGGTCCCTCCCCGAGGTGCACCGGGCAGTCTAGCCTTGCCAGCCACCGCCCTTCACCAGTCAGGATCAGCGTCCGCCACCGATCATTCTGTGCGACAGGCGCGCTCCGCGCCAGCGCGGCGACCCGCGGGAAGATCATGGCGGCTCCGTCGTCCGCGCAGGCCGCCGTGGCGGGTACAGTGGCGCCCGGACCCCCCGACTCGACGCCGCATTCCATGACAGACTCTGCATCCCGCGCGCGCCCCAAGTTCCGACCCTTCGCCCAGCTCGCTCTCGCAGCGGCCGCGGCATGGTCCGCGACGGCTTGCGACAACCCGGCCTGCGTTTTCGGTCCCGGCGGCTGCTCGGGCACGGCCAGCGGCTCGACCAACGCGGCGCAGGCCACGGTCCCCGCGAATCACCAGTGGATCGAGAACGCCTCGCCGACGATCGTGACGCGCATCCCTTCGGCGAGCTCGACCACGCTGGGCGTGGATTCGCCGGTGGCGCTGGTGTTCAGCGAGAGCATGTCGTCCTCGAGTCTTGCCACCGCGTTGCGCATGGACGTCGCGGGCAGCGGAGGCTTCGGAGCTCCGATCCAGATCGCGACCGCGCTGGTCGGCGACGGGCGCGTCCTCGTCATCCTGCCCCTGCAGCCTCTGGACCTCGCGACTTCCTATGAATTGAGCTGGCTCGAGAACGCGATCCCTGTCGACCTCCAGGGCCAGGCCCTGGCGATCCCGACCAACCGCGTCGCCGGCACGTTCAACGTGGCCACCACCGCCCCGGCGACCGTGCGACTGCTCGGCACCTTCCCGGCGGACGGGGCGATCAACCAGAGCGGAGTCGGCGAGTTCATCGCCCTGTTCGACCGCAAGCTGAACGGGGCGACGGTCACAGGCACATCCTTCGACGTCAAGGTGGGCGGCGCCGAGCCGGCCTTCGATCCCGTCGCGTCGGCCTTGTCGGTCTCCGCCGGCGGTGTCTCGGCCCCCGACACGCGCGTCTACCGCTGGCGCAGTGTCGACGCCGCGCTCGAGGCCGTCCCGCTCGGGCCTGGCCTGGAGTTCGATGCCTCTCTGTCGCCGGTCGGCAGCAAGATCGCGGCGGTCGACCAGAGCCTGCTGGCGCCGATCCTCGTGCGCTACGACATCGCCCAGATCTCGCCGGCCCTGTCCGCCGAGATCGTTTCCATGCCGACCGACGCGATCGGCATCGACAACGTCTCCGGGCCGGAGACCCTCGACATCGCCGTGACCCTCGCCTCGGCCCAGGTCGGGGATCGGCTGGCCGTGTTCGTGTTCGGCAATTCGCTGGACGCGACGCCCAAGCGCGTGGCCCTGTTCCGCGAGATGAGCCTGGCCACGACCGCGACCACGGTGCACATCACCGAGGACGAGCTGGATCTCGCCACCAACGCCGGGATCGGCCGGCTCGCCGACGGCACGATCAACTTCGCGATCCGGATGCAGCGCGGCGTGGTCACCACGCCGGTGCGCCTCCTGGACGCCGACCTCGCCGTCGCCGGCGTGCAATCGCCTCTGATCGACACCGTGCGCCCGACCTTGACCGGCCTGGGACCGACCGGGACCAGCACGACGGTCTTCCGCTCCAACCTGCGCGACTTCGCGCTGCTCGGCCGCGCCAGCGAGCGCATCCGCGCCGCCGAAGTCACCACGGCGCTGGGCGACAACGGGATCTTGACACCGGTGGTAGGCAGCACGAGCGCCGGTTTGTTCGTCGCGGCTCCCGTGTTCGTGGGCAACCTGACGCCGGCCGAGCTGCCCCTGCCCTTCACGGCGGTGATCTACGACGCCGCGTTCAACGCCGCCGCTGTGCAGATCGCGGGCGATTTCTTCCAGGTCGGCGCCTCGGGACCCGGCAGTCCGCTGCCCGGACCTTCGGTGACGGTCGAAGTCTTCGACAGCGCGACCTTCGCGCCCCTGCCCAATGCCCTGGTCATGGTCCACGAGGACATCGGCGGCGGCACGGTTCTGCCGATCGACGCCCAATTGACCGATGCTCAGGGCGTGGTGACCCTCTCGGGAGGATTCATCGGCGACACCTTCGTCACCGTCGACCTCGCGGGCTTCGATTTGTTCACCTTCGAGGACGTGCCGACCGACCGCCTGTCGGTGCCGCTGACGCGCTCCAATGTCTTGCCCTCCACGGTCGCGGGGGTCGTTTCCTCCAAGAGCGCGACTTTCGCGAGCTTCGATCGCTCGGCGGTAGACAGCCGCCGCTTCGCGCGCGCCGAGCCGCTGATCCCGGTGCAATCCTGCACGGCCAATCCCGCGACAGGCTCCGACTGTCCATTCGGGCCCGCGCTGATCCGGCCCAACTTGGTCGGGGTCACCTCGGTGTTCGCGCTGGAGCCCCCGGCCTCGGAGCTCAGCTACAACGCCTTCTCCTTCCTGCGCGCCTTCCAGATCGCCATCCCGGTGGCCTCGGTGGGCGCAGCCGGCGTCAGCTCGGTCACCCTGGTCGCGAACTCGCTGCTCAGCGACGCCGGCGTCGGCGCCGAGGAGCGCGCGATCGATGGCCCCGCGCCTGTCCTGGACCTCAATTCGACCAGCGGCATCCTCCTGCCTTCGCTGGTCGGCGATCCGCGCATCCTGGTCGAAGCCCTGGTGCGCGGCCTGCCCGGCTCAGCGACCGTCGGTCTCGGCGTGGCGTTCGATCAAGGCGGCGACATCTGGAACGTCCACGCCGCCTACCCGGGCGCCGCCGACGGTGTCCAGGACACTCCGCAGGACGAGCTGGGCAGGTTGGTCAGCAACGGCACGATCGACCCTGATCTGCGCCTGTCCTGCGAGGTGCGCGACAACCTGGGAGCCCGCGCCGGCCGCCGGCCGCTCTTTTCGCAGGTGGGAGCCACGCTCGAGCCGACTTCGGCGCCGGTGATCCTCGCTCCGCCGCCCGCCGGCAACACCGGCGGCGCGACCTTCGACCTCGTGATCTCGAACGCGATCCCCGATTCGTCGGGCACGCCGGGCATCTACGTCGCGACCATCGCCGTGGTGCCCAGCGGCAGGCGCTGGACAATCTGGCGGCCCGACCTCGACGACTCCTCCGGGCCGACGCGCACCATCCACGTTCCCGACCTGGCGGCGCTCGGCGGCGTGGCGCTCCCCGATGGCGCCTTGACCGCCACGGTCGAGGCCTTCGGTTACGCGAGCTTCACCAGCGACGACTTCTTCTGGAGCGACATCGAGCGCGAATACGACGCTTTCTCCGCCAGCGCGCCGAGCGCTTTCTCGCAGCCCTGAAGCGACGCGCGGAATTTCGCGCGAAGATTGAGCGCGAAAGCGAGCGCGGCGCATGGCTACAATTCGTCCCGTCCGGCGCAGAATGCGACGGATGGCCCGCTGCGCTCCGCGAGCGGCGCCCGTTTCGAATCGAGGTTCGACGCCGCGTTGCGTCCCCAATACTTGGATCGATCCACGTGAAGCAGCTTGCTCGACTTGCTCCGTTGTTCCTGACCGCGCTCGCATCGCTTGCCTGTTTTTCCGCCTGCGGTCCGACGCGCCCGCCGCGCGGACTCGACAATCCGCAGATCATCGTCGGCTCGCTGAGCCAGGTGAATCCGCTCGACATCGTCGTGCTGCCGATCCAGAACAACACCGGGCGTCCGAATCTGCCGCTCGCGCAATTGCGCCAGGCATTCCACGCCGGAATGGTGCACCAGAAGTACAGCCCGCTGTCGCTCGACTACGTCGATCAGCGCGTGGTCGAGGCCGCGTACACGCCGGGCACGCTCAACGAGCAAGCGATCCTGCAGGTGTTCATCAACTCCTGGGACGATTCGCAATGGAAGTCGATGTCGCGCCTGCACATCGAAGCCGAGGTGTATCTGCTCGATTCGAAGAACCCCGACCAGCGTCAACCGCTGTGGGGCGGCAAGGTCGACCGCCACATCGATCTCGGTCGCGAGATGGCCGGCATCCCGAACTCAAATGCCGCGATGACCCGCGCGATCGAGAAGTTCACGGACGACGTCCTCGCCTCGCTTCCGCCGCGCAATCCCGAGCTGACCACGCCCTGAGCGTCGAAAACGCGGCCGTGAAGGCGTAGGGCAGGCTCGGCAGGCCCCGAACTCGAGCCTTGAGCTCCGGACGAGCTCAAGTTATCCTCTCTGCCCTCACGAAGGTCCCGCTCCTACCCGCCCGGCGGGAGCGACGGCCCTCGGCGGGACGGCGGAGCCCAAGCTGCGCCCAACCCCGCGCACCCTTCTCTGGAGATCCTTCCCCTGGAGATCGGGCAAGTGCCTCACGCAGGCTTGCCGGGCACGGACCGTAGAACAAGGAGATGGCGATGGCCATCACGGCAGTCAGAAAGGCCGAGCTCGTGAAAGAGTTCGCGCGAGGACCCGGCGACACGGGGTCACCCGAAGTGCAGATCGCACTTCTGTCCGAGGAAATCAAGAGTTTGACCGAGCACCTGAAGGTCCACCGCAAGGACTACACGTCGCGCCGCGGCCTGTTGTTGATGGTCGGCGCACGCTCCAAGCTGCTCAAGTTTTTGCGCAATCGAACGCCCGATCGCTACCAGACGATCGTGCAGCGCCTGGGCCTGCGCCGTTGATGGCGTCCGGGCTGATGCGAACCGCGCGCTGAGCTGGCGACGAACCCGGTCGGACTCCGCAGTCGGAGCCGGGCCGGGTTCGCGCACTTCACGCGGGAGCATTCGAGCCAGGCCACGGGCCAGCGCGTCACCCGGTCCACCGGGGACGCAACAGAGAACACATCACAGACGAGAACGAGACATCCAAAGAAAGAGGCAACAGAGAAAATGACATTCAGCACTTACGCACGCGTCGAGCGCGAAATCGCCGGCCATCGCATCTCCATCGAAACCGGACAGGTCGCACGCCAGGCACTCGGCAGCGTCATCGTGACGATGGGGGAGACCAAGGTGTTCTCCGCCGTCGCCCAGGGACCGGCCCGCGCCGACCAGGACTTCTTCCCGCTCACGGTCGACTACCGCGAGAAAACCGAAGCCGCGGGCAAGATCCCGGGCGGCTTCTTCAAGCGCGAAGGCCGTCCGACCACGAAGGAAATCCTGACCATGCGCCTGACGGATCGCTCGATCCGTCCGCTGTTCACCGAGGGCTTCAAGGATGAAGTCCAGGTGATGAGCCACGCGCTCTGCTACGACGGAATCAACAACGCCGACGTGCTCTCGATGATCGCCGGCTTCGCCGCCGTGCACTTGAGCGGTCTGCCGTTCCACGGCCCGATGGGCGCCGTGCGCGTCGGCCACATCGACGGACAACTGGTCGCCTTCCCCTCGGACGAGCGCCGCGGCGAGTCGCGCCTGGACCTGGTCGTCGCCGGTCACAAGGAAGCGATCTGCATGGTCGAGGCCAGCGCCAAGCAACTCTCCGAAGCAGAGATGATCGACGCGCTCGAATTCGCGCACCAGATCATCAAGGAGATCTCCGACCTGTCCGACGAGCTGTGCCGCAAGGCCGGCAAGCCGCGCCAGGTCTACAAGGCGGTCGAGCCCGACTCCGAAGTCGCGCGCACCGTCGCCGCCTACCACCGCGAGCTCAAGGGCGTGATCTTCACGCCGGGCAAGCACGAGCGTCAGGAAGCGATCGCGAAGATCGCCGACGCCGCCACCACGGCCGCGACCGCGAACGTCGCGGATCCGGTCGAGAAGCTGCTGCGGCTCAAGGCGGTCAAGACCGCTTTCGCCGAGCTGATCTACAAGGTCGAGCGCGAGTGCATCCTCGAGGGCCGGCGCGCCGACGGTCGCTCGACCACCGACATCCGCGAGATCACGATCGTCCCGAATTTCATCCCGCGTCAGCACGGCTCGACCCTGTTCACGCGCGGCGAGACGCAAGCCCTGGTCAGCGTGACCCTCGGCACGCCCGACGACGAGCAGATCATCGACGGCATCGACACCGAGTACCGCAAGCACTTCTACCTGCACTACAACTTCCCGCCCTACTCGGTCGGCGAGACCCGCCGTCTCGCAGGTCCGGGCCGGCGCGAGATCGGGCACGGGATGCTGGCCGAGCGCGCGCTGCAGAGCGTGCTCCCGCCCAAGGACCGCTTCCCGTACACGCTGCGCATCGTCTCGGACATCACGGAGTCGAACGGCAGCTCCTCGATGGCCAGCGTCTGCGGCGGTTGCTTGTCGCTGATGCTCGCTGGCGTGCCGATCACGCAGCCGGTCGCGGGCATCGCGATGGGCCTGGTCAAGGAAGGCGACCAGTCGGTGATCCTCTCGGACATCCTCGGCTCCGAGGACCACCACGGCGACATGGACTTCAAGGTCGCGGGCTCCGGCGTCGGCATCACCGCGCTGCAGATGGACATCAAGGTCACCGGCGTCAGCCGTGTCCTGCTCGAGCAGGCCTTGGAGCAGGCGCGCGTCGGCCGCAAGCACATCCTGCGCAAGATGCTCGAGGTCGTGCAGCGTCCCGCGGAGCAGATCTCCCAGTACGCGCCGCGCATGGAGAACGTGCGCATCCCGGCGGAGAAGATCGGCTACCTGATCGGGCCCGGCGGTCGCAACATCAAGGCGATGCAGGAGCAGTACAAGGTGCGCATCTCGATCGTCGACGACACGGGCAACGTGCAAGTCGCCGGCATCGATCGCGCCAAGGTGCAAGCCTGCATCGACGCGATCAAGTCGATGACCGACACGCCGAAGATCGGCACGCGCTACACCGGCACGGTCAAGTCCATCAAGGATTTCGGCGCGTTCATCGAGATCCTGCCGGGCGTCGAAGGCCTGTGCCACATCTCGGAGCTCGACGTCGGCTACATCAACCGCGTGATCGACGTGGTGCAGGTCGGCGACCCGATCGAAGTCGAGATCATCAACGTCGACGACCGCGGCAAGATCAAGTTGTCGCGCAAGGCGATCCTGCTCTCGCGCGGCGAGGGAGCCCCGGCTCCGGTCGCGTGAATCTGGAATAGCGAGCGGGCTCCAGGGCTCGTTTTCGCGCTGATTTCGCCCGCGCGGCGGACCCCAGCTTCCTCGGAGGCACGGGTCCGCCGCGCGGCCATTTCAGGCTTGCACGAGGGGCTTCCGATCCCGGTAGGATTGGATTCGTGTTCGCTCTCGTCCTTTCGGCCGTCCTGTTCCAGACGCCGACGAACCCTGCGCCGCCGGCCGGGGCCCAGCCGCGGCCGACTGCCCATGCGCAGTGGGTCGATTCGCGCCGGCTGATCTTCGACGGCGATCCGAGCGATTGGACTTCCGACCGCCCGCCCGACGCCCTGCTCTCGCGCGCGGACCAGCTGGTCAACCTCGGCGTTCCGCCGACTGAATTGTGGTCGGGCGAAGCCGACGCCTCGCTGCGCCTGTGGATCGGTTGGAACGACACCGACCTGGTGCTCGGCGGCATCGTGCGCGACGAGGTCGCCGACTACGACGGCACGAACTGGTGGCAGGGCGACAGCCTGGAGCTGTTCCTGGGCTTCTCGCCGCCGACACCCGAATGGAAGGCCGACGACTTCCAGATCATGCTCGCTCCCGACTGTCCGGAGCGGCCCTGGGGTGTCTACCCGCACTTCAAGCCCGGCGTTCCTTCCGACGGCGGCTTCGGCGGCGTGCTGGTGTCTTCGTGGCCGTCCGAGGGCGGCTATCGATTCGAAGCGCGCATCCCGTGGCGGAACATGGTGCCGGCTCCGCCGCAGGCCGGCGCGACGCTGACGTTCAACCTCGCCCAATCCGACCGCGACGGGCGCGGGAAGCAGGAGAGCTACCTGACCTGGACGGCTGAGGACAACATCGCGGCCTGGGCGAATCGGCGCGGGACGCTGGTCCTCGACGCGCCGCCTCCCGACAGCGAGCTCGGCGGAGCCGCGACCCGCGGCGACTATCGACTGCCCCTGCCGTCGTTGATGCTGGTCCTGCTGGTCGCGATGTACGGCATGGCCCTCGCGACGCGCCGTGTCTGGCGCAAGCCGCGCGCGCGCCGCCGCGGACTGTCCTTCGCCGCGGTGCTGCTCTTGATCTCGCTGTCGGCGGCCCTCGCGGCGCGCTACGTGACGCGTCAAGAAGCCGAGCAGCGCAGCACCAGTCTCGAGGATTACTGGGACCGCTTCGACGGGATGCTGCGCTCGGGAGCCCTCGGCCATCCCGACCCGGTCACGCTGCAAACCGAAGTGGCGGCCCTGCTTTCCGGCAAGGCGATCTCTGCCCAGCAGGAGTTCGTGTTCACGCACCTCAAGCCGGACGGTGCGATGCTCCTGCCCGAGCGATTGACCGCGCAGCGCGCCCTTCCCTTCCGGCCGATCGTGCCCGAAGGCCGTCTGCAGAGCGATCCCGACGAGGGCGTGTCGCTCGCGCCTGGAGATAGCCTGATCCTCCCGCTGGGCGCGACCCAGGGTGTCGACGCCCTGTCATTGGTGTTCCGAGTGTCCGATCGACGCTTCCAGCGCACGGGCACCGCGGCTGTCCCCGTGCTGCAGATCGAGCTGATGCAGGGCGAGCAGGTCATCCCGCCGACCTACGACGTGCGCCACCGCCAGGATCTGCACCTCGACGAGGACGAGCACCGCGTGCAACTGGGCCTCGAGCCGGCCTTCCACGTGCGCGGCGGGCCGCTCGGTCAGCTGCACGGCGATGGATTGCTGCTCGAGCTCGCCGGCCGGCGCGACATCGACCGCGTGCGCATCAGCCATGTCGGATCGGGTCCCAGCTACGCGGTCAATGTCGTCGCCGCCACGCTGCTGGCGCGCGAGCCGCGCTCGACGATTCCGTCGGGTCTGCGCGCGACGGCGAGCGGCGAGTGGGAATGGGCTGACTGGCGCGCCGGGATCGAGGCCGAGATCACGCCGCTGGGCCGCGCGCCGAAGAAGCCCTCGCCCGCCGGCTTGGAGCGCGAGCTCAAGATGAGCACCGACGAGCTGGCGAGCGTCTGGCTCAGCGACAACACGCCGGCGAAGAATCCCACGCGCTGGGATTTCCTGCCGATCGTGGTCGCCGCGGCCCTCGCGCCTTTCCTGGTCGCGATCCTCGCCGAGTGGCTCTCCGGCGGGCGGCGGATCCGCGCCAAGCTCGCGTTGGGCTTCGTGATCACCTCGGCCGTGCCGCTGCTCGTCTTGACCCTGCTGCTGGAAGCTTCGCTCGGCAAGGAGCACGAGGCCTACGAAACCGAGCGCGTCGAGAGTCTCTTGACGCGCGCGCAGGTCGACCTCGAGACCGAGCAGCGCGAGCTGGAGCAGGAAGCGAAGCGGCTTCTGTTCATCGGGCATTCCGTCGCGCGCAGGGAAGCGAGGTTCCCGGCCTCGAGCGAGGAGCTCGCTGGGCCGACCTGGTGGGGCGAGGGCGAATCGGGAGTCGTGCGCCTGCTCGAGCACATCGAGCCCGACGGCAAGCCCGTGCGCATCGGAACCGGACCCGGGTGGCGGCAGGTTCCGAAGTCCTTCGCGCCCCTGTCCGGCCTGGCGCGACCCTGGGGTCAGCTCGTGGTCTGCGGCATCGCGCAGACGCCGAGCGGCGCCGACCAGCCGATGCTGGTGATCGTGATGCGGCCCGCGCGCCTCGCCGCCCTGTCCAGCGCCGGATTGAAACTGATCGGCGCGGAGCGCGATCCGACACCCGGTCTCGCCGAGCTCGAGCCGCAGTCGCCGCGCGAAGTGCGCCGGCCTCTGTACACCCGCGATGGACAGCTCTCGGCCGTGCTCGTGGCCGAGGGGCGCGAGCGCGGCGTGCCGCTGTTCGGCGATTACTCCTTGAACGAGCTGCTGCTCGCCGCGGCCTTGACCGCGTTGTTCACGGCGACCCTGTTCGCGGGGATCCTCACCGGCCACATCGTGGTTCCGATCGAGCGCCTCGACCGCGCGGTGCGCGATGGCAGGACCCATTCGCTGCCGCGCGAAATCGAAGTCGAGGACGAGGTCGGTCACTTGACTGGCGCGGTGCAGTCCTTCGCGGCCATGCTCGAGCACCGCGTGCGCCAGCTCGAGCTCTTGCGCACGGCGCAGGAGGATCTCTCGA
>DATHET010000011.1:0-52906 GCA_035490315.1 Planctomycetota bacterium
TGCCACGCCTCAGTGAGTCCTGTGCAGCCCGACTCTTGCGGAAGTACACACGTCGATGGTTCGCCACAGCTTCGAACAGCCCCAGATCGATTGACGCCGTGGCGGCGACTCCATTCGCGATCAGGCACCAGAGGTCGTAGTAGTGCCGCGACAAGCGGTCCTTCGGCTTCCCCGGCTCTTTGCGGCCGTTCTCTTCGTGCAGCAGCATCGCCTTCTCCCAGAACGTCCTTGTCGGGGATACTGTGGCGACCTTGAACGGTACGATGGCCGGAAGCACTGCCGCCAGGTACGGGCTCAGTTCTGGGGTCTCGACGGGATCGACGTCCGAGCGCGCGCCAAGTTCGATTTTCACCACAGGGCGCACGTAGGCGAGTGCGCCAAATTCGCCTGGGTAGTGAAATAGAATTGTCTGCTGTTCGGGATCCAGAGGGTCGAGCTCGAGTGCGGCTCGTGCCGAGCGCGTTGCCCCTTCAGGCAGCCGGGCCGCAAGTGCGGGCAGGACCTTGTCCGCGACGAATCGCTGACACTGCACGGCCAAGTCGTCGAGTCGCTTGTCTCGTTCCTTCCCGGAGATGTTCGGCGCGTCCGGAGCGCCATCGCCGCTGAACCCGAGAAGCGCGCGAGAGATCACCACATCGATGTCCTCAGAGAAGCGGTGAATCAGCTTCCAGCCCTTGGAGAGCGAAGTGCCTCCCTTGAAGGTGAGCCCTTCGCCGATTCCTTCGAGGGCAAACAATTCCCGGAGTGTCCAGCAGATCCAAAAGTCCTTCTCAACGCTCCCAGGTGCCAAGCCAAGTTGCGCGCCGGCCTCTTCGCAAATTCTTCGGCGACGCTCCCGGGACAATTCGAGATAGGCCCTCACGATCAGGCGCCCTTGCTATCGGCAGCCGCCACCCGGCGAAGTACCTCGCCTACCCAGGCCGGAGCATACCGCGCGTCCGCAAGCAGTCGTTTTCGATCCTGGACCTTCAGTGTTCGACGGAGCGTCTGGACCATTGCTTCGTCTATGTGGTCTCGTCCCATCCAGCGAAGCGCCTGAATGACCGTGCCGCTCACGCGACCGGCTGTCGCCATCTGCCGCGGCGTCGTGCGCTTGAGCACGATCTCCCGTTTGCCCAGTCGAATCCGGCGTGTCGGGCCGTCCGTCAAGAAGACCATCTGCACTGGAACCTGAGTTGAGAGCCCCAACAGATTTGCGGCATGGGCGCCAGAGGGGAGCAGGCGGATGCCGTCGCGTGACTGCAGCGCATGAACCACTGCTTCTGGAGTCGTTGACAGCGGCCCAATCTGCCGATCGCGTACCGGAACCGTGTACATTCCCCTCGCAGCCCGTCGGATCTCTCCACTGCGTACCGCTCGGGACAGAGCTTGCCGGATCGCGGGTTCGTCACCGACCTCGATCAGGTCTCGGATGGCCACCACGGCGCCCGGCCCCTTGCTGCGAAGGGCCTTCAGGATGCGATCGTGGACGGTTTCGCGGGCTCTGGGCATGGCTGAATGTCACAAATATTGGCATGTGTTTGTGACAGATCAAGGGCGCCGCCTCAGAAACGAACGGTTTCGCGGCAGGGCCGGTAAGCCGTGCTCCCGGGGAATCGCTGCCCGTGCCGGTCCGGCGGGCCCTCGCGCGGGCCTGTTCGGGCACCCGGGACGTCCGACGGCGTCGGCGCCATGATTCAGGTCGGCTGATCCCCATTGCTCGGGTCCCCGCCAATCACGATCCCGAAGTGCTTCTCCAACATCTCGTGCGCACGGGCCTGGCCCGCCGGCGTTATCTCGATCCACCCCAATGCCGTGCTCGAGTCCTCGATCCATCCCTCGCTCTCAAACTCCTCCAAGAATGGAATCTGCGGCCGAACTCGAAGTCGATCGCGTCGGTGATGCTCGCCGAGACACAGGAGCGCGAGCGCGACCTCTTGAACCTTCGGCCAATCGGGCTCCATGCGAGGCTTGTGTCCTTCTCCGCTCATGATCCAATCCCCAGCCAGTGGCGATAGGCGGCAATCCACTCTGCGCCACGAGGAGCGGGATTCGGGAGCGGCAGATCGAGGATCGAAACGCGCTGACGACGGCTGCCGCTGCGACAGACGGCGACAATTTCGTCTGCCTCGTTGATGTCCAGGCGCTCCACGATGACCGTCTTGCCAAGCACCTCGGTCTCGAATGGAAGGTCTAGGTGCTCTTCCAACATCGTGAAGAACCCGCAGCGCTGCTCGGAGTCTCCGTAGGCGTCGATCGTGGCCTGCGCCACCAGGGCATCGAGCCGGGCTCGCGGCAATCCGAAGCGGTTTCCGCTGAACTTCTGCTTGCGTTTCGGTGAACTGGCCATGGGTGCTCCCTCATTCCTCCCAGGGCATATTGAACCACCTGGCGAACTCGTCGATCGAGCCCTCGACAAGGCTGTACTCGTCTCCGCGCCGGTTGGTGCGCACGTACGGAACTTTCGCGTCCCTGAAGAGTCTGATGATCGCCGCCGCGAGCAGGTCGTTGTCGCCCCCCGGCTCGGCCGCGGCCAGCGCATCTAGGAGGTCCTCGTCCACCACGGCCCCGCGCGTTCGGTGAGCTCGCTGATCAGCCTGCGCTTGGCAAACGGCATGTTGCAACATGGCCGCGACGACCACGAAGAGTCGATGGCTCCGTCCCTCTCGGCCGAGACGATTCAGCATCTCGACCCAGACTGCGTACACCTCGGCTCCCACGATTGCTGCGAGGGTCCCGTTCGGTGACGGTTCTCGCGCCGGAGCGGGCGGCAGAGGTTTCTTGCGCGTCGGGGGTTTGTGCGGCTTCATGCGCTGCTACTCCGACTCACCGATCGGCGCCATGCACCGATCCGGTGCTGATACTTCTCTTGCGCTCGTGTCGTCAAGCGCATAGCCGATCGCGCGATACGCCCGCATCCGCTTCTCGAACATGCGCGAGAGCATGCCGACCTCGGAATCCACGTAGTCGTAGATGCGCACCTCGGTCTTGCTCGGGTGAAGCCGGTGAAGGCGCCCCGTGTACTGGACGAGCGTGCCCTTCCACGAGATAGGCATCGCGAGAAACAGCGTGTCGAGGCGGGCGCTATCGAACCCTTCGCCGATGTACCGCCCGGTCGCCATCACCAGGCTCGCCTCACCGCCGGGGATGGAATCGAGCTGGTCGGCAACCGCCTTGCGTTCCTTCGCGCCCATGCCACCTTGCAGGACAATCATGTGACGCACTGAGTCGCGCAGTCGCGCCGAGAGGTGCTCCAGATGGTCTCGGCGTTCCGTGAGAAGGATCGCGGATCGACCCTCTTGCAGCACGCCGAGAACATCCTCAATGATCAGGCGGTTGCGGGCGTCGTTCGTCGACACCGCGCGGTAGATCTCCTGGATGCTTGCGTCGGCCTGCGCTTCCGAAAGGCGGAACCCAGTCTTCCGAGCGACCAGCCGACGCTCAAAGGGTCGGACGATCGCGGGGTTTTTCGCGTCGACCGAGAAACGCACAGGGCCAAGCTGCATTTCAAGGATTGGTTGATGCCCATCCCGCCGCTGAGGCGTCGCAGTCAACCCGAGCACGTACCGGGCCTTGATCTCGGAGAGCACCCGCTCGAAGGAGACGGCGGGCACGTGGTGGCATTCGTCGACGATGACATGGCCGTATCGCGCGACCAGATCGTCCACGCTGTCGCGGCGCACGAGGCTCTGGATCATGGCCACGTCGATGCGTCCATTCGGTTTCGATTTTCCCCCGCCGATCTGACCGATCTCTTGCTCCTTGATGCCGAGGAACATCGAGAGCTGGGCGACCCATTGATCGAAGAGCGGGCGTCGGTGGACGAGAATCAGCGTGCTCCGCTGCCGCCGAGCGATCATGTGCGTTCCCAGAACGGTTTTGCCGATTCCTGGCGGTGCAACGAAAACGCCGATGTCGTGAGCAAGCAGCGCGCGGGCCGCTTGCTTCTGGACCGGCGTGAGTTCCCCTTGGAACTCGGCATCGATGGGATCGCCATCCACGCGCTGGTCGTCGACGGAAAGCGAAGTCCCGTACTGGTGCAGGAGCGCTTGCAACGCGACGAGGCAACCCCTCGGCAAGGCGACGTGTTGCTCGAGGTCTTGGGCGCATGCGATCACTCGCGGAGTCAGAGCCGTGGAGAGCCGCATACTCTGCTTCTTGTAGAACTCCGGATTCTGAAAGGCGGCCAGGCGCTTGATCAGGTTCAGGAGCGGTGAAGGAATTCCGGCCTTTTCGACGTAGATCCTCTGTGAATGGACGGCTCTGACTGTCGCCGGCAGCGGGCCCGTGATCTGCTCGCGAGCTGTGCGTCCAGATGGCGGTCGCGTCCAGGGAAGGGCATCTCCGTGATCACCGAGATCGGCGGGACGCACACCGATGACACGCCCGGATTGGATCGCCTCGCGCGCGATCGCTTCAACCTGATCGGTACTCATGCGAGGCAAGGCAGCCAAGAACGACCACTGGTCTGGCCAGGGATCGAACCGCTCGTCGACGAAGAGCGTGTTGCCTTGCTTCCTCGCCTCATGCTGCAGCGGCAGCGCGATCAGGTTGCCGAACCCGCCACGCGGCATCGTGTCCTGGTTCGGGAAGAGGCGATCGTAGGAATCCATGCGCAGCTCGTGCCGCCGGGCCATTGTCTCCGTGATCAGAAAGCAGCCCAGCTTGCGGGCGATGCTCGCCGGAACCGGCGAGGTGAAGAAGAACCAGGCGTGCGCGCCGTTTCCCGATCGTGAGCGTTCCACGGCACACGGGACGCCGAGCGAAGTACACGTTTCGCGGAAGGCAGCGACATCCTCGCGCCAGGCGGCCTTGTCGAAATCCGCGGCAACGAACCAGCAGGACTCGTCCTGCAGGAGCGGGTACACGCCCATCACGTGGCGACCGCGCAAGTGATCGAGAATCGCTCGGTCGTTGGCCGGCAAGAACGCCTGGTTCGGGCACTCGCCGCACTTCATTTTGGGCAGCTCGCAGACGCCGCGAACGAATTTGTTGGCGCAGGCCGGCGCCCACCCTGGCTTGCCCGTCTTCGCGCTGACGAAGCGGGTCGGATAGACATCCGCGCGCCCACGGAATAGCGAGCGATAGATCCGCACTTTCTCATCTGGAGTGATGGGAGCGAAGTGGACACTCGTGGCCGCCACACTCAGCGCCACTGGGGCAGGCTGCCCTTCCAATGCCGACCTTGCAGCCCGCACGCGCGCCTTGGCGGCTTCGCGCTGGAGGTTGACCGCAGCAAACTCTGCTTCGGCCTGAGCGAGTTCGTCGATCAATCGCTGTCGTGAATCCGGCTCGATGGGCATGGCACCTGGCGCGCATCCTAGATGTTCTGAGGATTCTGATCCCGGCTTCCCTGTGCCTGTCAACGCGACCCTCGGTCCGGAGGTCGCAGCCAGATGGCGAAGTCGTCGGGCAGCGTTGACGTGAAGTGCACGCGGACGCCGGTGTCGGGGTCGTCAAAGGCGAGCTCCGCTGCGTGCAGACGCTCAGGGAAATGTCATCGCGACCGACGTGGCTGCGTTGTCGACTTCCGCGCCCTGCGGCACAGATTCATCTCTAACCTAGTCAACGGCGGCGTACCGCCGGTTGCGCGCAGCTGACCTAGCTGTCGAACACCGGCTGGCGCGGCGCTGGCTGAGCGAAAAGTTGGCCGAGCCATTTAGTGGGCCGACCATCGTCGTCACCCATCACGCGCCAACTCCGCGTGCCATCCACGAGCGCTACGCCGGCAACCCGCTGAATACTTCCTACGCGAGCGATTTCGAAGCAATGTTTCCCACGGGCATCGACCTGTGGGTTCACGGCCACACGCACGTGAGCCTCGGCCTGAACTTCGGTACCATGCGCGTGGTTTGCAATCGGAGGGATGAATAGCCCCAGCAAGCGCGCAACCGCCTGTAGCTGCATAGGTTATGTCGCAACACCCGGTGCATCAAGTGGACTGCTCGGCCACCTGCTCGGCCACTCGATCTGGGATCGCGCGAAGCTCGGTCTGACGCGCCAGTGGTCGACACTCCCGCACGATCTGGAGCTCGCGGCGCAGGGGGGGGTTGGGGGGGTGTTGACTCCGGTAGGACGGACTTTGAGCGGATGTGCCGATCCGATTGCCGACGACGAGCCATCGCAGGAGGCTGCGAGCCCTGCGCGGAGAAGCCAGTCGCTTGATTCTGCCTGCGAACCGAGAAGCAGAGTCCTGGGAGATTTCGTCGTTTCTGCGTAGGCCATTGTGATTCGGCGCCCTGCCGATCCTGTGCGCGCGAGGCGCGGTGCCAAGGTGGTTCCGGCCGATGCGCGCGAAGGAGTTCCCTCATGAAAACCCCCGCAAGAATCCTTTCCACCCTCCTGTCCATCGGCTGCATCGGCATTGCAGCACTCTCTCTCCCTACGGTATCTCTGGCCCAGTACTGCGTACAACCGCAGACCTACTGCACGGCGAAGGTCAGCTCACAGGGGCAGACGCCACAGATCGGCTCGATTGGCGCACCGGAAGTTGCCAGCAATCAGTTCTACATCACGCTGAACCACGCGCCTGCGCACAAGCCTGCACTCGTGATCACTGGAACCGGTGCCGCAACGCTGCCCTTCAATGGTGGCACGTTGTGTGTTGCACCGCCGATAGTGCGGAGCGCTGGGCTGATCACGGATGTGGCGGGCTCACTCGCCTACCACGTGCTCCTCGACGGGTCGTTTCACGGCGCCAAACGCTATTTCCAGGTCTGGTTTCGCGACGCCGCGCATCCCGACGGGACCGGCGTTGGTATTTCGAACGGATTGACGACATTCTTCGCGCTCGACCATGTAAATCAGATCCCGACCGCGCCGGCGGGCCTTTCCGGTAGCCCGGTTGGGATCGATGCCGTTCAGCTGCAGTGGACCGATCAGGCTGGAAACGAGACGAAGTATCGTGTCGCGAAGCTCAACGACGGCGACGATCCGAACATTCCGCAGAACTGGGACAACTTTGGCGGCGATCTCTTGCCGAACACGACGTCTCTGCTCGTTGATGGTCTCGCGCCAGGCTCCACCTATCACTTCAAGGTGCGCTGCGGAAACGACTGCGGTGAATCGAACTATTCGAATGAGATCATTGTCACGACGAACTGTCCGTACTTGCCCGCGCCGAGCGGCCTGATCGGATCCTCGGCGTGTATCGGTCAGGTCCGACTCGACTGGATCGATAACTCGAGCACCGAGTTCGAGTTCCGGGTCGCACGGCTCGATCCGGGTGCGGATCCGAACGATCCCGCCGCTTGGCATCACATCGGAAGCTCGCCGTCCAACGTCACCACATTCACCGACACGTCGGTTCAGAACGGCCAATTCTACTTGTACAAGGTGCGCGCGAACGACCTGTGCAGCTTTTCTGACTACAGCAACACAATTCAAGTTGCCGCGTTGGGCGTGCCTGCGGCTCCGTCAAATTGCGTTGCCACGCGTCAGGGAAACACCCCGGCTCCCGATCCGATCCTCGTTACCTGGAGCCACAGCGGGCAGTGCACATCAGAATTCCGCATCGCACGGTTGAAGCCGAACGGCAACCTGAACAATGAAGCAGACTGGAACAACGTCGGGGTAGTTGCGGCGAGCCAACTCGGGTTCATCGACCACACTCCAGGACCCAATGGCGTGACCGTTTGGTACAAGGTTCGGGCCGCACTCTACATACCGTGCGGCGCATACTACTCGGGGTATTCGAATATCGATTCCGCGAATCCCTGAGACCCGATCCGAAGTGACCTGAGATCGAACATGTCGGCCGAGCGGAGTCTACCCCGCTCGGCCCCCCGCATTGGACGGATCAGCCGCGTTACTATCCGCGTGAGGAAGGCCTCCCGAACGTGACGAACGACAATACCGACCTTTCGCCCGCGGAAGCGCTGTTCGTAGAACTGCTTGGGCGCGTCGAGTCTTGCGGAGACCTGGATGTCAATGCCTTTTTTGCGCAACACGTTGAGCATGCCGCTGAGCTGCGTGAACTGTGGTCGCGCCACACAGCCGCTCGCGGCTTGCAAGCACACGGGCTGCCCGAGGATCCCGCCACACTCGCCGCCGATAGCCTGACTCGCGCTCTGATCGAACGGCTGCGCGGACGTTCGCGCGACAGCGCTCGCTACGGCGAACTGAGCGAGATCGACCGCGGCGGAATGGGCGCGATCATGCGCGTGTGGGACCCTGACGTGCGCCAAGCGCTGGCGATGAAGGTAATACTCGACGCCAGCGAGGAGCGTTCGGTCGATGGCCGCAAGCTCGCGAAGTTCCTCGAAGAGGCGCAGATTACCGGTCAGCTCGATCACCTGGGCATCGTGCCGGTGCACGAGATCGGGCTCGGCGCCGATGGACGCGTGTATTTCACGATGCGCCTGATCAAGGGGATCGATTTGCGGCGGGTGTTCGAGCTGGTGCGCACCGGCGAAGACGGGTGGAACACGACTCGCGCGCTCGGCGTGCTGCTCAAGGCCTGCGAGGCGATGAGCTACGCGCACTCCAAGCGCGTGATCCACCGCGATCTGAAGCCGGGCAACGTCATGGTTGGCAAGTTCGGCGAGGTGTGCGTGATGGACTGGGGGCTCGCGCGCGTGCTTGGGCGCGAGGATGTGCACGACTTGCGCAATACGTTACCGGCGAACTCAGCGCGCGCTTGTCGTCGGCAGGTCTGGCTCTCCGCGCCTCACGCCGCGCTGTCTTCGGAGCGCGGTCTCTCCCAGCAACTCAGAACCCTGACGTAGGCGCGGTTGAAACGCTGCCATGCGGCCTCTTCGGATCCCTCGCCAAGCGTTCGCGCGATCTCGGCGAAGCTGAGTTCGCCGTAATATCGCAGTGTCACGAGTTCGCGCCACCCGTCAGGTAGCTTGCTGACGCACTCGTCGAACTTCGCGACCTCATCCCGGAGTTCAGCGTTCGTAGCAGGGCCGTGAACGCGCGCCTGCGGATCAATCCCGCCAGAAGCGCTGTCGCCTGATCCTCCGCCATCCTCCAGTGACTTCGTCCCCTTGCGCGCGTTCATCTTCTTCCGCTCAGTGTTCATGTGGTGAACGGCGATTGTCGTCAGCCACTTCAGGATTGAGCCCGGCCCTCGGTATTCGAACTCGGCCACGCGATCGAGAGCAACGGTCAGTGTGTGCTGCACCACGTCCTCCGTGTCGACGTAACGCGCTAGATCGCTGCCCATGCAAGCCGAAACGACGCGCCGCACGCGTGCCTCGTAGCGCATCACCAACGCGTTGCGCGCCGCCATGTCGCCCTGCTGCGCTTGCCGCAAGAAATGCGTCGAGTTCGGCGGGTCGTCGATCGGCCCGAGTGCCGCACCCGGAGGAGGTTCTGTGCCCATGATGCGCGGGAGGCTAGCAGACCAGCCCCCTGCGCACGAGCGTGCCAGCTTGAAAGCGCTCTCCCTCGCCAGCGCTGACCGCGCAGGTCATCGCCGTCGGCGCATTGTAAAAGCGCCGTCAGGCCCCGCTGCAACGGGGCGTCGTCGAGGGAGAGCAAGGACAACTCAGCGCGGACTGTCTTCCGAGAGCAGGTTGCCCACGTCGATGGCAAAGATGTCCCAGTTGTTTGCACGATTCGAGGCGAAGAACACAGTCTTGCCGTCGAGCGACCACTCCGGTTGGCAGTCCGCCGCGCCGTGGTAGGTCACGCGCTTGGGGGGAGTGCGCGTGGCAATGTCAGCGATCCAGATGTCGCTGCTGCCCGTCGCGTTCGACGTGTACGCGATCCAGTTTCCGTCCGGCGAGTAGGCAGGGTCGAACACCGACCCGCTGCCTCCGATCAACATCTGGGTCTGGTACGGCTCCTCGGTGAAGCGCCAGATGCTCCAGGACCCCTTCGCTTCCTTCGCGTACACGAACTCCTTCGAGTTCACGGGATTCCAGCGCGCTCGCTGGCCGTCGGTCACTCGGCTAAACGCACCCGTTGCAATCTCGCGTTTCCAGATCCCGTAACCGCCCCATTCGTTCAGGATCGAGCACAGCAGAAAGCGACCGTCACTTGAAAGCGTGGGCCAGTTCGCCGAACTGCGCGATTCGATCTCGATTTGCTCGCCACGAACGCGCGGGAGCTTGCTGCTGAAGATCTGAAACGGCCCCAGAAGGTCGCTTGCAAACAGGATCCTCGCACTGTTCATAGGTGAGCCATTCGCGCCTTTCTTGGCGCCGGCGGTAACTGCCCTGATTGCATCGTCGAGCACGACGAAGGGCGCCTTCTCGTTGGAGTCGCTACCGGCTACCAGGTCCGGGCTCGACTGTCCTTGGGTGCTCGTGTCGATTGACCAGATGTCCGTCTTGCCGTTCGAGCGCGAAACGAAGGCGATGCGCGTGCTACTGAGGATTACCGGGCTGTATTCATCGCTGACCGCGAACTCGCTCCGCCCGGTGATGGCGACGATGCTGTCCTCCGCAGTTTCGCCTGAACGAGAAAGCAACTCGGGCGTGCGGCCGGGCTCGTCGAAGTGGAATGCGCGGGAAGTCGGATCCGGCGAGGCAGAGTGCGGCTCAAACAGCTCGGGCTGCGATTGGCAACTCACAGCGCAGAGTAGAGCGAGGTACGAAATGCTGAAGCGTGTGTTCGACATGGCTATCTCCGAATGACTTGGGGTTTGGTCGACTCGCGCTCCTGCTGCGACATGGTGTCCCAGCTTGTTGCGAGGTTGCGCATCCCGTCGACCGGATTCAGGAGGGCGCCAGGACCCGAAAACCTACGTCGGACTCAAAGATTCATCACACCTTTCCACCTCCAGTCCCCTACGACTACGAAAACTGAAAGTGACCCTAGGAATGCTTGGACCGTCGCCCTCATTCAAGCGACACCGGTCTCCGAGCCTGAACACGGCCCTTCCGATCGATTCGGATCGGTTGCATTCGATCGTCATTTCGATGTCTCTGGCATTGTCGCGTCTGCCCCCACGACCGACTCGATCCACGCAGCGCGCTTCGTGAGTGCTGCTTCGCGTTCAGTACGCGCGCGCTCTTGATGCTTTTCGAGAGTGCGTCGCTTGGGAGTGGTCTTTTCGGCAGTCAGCTCGCGGGCTAGCACAGAGTCATACAGCTCAATCGCGGGGTTGAAGCGTCCGGCGTCGGTCAGCGTGCTGGCGTGATCGAGTTGCGCCTCGAGATCATCTGGGTTTTGCAGCAAAGTCTTGTGTGTGATCTCCGTCGCCAGCTCGACATCACCGAGCGCGATCGCAAGACTCGCATATTGGTGGCTTTCGAGCGGACGCAGTTTCTTGAAGTCGAGGTACTCCCGACAGCGAGCCAACGACTCGCCCTTGAACTCCGGTCGTCCACTGGATGCCCATAGGCGCCATCCAGACTTCATGAGCCAAAAATGGGCCGGGCGGCGTAACCCGCGAGCAAACGAGGGCGTCGCTACAGCCTTGACGAAGAGGGCATGCACTTTGAGTCGGTGCTCCGTCTCGAACTCGGGTGCGCGTGGAGAATTGATGAGTGCGAGCCCTTGGACCAGATAAAGAAAACCGTCCTCGTGGTACTGCAGAGCGGCACCGCACGCGTTGGCGAATCTTGCCGGCTCCGAATTCAAGACGTGGAGAAGCGTGGGGAAGACGACAAGAGGGTTACGACTGACACTATCGCCCATGAGCCCGTCGATCAGCGCGCTCACGCAACGTGACTGAGCTTCCACACTTGGGGAGGAAATTTCCCCTGTTGCCTCGGTCGCAAGATCCGCGAGCTTCATGAGCGCGCTCACAAGGCTGAAGTCGAGTGGCTCCTCAACATCCCCATCGATGGCCGCCAGATTGCGCGTGGCTGCGAGAAACGCGTCGAGCTTGGACACAGTGATCTTGTCGACCTGAGACTTGTAGCGTGCGCGGGCAGCCTGTGCTTTCGTGGCGTCGCCGAGCATGGTGTAAGCCATGGCCAACCCGATCTGAGGGCGCACGTCGTCACGATACAGAAGCGCGAAAGTCTCACATGTTGCTGCGGCGCGCTCGGCTTGCCCAGAAATCAACAAGAGACTGATGAGTAGCTCGTACGCATGGCGGTGATACGGTGCAAGCTCGATCGTATCCTCGAGAAGCTCGAGTGATTCCTTTGTTGTCGGCGCGATCAGCGCTTTCGCGTACGCCTCATCGGCGCCCGACAGTCCGGCCTCGAGCGCCGCGCGTGTGGCCTGAAAGCACTCTGCGTGGTGACCCCACGTCTTGGAGAGCCGAATGGCCTTCAGCAGCAGGACCTTGCCCCGGCGAGTGCCGAGATCAGCGATTCTATCCAAATCCGCTAGCGCGATGTCGGCTCGTTCGGTGTTTGAAAGCGAGAGCGCGGCCTCGGCTTCGCGGTAGAGCAAGTCCGCGGCGTCCGGGTACTGTTCGGAGCGCGCTCGGTCGACCGCGAGCAGCACGCGGTCCCACGCGCCCCGCTCACCAGCCAGGTCCGCCGTATTGAGTTCGGCCTGGATGCGGCCACGGCGTTCCTCGGCTTCACGACGTCGGGCTTCAGCATTGCGCTGCATCGAAAATGCAACCCCGCCGACACTCAGGATGAGCAGAACGGTGCCAAGTGCGGACGCCAACGCGCGATTTCGTCGCACCCATTTGCGTGCTTCGGCCCAAGCTCCGGCTTCGTAGGCGCCGACAACACGCACGGCGAGATAGGCGCGCAATTCGTCGCGCAACGCGCTCATCGACACGTACCGACTTCTGATGTCGCGGGCCATGGCCTTCTCGCAGATAGCCACCAATTCGGCCGGAACGCCAGGTGCCAGTCGATCGATGGATGCTGGCGGGCCGGCGATGACAGCGGCGATGCGCTCGGCGTCCTCAAGCGGGTGGCTACCTTCAAGGCGATACGGCGCGCGTCCGCTGAGCAGTTGGTAGAGCATCGCACCCACGGAATAGACGTCACTCTGCGGCCCTATGGCGGCACGCTCGTTGCGCGCTTGCTCGGGTGACATGAATTCAGGCGTCCCTGGCGAGCCTATCGATTGAATGGGCGCATCCGGCGTGGATTTTAGTTCCGCCCGACGCACGCTACGTACCACCTCTCGCGCGGGAAGTGGCGTTGTCGGAACGACATCGCCAATCCACCGCGCGACCCCCCAGTCCATCACATACACTTCGCCGAATTCGCCGACCATAATGTTCGCCGGCTTGAGATCGCGGTGTATCAGGCCCTTCTTTTCATGCGCGAAGGCCATCGTTTCGCATACTCGCGCAAGGATCTCGACGCAGCCTGTGAGCGTGCGGCCTTCGCGACCAAGGCGCGTGTCTTCGAACACCTTGTGCAAGTTGTCCCCTTGCACGACACGCATCGTGTAGTAGATCTGGCCTTCCCCTGAGATGCCGACTTCGTGAATGGGCACAACACCGGGATGATCCAGCTGGCCAGTGATCTGCGCTTCTTCGAGGAAGCGTGTGAGCAGTTCCGGGTCGAGTGCCTCGGGCGTGGCGGCCGAGTAATCCCTCCTGATTACTTTCATCGCAAGTGTGCGTTCGAGATCAGTGTCTCGCACCGCAAACACTTCGCCGTAGCCCCCCTCGCCGAGCGATGAGCCGCGCTCGTACCGTTGCGACGAATCACGGCGCTCGCGCAACCGGCGCAGGAACGACATCGTTGGTCCATTCTCACTCAGCGCAACCTGAGGGACGTCGATTGCGCACTCCTTCATCCATTCGGCGTCCCTGCGACGAGACCGCAGTTCGCGCAACTCGGCCGCGTGCTCGAGGTGCTCGGCGCAAAAGGCGTCGAAGTCTGCCAGCTGGCCGGAATCGATTTGACGGAGAAACGTGACGAAGAGTGACTCGGCAGGCGAGAGATTGAGGGAGTCTTTGGGCATGGCAGCGAGACCACTAGCGCTGGAGAGGGGGAGTCGGAGGCAGCCTGGGAGCGCAGTGATAACCGGCTAGACAATGGTGCGTCCATCGCGCACACGCCTAGATCGCGGGTTGCCCGGAGTCGGAGTGCGACATTGGGCGTTGGTCTGCCAGATAATTCCCGATCGGAAAGGCGTTTCGGAGCGGTGCTCGATTGGCCTCGAAGCTGCCCGAGACCAGGGCCGGAAGGGTGAAGCTACCCCTTCGAGCCGCCGAAGAGAGGCCGCTTCGGGACGACGCCAGACCCCGTTGCTGCCTGGCGTCCGACTGACCCGCAGGCCCAAGTGCCTAGCAGTCCGTTGAAAAAGTCCCGTCGCGAGGCGCAGCGTGTTAGGTGAGGCAAGGAGCGCGACAGAAAGCTGCGCGGAGGCGGCCTTCCTGGCCGCTGAGCACAGCTTTTGTTGACGGCAAGCAGAAAAGGGACCTTCGCGGCACTCTGAAAAGGGACCCCCTCTCGAGGTGTCGGCGCGCTCGGCAGCCGGGGGGTGTTGAGGGGGGCGGAGCCCCCCTTTCTGGTTCTCCTCGAAGAGAGATTGCCCAACGAAGTGCCTCCCGGGAGGGCGGAGCAGCGCCATGGAGTGGCGCGTGGAGAGGCGCCGCGAATGCTCCGGCCTCGCACGGCGACGCCAGGACGCATGGGCCTGATCCCGTGCGAGGCCGAGTTTGGTGTCTGGAGCCCGGGGCCTTCGAGACTGCGAGGTCTCAGGACGCCTGCTTGCGTTTCTTCGCGTCCCTCAAGCGGAAGCTCTCGCCCTCGGTCTTGATGATCGTCGCGTGGTGCACGACGCGATCGATCACCGCCGTGGCCGCGGTGGCATCGAGGAAGACTTCGCTCCAGCGCGCAAACGGCAGATTGGTCGTGATCACCAGGCTCTTCTTCTCGTACACCTTGGTGACAAGGCCAAACAGCAGGTCCGCGTCCTTGCGATCGAATGGCACGTAGCCGAGCTCGTCGAGCACGAGCAAGTCGAAGCGCGCGAGCTGTTCCAGCTTGCGCGATAGCCGATCCTGCGCCTTCGCCTCCGACCCTCGGTGGACACCTCAAAAGCGGCCAGTCGTGGACAGTTCAAAACCGGCCAGTCGTGGAGATGCCCAGGACGTGCTGATGTTTACCTGACAGCCTCCGCTTCGTGCAAGTCGTGGGCGAGTTTGGTTCGCCAGCTTCGCGGTCCGCACTTGAGGACGTGCGCGTGATGGAGGTGCCGGTCGAGCAGGGCGGTCACGGCCGCGGCATCGCCCAGGAGCTTGCCCCAATCCTCGACGGGTCTATTCGAAGTCAGGATCGTGCTGGCGCGTTCGTAGCGGCGCATCACGAGCTCGAGCAGGTCTTCGGCGGCGGTGTGCGGCAGTTTGCGCATGCCCAGGTCGTCGATGATGAGCAGCGGCGTAGCGACCAGCAGGTTGAAGCACTCCTTCCTGCGGCCCTCGAGCGTCGCGTCGGCGATCAATTCAATCAGGGTGTGCGCCTCGCGGTAGAGCACGCGGTGTCCCTGGCGAATCGTGGCCAAGCCGATGGCCTGCACGAGATGGCTCTTGCCCGATCCGGGAGGCCCGAGCAAGAGTGCGTCTTCGTGCTGTGCGATGAAGCGGCCGGTCGCGAGCTCGAAGACGAGACGGCGATCCATCTTCTTGTTGAAGTCGAAGTCGAAGGCGTCGAGGGTTTTCTGCTTGTCGCGGAATCCGGCCACCTTGATGCGCCGCTCGAAGAGCCGATCCTCCCTGCGCACGAGTTCGTCGTTGACGAGCGCGGACACCAAGTCCAGCGGCACCATCTTTTCAGCCTGGGCCTGGACCAGGCGCGTCTCGAGCGTGCCGGCCATGCCCGACAGTCGCAGCTTGCGTAGCGCGCGGTCGAGTTCGATCACATTCATACGGTCTCCTTTTGTGTCTTCCTGTCGATGAAGTTGCGGTAGTGCGTGAGTTCACGGATCAAGGGATCGACCTGGCTGGAGCTCCCCCGGTTGAGTGGACACGGGGTTAGGTAAGAAAACGCAGTTGACTGGCGGGCCAGGCAATCCGTCAAGGGGGAAGGGGTGCTGGGGAAGGGTTCTCCCTTCCCCAGGCATTTCTCCAGATAAGAATCTTGGAAAACGCAGAGCCTCCCGGGAGGGAAGAGCGCCGGCGCGCGCGAATGAGTCGAGCCTCACGGAGAGCCCCAGGACGCGATGTCCTGATCCCACGCGAGGCCATGTTCTGCTCTCGGAGCCCGGGGTCCCGGAGACAACGACGCGATCAGCTCGCTTCGGATCGCGTTTCGAACTCGCACGGCGAGCAGTAGTCGAGAGTCGAGTGCAGCCGCTGGCGGTTGTAGAAGATCTCGATGTACTCGAAGACGCTCGAACGGGCCTGAGCGCGAGTCTGGTAGTGCTCGTGATCGCAGAGCTCGGTCTTGAGCGTGTGGAAAAAGCTTTCCTTGACCGCGTTGTCGTAGCAGTTGCCCCGGCCGCTCATGCTGGGAGTGATGCCGTGCTGCTCGAGCAGGCCCTGGAACGCGTACGCGGCGTACTGCACGCCGCGATCGGAATGATGCAGCAGACCGGGCGACGGCGCGCGGCTCTTGATCGCCATCTGCAAGGCGTCGATCACGAGCGCGGTGTCGATGCACGAGCTCATGGCCCAGCCGACGACCTTGCGCGAGAACAGATCCAGCGTGGAGGGGAGGTACAACCAACCCTCCTCCGTCCAGATGTAGGTGATGTCCGAGACCCAGACGCGGTTGGGGGCACCGACCTGGAAGTCCTGGTCGAGAAGATTGGGCGCGACGCGGTGGTCGTGATTGGAGTCGGTCGTCTTTTTGAACTTCCGCCGCACTTTCGAGCGAATTCCTGCTTCCTGCATGAGCCGCTCGACGCGATGCAAACCGCAGATTTCGCCGCGCTTCTTCAGCGCCGCGTGGATCCGCGGTGCACCGTACGTCCTGCGGCTCCTTTCGTGCTCCTCGCGGATCAGCGCCAAGAGGCGCTGATCCTCCCCGGCACGTCTGGACGCACCACGTCCGAGCCAGGTGTAGAAGCCGGAGCGGGAGACCTCGAGCGTCGAACACATCAGCCCAACCTGGAAGAGGTGCCGATGGTCGTCGACGAATTCGAACCTCAGCTCCGCTCTTTCGCGAAGAAGGCCACCGCTTTTTTAAAGATGTCGCGCTCCTGCTGGACGCGCGCCAGCTCCTTCCGCAGACGCAGCAGCTCTTCATCGCCGGCCTTGGGTCGGCCGTGACCGGGGAACGCGTCCGAACCGCTGGCCTTCATCTGCGACTTCCAGCGCTGCAGCACGCCCGGATTGATGCCGAGATCGGCTGCCACCTCGGCCACGGTCCGCTGCGGCTCCTGGGTCAGCCGCACCGCCTCATGCTTGAACTCCGCGCTGTACTTCCGACGTGACTTCGACATGGACATCTCCTCGTGGGGAGCATCGCTGCTCCCTTTCTGGGTGTCCACTTTTCCGGGGGAAGATCAGCCGAGCGTCATCACGAACAGCCTCGTGCGACGGTATTTCTTGGTCTTCGGGTCGCGCACCATCGGACCGGTGCCGTAGTCCACCTGCGCTTCTTCGCCGGCGGCGGTCTCGATCACGCAGAAGGCCTCCGGCGAATTCCCGCCACGGCTGTGTGCGACGAAGCGCTTGACGCTCGCGTACCGGCCAGGAAATCCTTGTTCATCGACGAGGTCTTGCCAGATCGCCATCGCGTTGCGGCCGCGCGAGAGTGCGAGCTCGATCGCATCGCGGTACGGTTCGCACAGGCTGGCCGTGGCACGCCGCGAGGTCGGCGGCAGGCTTTCGCTCGCGATTGCCGGGCCTGTGAGGTCGGTGGACACCTCACTGGCCGGTTTTGAAACCGAACCCGACCCGGTGGACACCTCACTGGCCGCTTTTGAATCGGGCGGCCGACGACAGCGCGCCTCGCGCAGCTCGATGCCCGCGGCCTTCAGGTACCGGCTGGACGTCTCACGACGGACTCCGGTCTCCTGCTCGATCCGCCGCAGCGACCATGACAGCCGCCCCAGCGCCAGTACCTGTTGCTTCTTCACTTCGCTCATGACGTTGACCATCCCGGCGCAAGAGCACGGAGCTCTCCGCCTTGTCAACGTCCCGGGCAGCCTTCTACGACTGGCCGGTTTTCAGGTGTCCATCACTGGCCGCTTTTGGGTGTCCACCGAGGCCGACAGCTCGTTCGCTGCCTCGGCCGCCGTCATGAAGCGCACGCGCCGCTCGTGCTGGGCACATGCGATCCCCAGCGCGATCGCCAAGTGCGTCTTCCCCGTGCCGATGCCGCCGATCAAGACGACATTCTGCTTGTTCGCGACGAAGTCGCAGCGCGCGAGCTCGAGCACGGTGTTGCGATCGATCGATGGCTGCGTCGCGAAATCGAATGCATCCAGCGTCTTGAGCACCGGGAAGCGGCCATCCTGGATCAGCCGCGCGATGCGCCGCTCGCGGCGCTGAGTCACTTCCAGGTGCGCCAGCTCGGCGAGGTAGTCCGTGTGCGGCGTTCGCTTGCGCTCGGCCTCCAGCGCGAGCCGCTCCCAGTTCGACGCGAAGCCCGGAAGCCCGAGCGTCTTCAAATCGCCGAGCAAGTGCGGCGGTTCCGCGAGCTTGGACTTGCTCATCGGCCCACCTCGACCAGCTCGTCGTAGCCGGCGAGATTCGCCGGCGCGACGTCGATCGCCGAGAGCATTTCACCGACCGCCACGGGAGCGATCCAAGGCACCTCGCCTTGTTGCTGGCGCAGGAGCATGCGAATCGTCTCCAGGCTCGCGCTCTTGCGCAGGAGCGCTTCACTCACCGCGTGTTCCAGCTCGTCCATCGAGTGCTCTTCCAAGAGCCGCAGCACGCGGACCCATTCGCGATCGGGCTTGCGCACCTTGCCGCGCAGCGCCACACGCAGCTCGGCGAACGCCGGCGCGAGCTTGAGCTGCGCGATCGCCGTCGACTCAGGAATCGCGCGGTGTTTGCGCTCCAGGAGCCGCAGGACGTGCATCGCGTCGAGCACGTGCACACCGTCGACGTACGAGCGCGCATGACGCGCCACGACTCGATCGACGTCCATGATCTCGACCTTGTTCCAGTGAAGCTTCGCCACGAGCGCGCGCCGCGCGAGATCGCTCGGTACCGAGTAGCGCGGCGGTCGATCGACACGATCGCGTACTTGTCCGCCACGCAGGTCACCACGCGACAGCTCTCGGGCATGCGCGTCGGCAAGGGACGCAGGTGCTCGCGCTCGGCGTGCAGCGCCTGACGCGCCGTGCGGCCGTCGCGAAGCTTGCGCAAGTCGAGATCACGGTCGAGCTCCGCGAGCAGCGCGGCATTGAGCTCGTCCCATGACGCCGCCTCTGGCGTCGGACGGAAGAAGAGGCCACGCACGTACTCGTTGCCGCGCTCGACCGAGCCCTTTTCATTGCCCGAAGCTGGCGCGCAGAAGTCCACAGCCAGCGGCAGCGATCCGCGCCAGCCCGCGAAGGCCTTCGTTTCTTCGCGCTCGGGGCCTGGCAGAATCTTCTTCACCGCTGCCGAGGTGTTGTCCAACACCGCACGTCGCGACAGGCCGCCGAAGTAGACGAAGCTCGCGTTGAGTCCGTCGAGCAGGCACTCCAATCGCTCGATTGGGTAGGCCTTCGCGAAGTAGGTGTTCGAGCACGGCAGCGTGCCGGTGAAGACTCTCGCCTTGCACAGCGATCCCGCTACCCGCGCCCAGGCTTCGAAGAAGTCGCCCTCCAGCGTGTCACCGGGAGCGTGCGTGCGGTGCACGAAGGCCTCGGGCGAAGAAAGCTCGCGTCTGATCGAGCGCACAAACTTGCGCAGCGCGCGCTCGCCGACCACCGAGGCCTTCGCGCCCAGCACGCGCCCGATGCGCTTGGCCGTGATGCGCGGCTCGCTCTCGAGCAGCCGAGCGACCTCGTCGCGGACGCCATCGAGTCGCCGAGGTCGCTTGGGATCCCGACGCTCACTAGGCGGATCACTGCGCTCCAGCGCGCGCCTTACGGTCTTCACGTCCAGCTCGAACCGACGCGCGATCTCCTTCTTCGGCACCCCGTCGACAAGATGAAGATGGCGGAATTCTGCCCACTGCGACACTCTGATCACCTCCTGGCCCTCCCCTCTGGGGACTGCGGAACGAATCAACGAATCCGTCTCGCTACCCCGCCGGGAGGGTCGGGTCCAGAACGCCGTCGAGGGGGTCCCTTTTCAGCGTTCCGCGGGGTCCTTTTTCAGAGTGCCGTCAACACTGGAGTCCAGGGAAGTGGTTTTACGCGCGATTTGAAACGGACCCAGTACCACCCGCTGAGCATTGTGAGATGACGTGTGGCCAGTTGCGCACTTTCGCAAGTGAGTTGGTGGGCCCCCGCTTGGCCGGGCTCGGACGAGGTCCACGCGGCGGACTGTCCTCCCGGGCCTTCAATTCGAAAGTAATTTCGTGAACGCCACAGGTATTGCTAGCACTCCCGTGCATTGGAACGTACTTTGCGCTCAGGCTCCTCAGTACACCGCTTGGTAAGTAGCAAGATCGGCCCATCCACCGCTCTGCCACGCCGAATCGTTCAGCACTAAGAATCCTGGCGAGTCCAACGTGCCGTCCAGGTTCGCATCGAAGAGAACTAAGGCGGGATGAGGCGTTGCGGTCTGGGCGCTATCGGTGAAGAGATACACGTACCCGTATGACGGATGTTTCGCAGACCTTCCAACCCTTCGCTCGACCGCTAGTTCGGCAATTACGGGAATGGAGGGGTCCGACTGTGCCTTGCGAACGCAATGATAAGCGATTGATTCTGACTGGGACGACGTAGCCAGTGTGTACTCAAGTGCATACAAATCTTTGGAGTCATAGAATTGTACAAAGAGCGCCCCGTTCGTCCCTTGGGGAGGAACCGGGTTATTGAATAGAGTCGAGGCAATATCTCGACCTACGACGGCCTCTTCATAGAGAACTGTTCGTGTCGCGATAGGAACGGACACTTCGGGGTAGCTGATACCGGAAGGCGTGGACACAACGGGAGGAATAACAGGAGTTCCAAACTCCCAAAGTTCAATGATTGTCTTCGCGCGACGCTTTCCTGCGACCGCCAATCTACTAGGGCCCGCCTGGCAAACCTCCGTCGGATAAAACGTCAGGGATTCAACTTGGGTAGAGAATTGATTCGGAGTCGGACCGCCTGCCTGCCAATTCCACATGACCGTCACGGTCTTGGCAGATAACTGATATGTGACAACTCCTGAGACCGTGGAGTTCGACAACATCAGTCTGGCAGGAGATCTCCCTTCAAATCCAACGCTTGAAGGCGGTTTTTGATCGGAAGGAGTTCCCTGCACGGCGGAAAACAGCATGATGACACTGAACCATAAGAACGTAGGTTGCATTATTCGACTCCTTAATTGCAGCATGCCGGGGGTGACACCATCTGCGAAGGCACAGGCACATAAGTTTCGCCACAGCAACTTACGCACCCCGATTGGAAACACTGGTCTAATAGCTCGCCTAAGGCGCTATAATTTGCCTTCCATCCATTGCACATCTCAGTCTTTTCCTCTGGCGTTGCGGGATGGATTTCAGAACATGCCAGCGATTTGACAGTATTACAATCGCTGGCCTTCATTTCAGCGTGAGCGCACGCTCCGCATTGGGGGTCACCGCCGCAAAGTGGATCACTTGCTTGGGCGTTGCCAGGATTTGCGGCTTGGGCACGCACAACGTGTGCATACTCATGAACCAAGATCATGGCCTGCATCCACGTAGGCACATTGTTCACAGCAATGCCTATCGTACCGGCATCAGAACAGCCCGGCCAGGGATCGAGTGTCCTGACTATCCTCACCGATCCGGTCGTAAGATCAGTCGCCGCCTTAATCACGTCTCCGATTCCCGGAGGGAATGATTCGGGGTGAGCATTTATGTAATCCGTGAGCTCATCGCGCTTCGCAGTCTCTTCGGCAGCCGTTGGGTATTTGTCTAGAGTCTCATTGTGAGGCATTGTGAGGTTGCCCGTGTTCCCTTGTTGGCGAGCAGCCGAAGCCGTGCTGGGGCTAACGATCGATACTGCCGCGAAGGCAGCCAGCCCGACTGCGAGGCAAATAGTTAGCAGCTGGCTAGAACTAGCGCATTTGTCGAGAGGTGCTGAACGCCACGAGGCTCTAGGAAGTTCCATGCTGGGCTCTGATGAAAAGGTGAAGTCAGATGAGAGGGAACTCGAAAACCATGCCGGGCCGCAGGCAAGATGTCAAGAGTGCTGCTTGAGAGACGCGCCTGGACTTGTCACTAAATTGGGTGAATCCTCCTGCGATGCATCGGCAGGGGCTTGGCCGCTGGAATGCTCCAAGCCGGCGCGTCGCTCCTGTCATGCTCCGATGCTCGTGATCTTGCACCTCCGGCTGAGTCCTCGATTCCGCCACTACTGGCAGTTCGTTCTGGATGCTACGGCCAGCCCTCTCATTGATCCGAGAGTCCCGTGCCGCCACCGTTGCACAGGGGCATGCAGTCACGGCTGCAGCTGACTCAGGGCTACGCCAGATCTCGGGCGGCCACGCAAGATGTACTCCACCTCGGCTCCCTCGGCGCTGTTCGCGCCACGCCCTAGTCCTGGAATAAGCGCTCCGCGAGGAGATCGGCTGCGTTGGGGCTTTGCCGACGGTCCGATTGACCGTTCGCGGCACGCAGCGTTCATGCCGGAGGCTATGGACGGGTTGTTGGAGGTCCCGGCACGCCGATGGGACGTAAGCGCGATGCCTCGCAGCGTGTGATCTTGCGCTGGAGGCAAGCCTCTGGCGCAGAGTTCGCACACGCGAGGCTGTATCTGTCGCGACTTCTAGGTTTGTAGCCGCAGCAATGCGTGCTGCATCACGCTCGCGAAGCGATGCGAGTCCGCAAGCCGCACGATCCGCTGCCTGGCGCTCAGGATCACACGCGCCGCCACGTACACGAAGGCCTTGCGGAAGCGCTTCCACTCCCAGCGCATCGTTTCCTTGGGCAAGGCCAGCATTGCCAGCCACGCCTTGAGGTTGTGCGCGATGCGGGCGCACAAGAGGTGCGCGTGGTTCGCGAGAAAACCACCGGTCGGCATGCGCATCGCGGCCACGCCATGCTGAAGCTGCTCGATCACGTTCTCCTGATCGCAGCGGCGGTACGTTTCGCGCACGACCGCCTCGGTCGACATCGTCTTCGACAAGTTCGTAAGTACGAAGCGATAGCGCCATAGCTCGAAGAGCTCGCCCTGAATTGATTCTTCGATGCGCTGGCGACGGATGATCAGTCGATAGGTCTTGTCGCTGCGCGCCGGCTGGTAGGCGATCTCCGTGAACCACTGCTTTTCGAGCTTGAGATCACGCTTGCCGCGCTGGCGAGCGCGCTGGCGCCGCACGTTCTTGCCGCGACGACGGCGAGCCACCGTGGATCGACGCGAATCGACTCTGGCGCGAAAAGGCTGCCATTCGTGCTCTTTCACCGCTTCTGCCAAGCCCTCAAAGTTACTCTGCTGCGCCGACACCATCGCGAAGTACAGCCCTTCGCGCGCGCACGTGTCGAAGATGTCTTGGCGCGCGAATGCGCTGTCGCCGCGCACCAGCACGCGCTCGAATCGAGCGCGCAGCAGCCGCCGCCACATCCGACAAAGCCTCGGCAGCACCGTCCGCCGAAGCTACGTTTCCTGGCCGATTCACCAGGCGCAGGCATTCCTGCGTCTGCGCCAGCGAGAGCACCAGAGGATGAAAGCCGAAGCCGCCCTTGTAGGTGAAATCGGCGCCCTCTTTTTGGTTCCCGTACACGTGGCGCACGTGCGAGTCGACATCGACGATTCCCCAAGACTGCTTCTTGCGCCCGTAGTGCTGCTTCCACGCACGTGCGTGGATTTCATCGATCGCTCGGTCGAGATGCCCGATCGACTTCGCGTCGAACCGACGCAGAAAATCTCCTGCAGTCGAAGGATCAGGAATCCGCGATGCGCCCAGCATGCGTCGCACCGGCTCGCTGTGCTGCAACTCGGCGATGTCTTCGATCGCCGTACCACCCACGAAAAGGTTGTAGGCGTGCGTCAGCACGTGATCCGACTCGTGAAAGGGGCGCCGTGACTGCAGCAAGTCAAGTCGAGCGTCGATCGCTTGCGGCAAACCAAGTTTCGCAGCCAAACCGATCGCCAACGACAAACCGCCCAATGCGGTCGACTCGCTCGCCTCTACCTCAGCCCGCAGCTTGACATGGCGAAACGCACGTGTGCTCTCGCTCACCGAACTCAATCGCGTCCGCGCGATCCCCGTACCCGTGTTGACGTGCGTCGCCCGAATCGACGATGATCTCTTCACCTGGGACCTGCTCGTTGTGTGCCATGGAACCTCGTAGAACCACGGTTAACAAAGCGGGCGGGCCCCGGGTACCTTTCTGAGCGCTTATTCCAGGGCTAGAAGGGCGGGTCCTCGCCCTCGTTCCAGCCTTCTCCCGACCGCTCGATTTCCATTTCGAAATCCCAGTACACCAGTGGCTTGGGAGGACCATCGCTCATGCTGCTACGCGAGCCTCCCCGCCCGTCGTGCGGCCGGTTCGCGGCGCCGACCCCGGACTTCGACTCGTTCCGCCCACTGCGGGAGCGCGGATCTAGCTGCGCCTCTCCTTCCGGCCGAGGAAACCGCTCGTCATACAGCTCGCGAACCCAGAGGTGAACCGGTGTCTTCCAGAGTTGGCGCTTCGTAGGCCGATTCTTGATCAGATTGCGCGGATTGAGGCCGAGTTGCTTCGCCATGCGTACGTCCTCAGCGGACAACCGACAGAGCCGCTTCGCTTCGGTCCAGTCTGCTGCCCTGCTATCCTGATTCATCGTTCCTCCTCGTGCCGTCCAGCCGACTCCAACATCCGCGCCAGTCCAGCGAAGAGCTTGGACAGCGCGAGGGCGGCCTGCGGCTCGGCCTCGATGTGCACGCGTCCGTCGGGCGCCGTGCGAATCTCGAGCTTCGAGAGCTTCTCGAGCGCGCGCGCATCGAGCCCGAGCGCGGCCGGCTCGTACTGCGCGATATCCGGCTCGGTGACGGTCGGGGCTTCCGCGGCGGGAGCTTCGCGCTCGTCCGCGGCGTCCAGCAGCGCATCCAGCTCGTGGTCGGCGACCGCTTCTACTTGCGGGGCGTCGAGCTCGCCTTGGTTCTCCGGCGGAGCATCTTCCTCGTCCGAAGCGACCGGCACGACCTGCTTCAACCCGGCCATGAAGGACGCCGAACCCTCGAAATGCACCTCGTCGCTCGCGCCCTCGAACAGACCGCGGAAGAGCTGTCGTTTGTCGGATACGAGGTCGGCGATGCGCGACTCGATGCAGTCTTGGCTCACGAGGGCGTAAACGTCGATCGGCAGCTCCTGGCCGATGCGGTAGATCCGGCCGATGCGCTGCTCAAGCACGGCCGGATTCCAGGGAAGCTCGAGGTTGATGCAGGCGCTGGCGGCGCGCTGCAGGTTGAGACCGACGCCGCCGGCGTCGCTGGCGAAGAGCACGCTCACGGCCGGATCGTCGTGGAAGTCGACCAGGTTCTGCGTGCGGCGGCGCTGCTGCTCCGCGCCCGTGAAGAACACGCCGCGCCGACCCTCGTCGCCGAGCACGTCCGCCACCGCCCAGCTCGCGAGCGAGAGCATGCGCCGCCACTGGCTGAACACGACTACCTTGCGGCCCTGCTCGACGACCAACGCGCGCAAAATCTCGCGCAACTGGAGGAGCTTCGGGCTGCCGAGGCTTTCGAGCAGCGTCGGATTCGGCCGCGCGACCTTGCCGAGCGCCGGCCACACGGACTCGTAGCGCAACTGACCGATCCCGTTGGCGATGATGCGCTGCGTCGTCAAGAGCTGCATCAGCCGCAGGAATTCCGCCTGCATGAGCGGACGACGCTGCGCCGTCTGCATCAGGATCATGATCGGCCGCTGCAGGGCGTCGTGCTCGTCGCGCTGCTCCGCCGTCAGCTCGACGGGTACGATCGTGTCCGTCCGGGGCGGAAGTTGTCCCAAGACCTCGCTGCGGTGGCGGCGGAGGAAGCAAGGGGCGATGCGCTCGCGCAGCGTGTCGAGGTTCCGCGCACCCACGATCTCGCGCGAACCGTCAGCGGTCACGCCGTGCCAAGGCGCGAGCCGCCATTTGGGTTCCAGCGCGTGGTCGTCGACCCAGTCGAAGATCGAGGCCAGCTCCTCGAGCCGGTTCTCCATCGGCGTGCCAGTCAGGACGAGCCGGTGCTCGGGGCGCAGGACCTTAACGCAGAGTGCGGTCTTCGTCGCCCAGTTCTTGATGCGCTGGGCCTCGTCGAGTACGACGAGATCCGGTTGCCATGCTTGAACGCGGTCGAGATCGCGGATCACCTGCTCGTAGTTGACGATCAGGAATCCGGCGCGGGTCGAGCGCCACGACCGCGCCCGCTCGAGAGGCGTGCCGTCGAGGACTACGACCGGCACGTCGGTCCAGGCCCGCCACTCGCGCAACCACTGCGCCTTGAGGCTCGCGGGAACGACGACCAGTCCGCGCTCCACCTGCTTCGTCGCGTGCATAGCATGGCAGCACGCGATGGCCTGGGCCGTTTTGCCGAGCCCCATGTCGTCGGCGAGGAGGAGGCGGCCGCTCGCGAGGAAGCGCGCGACACCTTCCATCTGGTAGGGATAGAGGCTGCGCTTTAATGTCCGCAGCGCCGTGCGAGCTGCGCGGGCGAAAGCGCGCGTCGCAAGCAGCCGCCGCAGGAGCGCGTGCTCTTCTTCGCACAGCCGCCGCAGTGCCGGGTCGACGCTGCAGCCTCCCTGCGAGAACCTGAGCAATTCTTCGATCAGCTCCAGGCGCCTCGCGGGATCGTCGCCGTGGACGCCCTTCAGCGTGGCATTCCCCAGAACGTCCGCGGTGAAACGCTTGCGGACCACGGCATGACACGCGGAGCTCAGCTTGCGACCCTCAGCCCCCCGCAAAAACCGCACGCGCTCCAGCCAGTCGCCCGAACCGCGCAGCGGCCGAACGGAATCCCAAGCTAGCCGAGGACTCGTGACCGCTGCGGCGGCACGCAGGGGCTGCCTGCTCTTTCGGCGCCGATGGATGTCGTCGAGCACGACGAGCACGTGCTTGCAGAGCCCCAGCGAACTGCGCAAGAAATCCGGACAGTCGCAGCTCGCGCGCACGCGCGCTCCGAGCTCGTCGAGCGTCGTGCACCAGACCCGCCTCGACTTGCGCGCTCGCCTCGTGGCGTACGCGCCCAGCAGCGCTCCGCGCGCCGGCCGCTCGGCCACGCGCAGCCCGTCCCGCTCGCCGAAGGCGATGCGCCGCAACAGGGCTTCGAGCGCGCCGCGCTGCACGGCCCAGCCTGCATCGTGGTAGATCTGCAGCACGTGGGTCGCGAGCAGCTCGGTGGGAATGCGCTTCGACTTGCCGTGCGCGAGGTCGAGCAGCGCACGCTGGGCCTCTTCATGGCAGGCGGAGGCGGAAGGCGCTTCGGGCACGGGAGATTCGGCGAGTCGAGGGGTCACGGTGTCCTCTGCGCCTGCGGCGCTGGCGGGTGGAGGAGGGAAGCAAGGCGTCGCAAAATGTGCAAGGCGCCGACCGACTTTCGTCGTGCCGGCGGATTCGGGGCCGCGAAGGTCGCTTCGTTCACGGCCCGGCCGTGAGGTCGACCAGCCGCCCCCGAGCGCGACCCTCGGCTTCCGCAATAGGCGCCTCGCGGCCCGTCCAGAGCCTAGCCTCGGTCGCTTCGATCTCGGGACCCGCTCGCCCTGATCAGCGCAGCATCGTTGCAGGGCCGCGCCGCGCTGCCCGCAGAGAACAACCCGCCCGCCCTGCGCTTCGGCCGCCGCCGCAGCGATCACGAGGGATTCTCGCTGCATGCATGGTTCCCCGTCCGCTCTAGTCCGCAGCATTCAGCTTCTAGACGTCAAGAACCGCGTCTTGGAGGCGGCACCCGGGATCGAACCGGGGAATAACGGATTTGCAATCCGTCGCCTTACCACTTGGCTATGCCGCCGCTTGCTCACGGCCGAGCTGATCGCTCCGCCGCGAGCCCGGGAAGGATACTCCCCGCCCTCGGATGGTCAAGCTCGCCCTGCATGGCGTCACCACGACCGCGAGCGTAGATTCGCCCCGTGCCCGAGAGCAGCTCGCAGGAAACGACGCCAGTCCCCCGCTGGCGCTGGGCCCTGCATCTCACACTGCTCACCCTCTACGTCCTCTGGATCGGCGCGTCCTCGATCGGCCGCAAAGCAGGCGCGGAACCAGCCCTCACCTCCTCAGTCGGCGGCCTGCTCCTCGCGAGCGTCCTCGGCCTCGCCCTCTTCGCCCTGATCTTCGGCGCCGCACTCTTCGCGTCGCGCGCCACCGCCGACGACCTGCAACTCCGCTGGCGCCGCGGATTCCTCCCGCTGCCCCTGGGCCTCGGCTATTCCATCGCGCTCCGGCTTCTGGTCACGATCGCGGCCATCGCTGTCGCGGGTGTCTTGATGGCGCTGGGCGTAGTCGACCCCGCCGAGGTCGAGCGCCACGCGCGCGCCGGCCCGACGAACATCGCCGCGGTGGTGAGCCTCGACGCGATGCGCGACAACCCGACCTACTACTGGCTGATGATGACGTTCGTGAGCTTCGTCGTCGCCGGCCTGCGGGAGGAGCTGTGGCGCGCGGGATTCCTCGCCGGCCTCGTTCGATTGTGGCCGAACCTCTTTGCTTCGCGCCGCGGGCAGTACTTCGGCGTCGTGCTGGCCGCGGTGGTCTTCGGCTTCGGCCACGCGGCCATGGGACCGATCGCCTCGGTCGCGGCCGGACTGCTCGGCCTCGGGCTCGGCGCGATCCTGGTGTTCCATCGCTCGATCTGGCCGGCGGTGATCGCTCACGGGTGTTTCGACGCAGCGAGCTTTGCGCTTTTGCCCTTGGCCGCGAAGTTCGCCTGAGGGGCTCGAGCGGCAATGTGCGGGAGACTCCTTCCGCGCGCTTGCGGCGGCCTGGGATTCAACTTCGACCCGCGATGGGACGCCAGCGCGCGGAATGCGCGCGAGTCGGCTGCTAGACTCCCGGCGCCGGGGGAGTGGCGAAATCGGCAGACGCATCGGACTTAAAATCCGAAGGCCCAACGGCCGTGGGGGTTCGAGTCCCCCCTTCCCCACCAGGCTTGCGGAGGGATTCTTCGTTCCGGCGTGAGGCGGTGGAGTGGCGAGATGCTGCAACGGCGCTCGCGCACGGCTTTGGGAGTCAGCCCACGACAGCTCACGCCAACCAAGACACGCTCTACCTGAGCGCACCGATCCTGCAGGCTTCCAAGGCGCGCGGCTGGCTTGCAGAATCACCAACGGGCCCCCGCTCACTTCCAAGCAGTCTCTGTGAACCGCGCGACTCCATGGTCGACAGCAAATCCCAGGCGATCGCCTTCGAGCTCGAAACTCGCGATTTCCTTGTCCTCGACGAACAGCGTGACGCGCCCGTCCATGCGCCGACCGCGCATCAGGTGCGAGCCGTTCACTGCGGGAGGAGCCTGGTACTCGCCTAGAACCACCAGTTCATCTCCCGCGCAACGCTGCACGGAAATCCCGCTCTCGCCGACAGTCGCGAACGCGTAATGGTGCCGATCCGTCCACGCCAGGACGATCCCCGCCGCTGTATCACCCTGCAGCTCGAAGCGCGCGCTGACCTCGCTCACGCCCGCCTTGACCACGGCAAATGCGAAGTCATCACTCGGAGCGCGAGCGATGATCAACCTACCGTCGACATCCTCCCAATCTCCACAGGCCGCCTCGAGAGGCTCCTGCACAGTCCGCAACCACGCCTGCAGCTCGAGCGATACCTGCGCCGCCTTCCCCAGCGACGCGGCGAATTCAGCCCCCGTCAACTTGCTCCCCGTCTGACCCAGCGCAAGCTTGTCGAATCGCGCCCGGTACTTCTGATCCTTCCCCTCGCGCAGGAAACTCACCAGCGCCCACGACAGCGCCGGTTCCCTCAACGCCTCGTCGACGAAACGCTGCAAGCCCGCTTCACCGGGATTGAAGGCTTCGAGCGCCTGACGCGGCAGGTCGATGACGGTGATGCGCGGATGAGCCGCCAGCTCCAGCCTGGAACCGTCGAGGCGATGTTGAGAGAGTTCCTCGGCGAGGCCCAGCACGATCCACGAGTTCACCAGGTCGGCGTGCTTGGATTTCGCGCGGCAATGGAACTGCTGCCAGGCGCCGTGCAGGGCGAGGCGGCGTGTGAACCACTCCGTGGGCTGGCGGTAGAGAAGGACGAGATCGCGCTCGGGGATGTAGCAGAGAGTGTCTAGGTTTGCCGACAGGATCATGCCGTTCGAGCTCACGGCGTCGGACCACGATTGCTTGTCGGCTAGGACGCGGACCTGGAATTCGGAGCGCGATTTCAGGGCGGGTTCGGCTTGCAGGATCTCGGCGAACTGTTTCCAGGCGGATTCGAGCACCACGCCGAGCACCAGGGCTTCGCGCCTGCCAGCCACTCCGCCGCCCTCGACGACCACGGTGTAGTGCGCGGTCCTCTCGATCGCCTGAGTCCTGTCCTGGGCGACCAGACGATTCGCGAAGCTGAAGCAGGAGAGCAACGCGCAGAGGAGAAGAATCGAAACGTTGCGGATGGACAAGCGTGCCTTGAGCGGACTGTGGACGACGGGCAGCGAAGCGAGAATCGTTCGATGCCCCTCCTGAATACCCACGAGGGCGCTTGAGTTTCGCAGCGATCGTCGAGCGGCGAATCAGAGAGCGGCGCTCGAGATCAAGGCAGGATCACGTACGTCAAGCCGCTCGATAGCGAGATGTCGTTCGGCGCGGGGAATCCCTGGCCGCGGCCCCAGGCTTGCGCGCAGACGCGGGTGCCGGCGATCGACAGCTCCGGCGCGGAGGAGCCGCCGAGTCCGCCGCTCGCGAAGGCGTTCAGGTCGATCGAATAGACGCCGCTGCAATCCTGGACGGCTGGCGGACCGCCTCCCGATTGCACGCCGATCGTGCGGTGCACGGGCGCGTTCACGCACAAAAGGCCGCCGCCAAAGGGTGTCGAGGCGGCACCGGTGACGCTGTACAGAAACAAGCCCGGCTTCTGGTTACGCACTTTTTCGACGTGCATCGCGAAGCCCGAGGGCGCGCTCGCTTGGACCATGCCGGTGAATATGGTGCGGGGCGCGCAGCCCAGCGAGTGGATCTTGCCCGTGCAGTAGCCGTGCGGGCTCTCGCTCGTGTCGATCTGCATGGCGAGGGCGAAGGATCCGAGGGTGTTGACGAACTTTTTGCTGCCGACGAGCACCACGCGCGAGTCGGGAGCGAGGGTCACTCCCAGCGGCGCTGTCGAGATGCCGGACGTGCCGTAGGTCCTGTGCCAGTTGATGGAGCCACTGGAATCGATCTGGGTCAGAGCGGGGATGTTGCCCTGCAGGCCTCCCAGCTCCTCGGCGCCGAAGAACACCTGGCCTGCATTGCCGAGCACCATGCCGGCTGGAAATCCGGGGAGCGACTGGGTGCTCAATTGCACACCGGAGGCAGAGACTCGCGTGAGACGAGCGCGAGGATCGAGCGGGATAGCCGGTGCATCGGGGACGGGAGGGGGGGGCCAGGGGGTGGGAAGCGCAGCCTGGTTTCCTGGTCGCGATCAGGACACTCGGCCGTGCGTCGCGGATCGCCGTGCTCGACCGATTCTCCAGCGCCCGATAGGCTGCAGCGGCCCATGCCGGCCGACGATTCCACGCTGCTGTCCCTTGTCCGCACCATCGCGGCCGGAGACGAGGCGGTCGCCCTGCGACTCCTTGCGGCTTCGCCGGCCCTCGCGCGTGCCTGCATCGCGGCGGGCGCGACCCGGCAGGCTGCGAAGGACTTCTTCCTCGACGAGATCGGGCACTACGTTTACGCGGGTGACACTGCGCTGCACGTTGCCGCAGCCGCGTACCGGCCCTCGATCGTGAAGCGACTGGTCGCCACGGGCGCCGACGTCCGTGCCAGGAACCGCCGCGGAGCCGAGCCGCTCCACTACGCCGTCGATGGGCAACCGAACTCGTCCGCGTGGAACCCGCCCGCGCAGGCGGCGACCATCGAGTGTCTCATCGCTGCGGGCGCCGATCCGAACGCGGTGGACAAGAGCGGGGTCGCCCCGCTCCACCGGGCCGTCAGGACGCGTTGCGCTGCAGCGGTTGCGGCGCTGCTCGACGGCGGGGCCGACGCGCGGCGTGTCAACGGGAACGGCTCGACGCCGATCCAGCTCGCGACACTGACCACTGGCCGCGGCGGATCCGGCTCGGAGGCATCGAAGACCCAACAGGCGGAAATCGTCCGCTTGCTGGAGCAGAAGGGTGCGATCAGGTAGGAGAGCGCGCCTCAGCTGACGTTCGGCGATTCACCACGAGAAGGACGCTGGCGCGCAGGCCTGGGCGACTTTTCCAATCGGTCGAGTCCTGGCCTGCTCCCCCTGCTCCCCCTGCAACTCCCGACGGAGCGAGAGGGTTCGTGCTCCTCGCGTCAGCCTGACCAGACTTTTCTCTTCGATCGATCAGTGCGCTGCGGGTAATGCAGCTTGCCTCGCCCTTTGCGCGGGCGCAGCGCGTGAGGTGTCCTCGCCGTCGCTGGCCGCGTCTCGCAGCGGCCCACCGCGAAAAAACTGCCTCGCTCGAAGTCCCTGCTCCTCCCCTCCGCTTCTGTCCAGACTGAGTAAAGATCCCCCCACCGCGCTGCCGAAACCGCCTTGGGAGCCAGCATCCGCGCTCCTGCTTCCTCCGGTCCGACCGGAAAAACAAAGGCTTCGCATGCGCCATCGCCATCCGCTCTTCGCACTCACGTGGCTCTTCCCCGTCACCCTGGCGCTCTTCTCGTGCTCGAGCACGCAGAGCAGCGAAGGCTTGACGCGAGTCGACGTCCTCTTGACCCACGTCGAGCGAATCCAGATCGAGTCACTCGTCGCGCGCGAAAAGGCCGCGGCGGCTTTCGATGCTTTCGGGCAGATCGTCGCGCCTGACTTTTCTGGCGATCCGATGCTCGCCTACAACGACCTGGTCATGAAGGTCAAAGCCTCGAAAGAACAGGCGGAGAAGCTGCAGTACTCCGTCGATCCGATGAACGACACGGCGGACAGCGTGTTCCGCTCGTGGACGACGGATCTCGAGAAGTTCGGCAACACCAACTTGCGTCAAGCGAGCCAGGCGCGGCTGGCCGAGACGCGCTCGCGTTATTCGGCGGTGCATGATGCGGCGATTGCGGCGCTGGTCTCGATCAATGCGTTCAACTCCGACCTCAACGACCAGGCGCTGTTCCTGGAGCACGATTTCAATTCCGCCTCGGTGTCCGTGATCGCGACCGAGGTGCCGGCGCTCACCAGCCAGGCGCGCGATTTGAGCAAGCGGCTCAATGCCTGCGTCGCGAGCTCGAAGGCCTACATCGGCGCGAGCGCGCTGCGCGGGCAGATCGATCAGGGGCCCGAGGCTCGTCCGACTCCGCAGACCGTGGCGCAGAAGCCCGTGGCTCCTCCGCCGGCGCGCAAGCTGCCGAATCCGATGATCGAGGAAGAGGGCTCGGCCGAAGTGTCGCAGGAAGCTCCGGCCTCGACCACGGCGCCGGCGCGCCGCCGTCCGCGCGCGGATGCGAACACCGTGCAACCGATGGCCCAGGCGCCCGAGCAGCCGGCGGCGCAACCGGATGGAGCGACTGCGCCGAACACGCAGGAGACTTCGATTCCGAGCGGCAAGCCGCTGCCGGAGCTGATTCCCGGGCCGCCGAAGCCGGAGACCGAGTTGAAGCCCAAGCCCTTGCCGAATGTGACCAAGCCCGGCGGGAACGGCGCGGCGTACTGAGCCGGGCGCTGCGACGCTGCGTGCGACGCCGGGCAGGCCTCCAGGGCGCTGCCCGGTGGCATGAACGGGGAGGCAGGCAAACGGCGCGGCGGGCTCAACGGGGATTCGCATGATCTGGACGCTGCTCGCTCTCGTGGTGCTCGCGCTCGGCGCGCTGCTCCTGGTGGTCAGTGCGCGGCGCATCGAGCTGCGGCGCATGCAGCAGCGGCTCAATCGGCGCGAGCTCGCGGTGCGCGCGGGCAGCCATCAGGCGCAGCTCCAGCATCCGGTCGTCGATCTTTCGCGCTGTCTGGGCTGCGGGACCTGCGTCGCGGCCTGCCCCGAAGAGGGCGTCCTCGAGCTGATCCACGGGCAGGCCGTGGTGGTCAACGGGTCGCGCTGCGTCGGTCACGCGGCTTGCGAGCGCGAGTGTCCAGTCGGGGCGATCCAGGTCACGCTGGCCAACCTCGAGGAGCGGCGCGATGTTCCGGCGCTCACGAGCGAGCTCGAGGCGGTCGGCACGCCGGGCTTGTTCCTGGCGGGCGAGGTCACGGCCCACGCGCTGATCAAGACGGCGATCGAGCAGGGGTCGGGCGTTGCGCGGGAAGTGGCGCGGCGCTCGGCGAGTCTTTCCGAGGAGCAGCGCGAGGAGATGCTCGATCTGTGCATCGTCGGCGCGGGGCCGGCGGGGCTCGCGTGCGGCCTCGAGGCGAAGCGCAGCGGATTGTCCTTCGTGATGCTCGATCAGGAGGACTCCGTCGGCGGGACGGTCGCGAAGTATCCGCGGCGCAAGCTGGTCGTCACGCAGCCGGTCGAGCTGCCGCTGCGCGGGAAGCTGTCGCGCACGGAGTATTCCAAGGAAGAGCTGGTCGGTCTGTGGAGCGACATCGCCGCGGACGAGGAGCTGCCGCTGCACACTGGCGTGGTCTTCGAGCATGTCGAGCGCGTCCTGGAAGCGGGCGGAGCGAGCTTCCTCGTGCACAGCAACTTCGAGCCAGTGCGCGCGCGCCAGGTCTGCCTCGCGATCGGCCGGCGCGGGACGCCGCGGCGGCTGGGCGTGCCGGGCGAGGAGTTGTCGAAAGTCAATTACAGCCTGCTCGATGCTCAGTCGTTCACGGGCCGGCGTCTTCTGGTCGTCGGCGGCGGCGACAGCGCGGTCGAGGCGGCGCTCGGGCTCGCGGAGCAGCCGGGCAACGAGGTCGTGCTGTCCTACCGTCGCTCGAGCTTCCACCGCATCCGCACGCGCAATCAGGCGCGGCTCGAGACGGCGCTGGCGGAGAATCGATTGCGCGTGGCGCTGGAAACCACCGTGGTCGCGATCGGCGAAGAGCAGGTCGAGCTCGAGTACGCGGCTTCCGCGCAGGGCGGTACGCGGCGCGAGGTGATCGACAACGACGAAGTCTTCGTGATGGTCGGCGGAACGGCGCCTTTCGAGCGGCTCGAGAAGGCCGGCGTGTCCTTCGATCCCAAGCTGCGGCCGCCGGTGCAAGCGGTGACGGAGCAGGGCACGGGACTCTTCAAGGCGTTGCTGGTCGGTTTCGCGCTCGCTCTGGGGACTTTGATCTGGGCGCTGTGGAACGCGGACTACTACCTGCTCGCGCCGGAGTTCCGCGCGGCGGATGCCAAGCATGCCTGGCTGCGCTCAGGCCGCGGCCTGGGGCTCGCGCTCGGGATCGCGGCCATGCTGCTCGTGATCTTCAATCTGCTGTACCTCGCGCGGCGCGCGAACAAGGTCTGGATGCGTTTCGGATCGCTGCAGACCTGGATGAGCAGCCACATGGTCACCGGAATTCTCGCGCTGCTCGCGGCGATGCTGCACGCGGCGATGTCGCCGCGCGGCACGGTCGGAGGAGATGCCTTGTGGGCACTTGCGTTGCTGCTCGTGAGCGGCGCGATCGGGCGCTATTTCTACGCCTGGATTCCGCGCGCGGCCAACGGCCAGGAGCTCGAGCTCGAGCAGCTGCGCACGCGGCTCGATCAATACGTCGAGACCTGGGACGGCAGCGAGCGGCGATTCCTCGAGCAGGTGCGCGGCGAGCTGACCGGTCTCGTCGACCGCCGCCAATGGAGCAGCTCCTTCTTCGGCCGCGTCGGCGCCATGTTCTCCGGCCAGCGCGACCTGCGCGCCGCCCTCGCCCGTCTGCGCGCCGAGGGCCGCGCTCAGGGCCTCGCCCCGGAGCGCATCGAGGATGCCGTGCACCTGTCCCGCGAAGCCCACTCGGTGGCCTTGAGGGCCGCCCACCTGGAGGACTTGAGGGCCGTCCTGAACACCTGGAGGTTCGTCCACCGCTGGGTGGCGGCCCTGATGGTCCTGCTAATGATCCTGCACATCGGCTGGGTCCTCACGTACAGCTCGAGTCTGGCCGACGTGAGGATCCGTGAAGGTCCGTAGCGTCCACTTCTGGATCGCCGTCCTGTCGTTGGCGGTGGTCGTCGGCATGGCGGTCGTCGACCTCAAGCGCACCGCGCCCGGTGAAGTGACTCGCGTGCACGCGCGCGACGAGAAGCTCGAGGGCGGCACGAACTGCAGCGCCTGCCATGGAGGGTTCTTCTCCGACATGACCAGCTCCTGCCTGGAGTGCCATGCGGCGATCGACACGCAGATCAAGGACGACAAGGGGCTGCACGGAACGATTCCGCGGCCGGGCATCGACGCTCAGGAGTGCGCGACCTGCCACTCCGAGCACCACGGGCCGTTCTTCAGCATCGTCAACCGCCAGAGCTTCGTCATGGCCGGTGTGCCCGATCCGAAGCTCTTCGATCACAAGCGCATCGGCTGGGACATGAATGGCAAGCACCTCGAGCTCGCCTGCGCCGAGTGCCACGAGCATGCCTTCGACGACGTGCTTCCGCCGGGCGGTGAGCGCTACATCGGTCTCGCTCAGGACTGCGTGACGTGTCACGAGGATCCGCACGAAGGCCAGATGAAGAACTCCTGCGCCAGCTGCCACGGTCAGGAGACCTGGGAGAAGATGCACGCGGATGGGCACGAGAAGAACCTCGAGCTGATCGGCGGCCACGGCGGACTCGATTGCCGTGCTTGCCACGCGAAGGAGACCGATCGCGCGCTGGAGGCGATGGACAAGAGGAGCAAGATCCTCGCGCCGCGCACCTGCGTCGAATGCCACGAGTCGCCGCACGCGCCGGTCTTCGCGCAGAAGAACGCGGCGGCGGTCGCGATGCCGCTCGAGACTTCCTGCGTCTCCTGCCACGCGGCGGAGCACGATTCCTTCCGCGACGAGCGGCTCGCGCTCTCGTCCGAGCAGCATGCGCGCAGCGGATTCACGCTCGATCTGCCGCACGACCAGCAGAAATGCCAGCAATGCCACGATCCAAGGGCTTTGGCTTTCGCCGACCGCTATCCAGGCCGCAAGCAGGATCTGTGCAGCGCCTGCCATGCCGATCCGCACGGCGGCCAGTTCGCCCTCGGTCCGTTTTCGACCGGCGACTGCCTCGCCTGCCACGAGCGCACGCGCTTCGAGCCGCACACCTTCGACACCGAGAAGCACGCGCGGGCCGAGTTCGTGCTCACCGGCGCGCACCTCGGCACGCAATGCAGGCTCTGCCACGAGGACCCGGTTCCCGCCGATTCACCGCGCATGTTTCGCGGCACGGGGATGACCTGCGAGGCCTGCCACGCGGACGTGCACTCCGAGCTCTTCGCCGAGCAGGCGTCGCTCCTGCCGGCGCCCGCCGCGGGCGAGTGCGCGCAATGCCACGACACGACGCGCTTCGCGAACGTCCCCAGCGAAAAATTCGACCACGGCGTGTGGACCAGCTTCGCGATCGAGGGCGCCCATGCGCAGAGCTCCTGCGAGTCCTGTCACTTTCCGCGCGCGGAGCGCGACAAGGACGGCCGGCAGTTCGGCAAGGTCGAAGAGACTTTCGACGCCTACCAGGGCTGCTTCTCCTGCCACCAGGATCCCCACGCGGGAATTTTCGACGGCCCGAGTTTCCCCGAGCTCGTCGACGGCAAGCAGGACTGCGCGCGCTGCCACGACTCGACTTCGTTCCGAACGCTCTGGCAGGGCTTCGACCACGGCCGCTGGACCGGCTTCGAGCTGCGCCAGGGCCACCAGACCGCCGCCTGCTCGGACTGCCACACTCCGCGCTCGACCGCCGATGCCTTCGGCCGCAGCTGGGAGCCCGCGCTCGGCACGAGCTGCGGCGATTGCCACGACAACCCGCACGGGACGCAATTCGCCGTCGAGGGCGCGACCGACTGCGCCGGCTGCCATGCCGAGACGGCGCGCAACTTCTCGACTTTCGACCACGAGCGCGATTCGCGCTTCCCGCTGGGCGACACCCACCGCGAGGTGGCCTGCGCGGCCTGCCACCTCGTGGAGAAGTCCCCGGGAGTGAAGAACGCGGCCTCGGTGATCCGATACAAGCCGCTGGGAACCGACTGCGCCGACTGTCACGGCGTGCACGACGAAGTGCTCTTGAGGCGAAAGCCCGGAATCAAGTGATGCTGCGCGAGTTGTGCCTGATCCTCGGTGTGTCGCTGGCGGCCGGCGGGCTGTCGCGTCCCGCCCATGCCCAGGCCGGCGACGAAGTGCGCAAGATCGACCTGCGTGTAGTCAGCTCGCGGCCGGGATCGGTGACCCTCGACCGCGGGGGCAACGACGGGCTGCGCAAGGGCGACCGCGTCACGCTGCGGCTCAAGGATGGAACGGCCGTGCTCGGCACGCTGCTGCGCATCGAGGAGCGCGGCTCGATCGCCGAGCTCGACGACCAGAGCCTCGTGATCCCGGCCGGCACGCGCGCGGAAGTGCTCGTGCCCGTTTCGCGCCTCGCACAGCCCGAGGCAGCGCCGACGACTCCTGCGGATCCGCAGGACCAGCAAGCGGCGCCGCCGCACGCGCCCTGGAAAGCGCGCGACGACCAGTGGAGCGAAGGACAGCCGCTGCTCGCGCGCGTGCGCCCCTTGCGTCCGAGCGAGCGGCCCAGCGACTTCCGCGGCCGGGTCTATTCGATATTCGACTTCACGAACAGCACCGAGGACGAGCGCACCGACGGCTTCTATCGCCTCGGCACGGACCTGACGCTGGAGAATGCCTTCGGCGACGGCGAGCGCATCCACTTCGACAGCGAAGTGAATTACCGCGATACCGACGTGCCGGACAACGACGACGAGACCTCGACGCACCTGCGCATCGACCGCGCTTCCTATGCGGTCGGCGGCAATCGCTTCGAGGACAACCGCTACGAGTTCGGCCGCTTCCTGCAGGACAACATGCCCGAGTTCGGCGTGGTCGACGGGGCCGAATGGGATCGGCGGCTCGACAACGGCCATCGCATCGGCTTCAGCGCCGGTTTCATGCCCGAGCCCGACGCCGAACAGAAGACCGTGCAGGACTTCCAGGTCGCCGCGTCGTACCGCTGGCTCTACGACGAGTCCGAGCAGCTCTCGGCCGCGGCCGGTTTCCAGAAGACGCTGCACGACGGCGACGCCGACCGCGATCTGCTCGTCGCGCAGGTGGCTTATCTCCCCCAGCGCGGCTGGACTTTCACCAGCACGGCCTGGATCGACTACTACTCGGGCGGCGACGCGAACAAGGGCCAAGGTGTCGAGCTGACCCAGGCCTACGCGAACACCGCTCGGCGCTGGGCCGACGGCAGCTCGGTGCTGCTCGCCTACAGCCACATCGCTTTCCCCGAGCTCGACCGCGACGAGTTCCGGCCGGTGACCGCGGCGCAGCTCGCCGACGACCACAACGATCGCGTCTCGTGCCAGGGTCGCCTGCGCGTCGCGAATCCGGTGCGCATCCACGGCCTGGTCGCGGCCTGGGCGGACCAGGACGATTCCGGCGGCGATGGCGAAGGCGGCTTTGAGGTCGAGAACTTCTTCTTCCCGCGCTTGTGGGTCGATTTCACGGGCTTCACCACCCAGGCCAAGTTCGTCGAGCTGCTCGGAGCCCGCGCGACCTTCGCCTATGCGCTGGAACGCGGGCGATTGAGCCTGGAGTACGAGCTGTCGAACAGCCGCTTCGACGGATTCAGCGGCGGCAACAACGATCTTCCGCAGCATCGCCTGCGCCTCGAGGCCGATCACTACTTCGTCAGCGGCTGGAGCCTCGCCGCGCACCTCGACGGCCTGGTGTGGGACAACGAGAATTCCATCAACCTCGGTTTCTACCTGCAGAAGAGCTTCTGAGGAGCCCATGGACGCCACCCACAACCACCGTCACCAGCGACTTCCGCGCGCACTGCGCTGGCTCGCGATCGTCTTGCCGGCAATTCTCTTGATCGCGGCCTGCGTCGCCGGGGGTCCGGACTTCACCAAGCAGCATCTGTGGTGGTCGGGCCTCGGACCCGTGCTGCCGCACGACACGTTCCCGGCGGATTGCTCGACGTGTCACGTCGGCACTGACTGGCAGACGTTGGTCCCGGATTTTCAGTTCGATCACGAGGCGAAGACCGGAGTTCCGCTCGTCGGTGCTCATGCGCGCGCGTCGTGTCTCTTGTGCCACAACGATCGCGGGCCCGCGGCGGTCTACGAGCGACTGGGTTGTGGCGGGTGTCACGAGGATGTGCACGCGGGACAGCTCGGGCCGACTTGCACGAAGTGTCACCAGGAATTCACCTGGGAACCGGTCGGGATGATCGAGCTGCACCGCACGACGCGGTTTCCGCTGGTTGGGGTGCATGCATCGACGGCCTGTCATCGCTGCCACCCGGGGATCGAGACCGGCAAGATTCTTCCGGCGGATCCGGAGTGCTTGACTTGCCACCAGAGAGATCTGGCGCGCACGCAGAATCCGAATCACTTCGGGCTGGGGTGGGTCGATCGCTGCGATCGCTGCCACTTGCCGCGCACCTGGCATCAGGCGGAGATCAATAATTAAGTACGGAGTCAGGTGAATTCGTCCGGAGTCGTGTGGGCTCCCCGATCCGCGCTGCGCGCGGAACGGGGAGCCCACACGACTCCGGGCGAATTCACCTGACTCCGTACTGGAAGGCCTCACGACTCTGGACAGTCATCTGACGAGCAACCGCACGCGGAAAACAGAACCTTACTCAAGACTGGCTCATACACAGGCCGAACGAGCACGCGGGAGGAAGTGGCCGGACTGACGGGGCGGGGAACGGTCAGGAAAGTCCGGTCGGGTGCTGATGAAAAAAGTTCGCAGTGCGAATCAGCGTCGTGGGGCAGGTTTCATCATCTCGGGCTTGTTCGCGGGACTGATCGTCCTGTTCAGCGCCTGCAGCGGTGAAACTGGATCCTTGTCGGCGCAGGCCGGCAGCTCGTGCATGCTGTGCCACAACGGCTCGCAGCACACCGACTATTCCGGCCCGGGCATCGAGAATCCCCACCCCTTCCCGGATACCACTCCGGGGGCCACGGTCGATTCGACGCGTCTCGACTGCGTGCTCTGCCACGGCGGCAATCCGAACGGCGTCGACAAAGTGACGAGCCACGTACCGCCCCCGCCGCAGATCGGCGACGCGCTCAAGCTCTCGACCGACGCGAAGGCCTACTTCAATCGCCTGACGCAAGCCGGTCTCGACAAGTTCGGCGATTACTCGGCGAACGGCGTCACCTACCACGCCCTCGACTACCTGCAGTTCATCAACCCCGGCGACCTGCGCGTCACCACCGATGGCCGCGGCTGCGGGGATTGCCACGAGAAGCACTCCGACTCCGTGTCGACCAGCGCCCTCGCCACCCAGTCGGGCATTTTCTCCGGCGCGACCTACGCGATCGGCGCGGGCAGCGCGGTCCCGGAAAACGACGGCGTGCACGAGAAGACGGCGGCCGACATCGGCTTCCGCGCCGTGACCGACGCGAATTTCGCGACCAGCCAGTCGGTGCTCGGCACAGTCGTGCGCTTGATCGAGGCGCCGGTGTTCTCCGTGTTCGGCGACACGGGCCCGAACGCGATCTTCAACAACCCCAATTACTTCTCGGCCGCGCTGAACGACGACCGCAACGCGGACAACACGGTGATCACGGGCTCGCCGCTGCACAACCTGTTCCTCGAGCAGGTCAGCTTCACCTGCGGCGACTGCCACCTCGGAAGCTCCGGCGCCAACAACCGCGCGGGCGACTTCCGCTCGGCGGGTTGCACCGCCTGTCACATGCAGTACAGCCTGGGCGGCAAGAGCGGCTCGACCGACCCGAACATCAACAAGCTCGAGCCGGTCAATCCCGACGCGATCCAGGCTCCCGAGCGGCCACACACGCGCTCGCACCAGATCAAGAGCGTCGCCAAAACCCTGCCCGGCGGACAGACGATCGCCGGCATCGACGACTACGCCTGCGCCGGCTGCCACCAGGGCTCGAACCGCACCGTGATGCAGTACTGGGGCATCCGCCTCGACCAGAACGCGGACGTCAAGAACCACCGCCAGTATCCCGCGAATCCGTCCACCTTCACGACCACGCAGAACGACGCGCGTCTGTTCGACCAGACCGTGAACAACAACACGTTCAACGGCCGCAACGCCAACCAGTACGTATTGAAAGAGGACTACGACGGCGACGGTCGCGACGACACGCCGATGGACGTGCACTACCAGGCGGGCATGGGCTGCATCGACTGCCACGGCAGCTACGACCTGCACGGCGGCAACGCGGAAGCCGGCGAGACGAGCATCGCCAGCCGCATGGAGCAGCAGGTCGGGATCCGTTGCGAGAGCTGCCACGGAACGATCGAGAGCTACGCCGCGACCGCGCCGGGTGAGGACTACGGCGGCACGACGCGCGACCTGGCGATGGACGCCGAGAGCAATCCGCTGAAGCACGTGTACCGCGACGCCAACGGCAGGTACTTCCTCAAGAGCCGGCTCGACGGCGTGGTGCACTACATCCCGCAGACCCAGGACACGATCGCGGACAATGCCAAGGTGCACCCGACGACCAATGCGCCGATCTACAACCCCAAGGCTTCCTACGCCATGGGCCGCATCGACGCCGACCCGGCGAACGGCATGGGGCCGCTGCAGACCGGCGCGAACACGCAGAACTTCTCGCACAGCGATTCGATGGACTGCATCGCCTGCCACGGCTCGTGGACCAACACGTGCATGGGCTGCCACCTGGGTGGCGAGTACAACACGGGCAACAACTTCAGCAACATCACCGGCGAGCGCATCGTCTACAAGCAGGCGAACGCGGACTTCACCTACCAGTCGCCGATCTACTTCCAGCTCGGCGTCGGCCCGCGCGGCAAGATCACGCAGTTCAGCGCGAACACCAAGGTCTTCTACAAGTACGAAGACAAGAACAACGTGGTCTCGCAGGTCTTCACCTTCTCCGACCGCAACAGCGCCGGAACCAATCCGGCGGCGGGCTTCGGCTCGATGAGCCACAACTCGCTGATGGCCCACTCGGTGCGCGGAAAAGTCACCACGCAGAACGAAGGCCCGCGCTACTGCACCGCCTGCCACCTGTCGACGGAGTCGCTCGCCAACTACGGCACGGAGTACGACACGTTCCGCACGGCGATGGCGAACGACAACTACGCGGCCCTCGACTTCCAGTTCCTCAAGCAGCACTTCGGCCAGAACACGGGCAACCAGATCAACTCGCCGGTCTGGGCGCACATGGCCGCGGGCCTGGGCACGGGCTTGTTCCTGTTCGACGAGTTCGGAGCGCCGATCAACCCGCTGGACACCAACCCCAACCGGGTCGGCGCCGGCGGCATCGCGCCCGCGGCGAATTTCAACATCAACCGCGTGCGCTTGAACCTCGACCGCATCGTCAACACCTCCGGGGTGGCGAAGGGCTCGAACAACCACGCCTGGCTGACCACGGCCTTCAATGCCCTGCTCGGGGCCAATCTTCGCGACGGCGCGAGCGACATGCAGCTCGCCGGTCCGCTGGGGACCACGCTGATCAGGAAGCTCAGCGATCCGACGACCGGTATCGTGCTCGACTCCTGGCTCGACGCCGACTCGGCCAGCCACGGCGGAGCGACGCCGCTGGTCGGTCCATGACGGCCTGACGCGCGCGGCTCGACCGCAACGATCGCGGTGCCGCGTACGGAGTCAGGTGAATTCGTCCGGAGTCGTGAGCCTCATGTCGCCTGCGCGCAGCGCAGGCGACATGAGGCTCACGACTCCGGACGAATTCACCTGACTCCGTATCGACGCTAGAATCCCCGCCATGACCAGCCTGGAGGATCTCGAGCAGCGCATCCGCGAGCGCGGCGTTCGCGTCGAGGAGCGGATCGCGCTGCTGCGCGTGCTCGAGCAGACGGACGCGGAGGCGCAGCTCGCCGCGCGGCGCGAGGAGCTGCTCGCCTCGGTGCGCAAGGCCGCGGACAAGCTCAAAGGCACCGCGGGATGAGACCGATCGCCCTGAAGCTGCGCAATTTCCGCGGCTGGCGCGAGGGCCAGATCGCCCTCGATCGGCCGCTGGTGGTCGTGATCGGCAAGAATGCCTGCGGCAAGAGCTCCACGCTCAACGCGATCGAGTGGTGCCTGTTCGGCAAGGAGATCGAGAAGAAGGCGAGTGGAATCGCCGAGCGCGCGGACTGGGAAGCCTCGCACCGCGGCGCCAGCGCGCCGACCGAGGTCGCGCTGACCCTCGCCACCGAGAGCGGCAATGCGACGATCACGCGCCGCCGCGACGCGGAAGCCGCGGCGCGCGCGGAGGACGAGTTGACGGTCGACCTCGCGGACGGCCGCAAGCTGGCGGGGAGCGAAGCCCAGGCCTGGATCCGCGAGTCGCGCCTTCCCGACTGGGAAACCTGGCGGCGCGCCTGCTGCCAGCACCAGGAAGTCTCGCGCGCGCGGCTGACCGACGCCAGCGACCGCTCGCTGATCCTCTCGTCGCTGCTCGGCCTCGATGATTTCGATCGGCTGAACGGGGTGCTGCGCGAGCAGCAGCCGCGCAAGCTGATCGAGCTGCTCGACTCCGAGCTCGCGGAGCTGGAGAAGGTCGTGCTGTACCGTTTGAGCCAGCCTTCGGAGGATCTCTTCGAGAGCGAGCGCCGTCTGGAAGCCCTGGGTGTCGAGCGCGCGCGCATTTCGCCGGCCCTGTCGCTCGAGATCGCGCGCGCCGCGTCCGGGCGCGCCCAGGATCTCGCGCTGCGCTTGCGCGTCACGATCGAAGTTCCGAGCTTCCCGAGCGACGCTGACGAGGCCGCGATGCGCAAGTGGGCCGACGCTTGGATCGCCCAGGTGCGCAAGGAATCGAAGCTCTCCGATCGTCTGTCAGCCGCGACCAAGAAGCGCGCGCGGATCGCGGCCGAGCTCGAGCAGCTCGAGCCGTCCGAAGCCCGCTGGCGCGAATCGAAAGAGACTCTGGCGCTCGAGCTGCGCGAGCGCGGAGACGATGCGACGCGCAAACGCCTGGGCCTGGAAGCCGCGAAGACCTTGCAGGATGCCGAGCAGCGACTGCGCGAGGAGAACCGCACGCTGTCGCTGCTGCGCGAGGCCGCCGGAGTGCTGCGCGAGTCGCAGCGCTTCGATCAATGCCCCGTGTGCACGAGCGGCGTGCCGGGACTGCTCGCCCGTCTGGAGCAGACGCTCGAGCAGGGAGGCGGCGGAAAAATCCCTGCCCTCAGCGCCGAGCGCGACCAGGCCCGCGAACGCGCGACCACGCTCGAGGCCGGCGCCGGCGCGCTCACTCGACTGGTCGACAGCGAAACCCAATCGCGCAAGTCCTACGAATCGCGGCGCGAAAACCTGAGTGCCCTGCTCACTCCCGGCCGGCTTCGCGACGGCCTGGACCTGCTCGCGGCCGCGCGCGAGGAAGACGAAGCCCTCGCCAAGGAAATCTCCGAGCTCGAGACCCTGCTCGCCGGCCTGGAGCCCGAGCTCGAGGCCCACCGCGGCGACGCCGAGCGCCTGCGCGAGCTGAACAAGTGGCGCGTCGCGGCCCGCCGAGCCCAGCAGCGCGCCGACCTGAGCGCCTCGCCCGAGTGGAAGGCCTTCCAGGAAGCCCTCGACGCCGCGGCCTGCTTCGCCGCCGATCTCGACGTGCTCGGGGCGATGGCGCGCGAGGCTCAGGAAGAGCGCTCGTCGAGCCGCGAGGAAGAAGTGAATCGCTCGCTCGGCGTGTACACGCGCCTGATCGCGGGCGAATCCGCCGGTCTCGACGTGCGCGTGCGCGTCAAGCGCACGCCGAAAGGCTTGAGCTACGACATCGAGGACGCAGGCGGCGGCCGCGCCCTGTCGATCTTGAATCAAGCATCGCTCAACGCGATCTCCCTGGCCCTGCTCTTCGCCCAGGCCGAGGAACGCGCGCGCGGCGGCCTGCCGACCTGGCTGGTGCTCGACGATCCGGAGCAGAGCCTCGACGACGAGCACAAGCAGGGACTCGCGCGCGCGATCGAGCGCGTCGCGGCGAACTCCGCGGTGGTCGTGGCCCTCGCTCCGGGCAAGCTCAGCGAATGGCTGATCGCGCGCAGCGCCCTGCCGCGGCGCACGATCCAGCTCGGGCCCCGCGACGCGAAGCTCGGCGTGCGCATCGAATCGCAGGAGGAGCGATGAAGCTCGAGGTCCACGAACGACTGACCGGCCTCTCGGCGGCGTCGGCCAAGGAATACGGGAAGCTCGTGCAGAAGCTGCTCGCGATCGCATTCCTCGAAGCCGGCGCGGAGAGCTTGACGGATCGCAGCACCCAGGGCATCGACCTCGAGCTGGTGATCCGCCACAAGTCGCGCGCGATCGAGGTCAAGACTTCCGAGAGCGGCAGCGTCTCGCTCGGCAAGAAGGACCTCGAGGGTCTCGCCGCGCGCGAGGAAGGCGGCGCCCAGGCCTATGTCGCGGTGCTCGGCAACCGTTTCCTGGACGAGTGGACCTTCGCGCGCTTCCACAAGGGCGAGCTGCAGGCCCAGCAGAGTTATTCGATCACCCAGCTGCGGCCTTACCGCGACCATGACCTGGAAAAACTGATCGCGAAGACTTTCCCCGAGGCCGTCTTGAAGCACGCGGACGCCGCGGCGAGCCGCGGACAACCGGCGCTCGACGAAGTGCTCGCCGGATATCCGGCGTACCGGCGCGCGTAGCTCGCTCTACGGACAGCGCAGCTCGATCGCGCACTCGTAGGTTTCCGTCCAGTCCGCTCGATCGAGCGCGGCCAGGAGCGCGATCATGAAATCGCGCTCCGGCGTGCCCTTGAAGGCGGACTTGCCGTTCCAGGTCACCTCGATCGGCTTCGACACGTCGAGCAGCTCGCGCGAGAGATACAGCGTCGCGCGCTTGACGCCCTTCGAAGTCAGCTTGACGTTCTGGCCTTCGATCTCGACCTCGATGTTCGCGGTCGGCCGCGTCTGGGCCTTGCCGTCGCCTAGCGCATCGAGCTCCTCGACCGACAAGGATCCGCACCAGGGATCCTCCAACGTCTCGAAAGCCTTCGCCGAGCGCTTCGGGTACTTCGCGCGCTGCTTGAGCGCGAGCCACTTGAGCCCTTCGTTCAATCGACTCCAGGTCGCGATGTCGTGGCCCGCGCCGGCGATCTCGACGTACTTCAAGTTCATCCCCGCCCGCTGCAGCCGCTCGCTCGTCCCGCGCGCCTGGGACACGGGACAGATCGCGTCCTTCTCCCCGTGCAGCACGAAAATCGGCAGGTTGGTGAAATTCACCGTGTAGGGATCGACCTGCCAGGTGACCGAGGACATCGGCGCGATCCCGGCGTAGCGATGGCCGCTGGCGCGACCGAGGTACCAGGACCAGAAGCCCGTCTGCGAAAGTCCGCTGACGTACAGCCGGTCCGGATCGATGCAGAAGCGCGAGGCGAGATCGCGCCAGAAAAGCTGGAACACGCCGGCAACGCGGTCCTCGGGCAATTCGCCCTTGAGCCCGCCGGCTCCGATCTGCTCGAGGATTTCCGTGCGCGCGATCAGCCAGTTGTCGAGGCCGGCCTGCGCGCACTGCCCGCGATAAAACGGCAGGAAATCGGCCTTTTCCTGGTCCGATTTGCCCGCGCCCGTGCCATGGCCCGGATCGAGCAGCACCGGCGAGGGCTGGGCCGGGTCGTAGCCCGGCGGCACGTCGACGGCGTAGCGGAACACGCCTGCCTCGCAGCTGAACGTGTAGCCGACGGTCGTGTCGCCGAACTTGTGCAGCTCGGGCCCCTTGCGCGGCTTCGCCGGATTCTTCTCGAGCAACGGCCCGGCGCGCAGAGCTTGGATCAGATCGTCGAAGGCGTACTTGGCCACGAGCTTCTTGGCCTGTGTGGTCAAGGCTCCGCGCGTCTTCGGCTCGTCCTTGGCGAGGGCCTCGGTGAACAGCGTGCGCAGCTTGGCCGCCTCGGCAGCGGGCAGACTCACCGTCTTTTCCTGGATCGGCGCGGCGCACACGGCGAGGCAAGTCAGCAGGGCGAGCAGCTTCATCACGACCTCCCGAGTCTCAGGCCTTCGAACGATTCTCCAACCAGCGCAGCAGCAGGCGCACGCCGACGCCAGAGCCCTGGGGACCGCCGACGTAATCGCGGTTGATCCCGCCCCAGGCCGTGCCGGCGATGTCGAGGTGCGCCCACTCGGTGTCGCCGACGAAGTAAGAAAGGAAAGCAGCGCCAGCGCTCGAGCCCGAGCCCGCGCCCTCGCCGTTGATGTTCTTCAAGTCGGCGACCTCGCCCTTCATCTGGTCCTTGTGCACGTCGAGCAGCGGCAGCGGCCACAGGCGCTCGAAGACCTGGTCCCCCGCCTGGCGCAGCTCCTGCTCGAGGCGCGGGGTGGAGGCGAAGAGTCCGCTGAGCTCGTGTCCCAGAGCGACGACCACCGCGCCCGTCAACGTCGCCAGGTCGACGATCGTGTCGGGCTCGATCTTGGACTTCGCGTAGCTGATCGCGTCGCACAGGATCATGCGGCCCTCGGCGTCGGTGTTGAGCACCTCGATCGTGGTCCCGTTCATCGCCGTGACCACGTCGCCGGGCTTGATCGCGCGCCCGTCGGGCAGGTTCTCGGTCGCGGGGATCACGCCGTGGATCTCGAGCGGCAGATCGAGCTCGGCCAGCGCATGGAACACGCCGAGCACCGCGGCCGCGCCGGACATGTCGTACTTCATGTCCCACATCTTCGAGGCCGGCTTGATCGAGATGCCGCCGGCGTCGAAGGTCACGCCCTTGCCGATCAGCGCGATCGTGCCTTTCGATTTCGACTTCGAGCGGTAGACCAGGTGCAGGAGGCGCGGCGGCTCGCGGCTGCCTTGAGCCACGGCGAGGAAAGCGCCGAGCTCGAGGGCGCGCAGGGCCTTGGACTCGAGGACCTTGAGGCTGATGCGCTCGGAGCGCTTGGCGATCTCGCGGGCAGCGTCCGCGAGGTCGCGCGGCGTGAGCACGTTGGCCGGCGAGTTCTGCAGGTCGCGCGCGAAGAGATTCGCTTCCGCGAGGACTTGCCCGCGCCGCGCGCCGCTCTTGAAGCGCTTGCCCGGACCGCAGAGAGTCACGCCGAGCAGCTTGCGCGCGCGCGGCTTGCTCTTGAAACGCGTGTAGCGATAGGCGCCCATCAGCGCGCCCTCGGCCAGAGCGATGCCGGCGATCTCCTCATCGCCCGCCTGCTTGGCCAGGTCCGCGTCGCACCAGATCGTCGCCGCGGCGGCGCCGATCGTGTCCGCGCGCTGCACGGCCAGAGCCGCGACGCGCCGCACGCGCTCGCTGGTGATGTCCGCGGTCTTCCCCAGGCCCACGAAGAGCACGCGCCGCGCCGGACCGGCGAGCGCATCGGCCAACCGCACCTCGCGGAATTCGCCGCGCAGATCGCCGAGAGCCGTGGCATGGACCTCGACGCCCGCCGGGAGCGCGGGTTTCGCGCGCTCGTGGTGGAAAACGACGAGCAGGTCCGTCTTGCCCAGGCGGGTCTTGGAATCGACGACGTTGAAATTCATGCGTGGTTGGGAACCCGGTTGGCGGAAAACGGCCGAGGCGCGGCTGAAGGGACTCACATGTCGATGTACTTCGGACCTCCCCCGCCTTCGGGGACGACCCACTCGATCACCTGGTAGGGATCGGCGATGTCGCAGGTCTTGCAGTGCACGCAGTTGGCGAAATTGATCACCGGGCCGGCGCGCGGATCGCCGTTCGCGGGATGGCCCGGCGGCCATTCGTAGACGGCGGCCGGGCAGAAGTGCTGGCAGGGGTTGCCGAATTCCTCGGTGCAGCGCTCGACGCAGATCGCGGGGTTGGTGACCACCAGGTGCGGCGGCTGGTCCTCCTCGTGGATCGCGCCCGACCAGTACACGTCGGTGAGCTTGTCCATCGCGTTCGTGTCGTTGAAGCGCGGATGAGGCAGCTTCGACTTGCCGCCCGATTGCTCGAGCGTGCGCGTGGTCGACGAGTCGATGTGGCTCTTGCGGTGCTTCACGAAGCCGCGGCCGCCGGTGACCAGCTGCACGCCGGCGTCGAGCACGCCCGCGAAAAAGCCATGGTCGAACGCCTGGCGGAAATTGCGCACGCGCCACAGCTCCTCGCGCGCCCACGAGGCTTCGAATTTCTCGGTGTAGCTCGAGAGGCCCGCCGCCGACGTGTCGTTCTTCGCGAGGGCCGCCGCGATTGCTTCCGCGGCGAGCATCCCCGACTTGATCGCGAGGTGCACGCCCTTGAGCCGCGCCGCGTTCAAGAAACCGCCGCTGTCCCCCACCAGGCAGAAACCGTCGCCCTGCAAGCGCGGCATGGCGAAGTATCCGCCCTCGGGGATGGTCTTCGCGCCGTAGCGCAGCACCTTGCCGCCCGCGAGCCGCGCCGCGATCGCCGGATGGGCTTTCCATTGGACGAACAGGGAATGGGGATCGAGCTTCGCGTCGTGGTGGTCGAGACCGACGACGAATCCGATCGACAGACGATTGTCGCTCAATCCGTAGATCCACCCGCCGCCGTATCCATCGGTGCCGATCGGCTCGCCGAGCGTGTGGATCACATGTCCCTTCAATTCCGCGGCGCGCTGCGGCGGGATCTCCCAGATCTCCTTGATGCCGGTGGCGTAGACCTGGGGGTTGTCAGGCTTGTCCAGGCCGAGCCGCGAGATCAGGTACTTCGCGTTGGAGCCGCGCGTGCCCTCGGCGAAGACCGTGACCGCGGCGAGGATGTTCATGCCGGGTTGAAACGTCGATTTGGGCTCGCGGTGCTTGTCGATGCCGGCGTCGCGTGTCTGCACGCCGATGACGCGCTCGCCTTCGAGGAGGATCTCCGCGGCCGCGAAGCCCGGAAATACCTGGGCGCCGAGAGCCTCGGCCTGGTCCTTCATCCAGCGCACCACGCGGTAGAGCGAGATGATCGAGTTGCCCGCGTTGTGCAGGGGCGGCGGCATCAAGGCGCCGCGCAGGGTCAGGCTCTTGCCCTTGGGGCGCAAGAGCTCCATGCAATCGTCGACCACCGGCGACTCGACCGGGCAGCCGCGCTCCTTCCAATCGGGAAAGAGCTCGTCCATGCCGCGTGGGTCCATGACCGCGCCCGAAAGGATGTGGTAGCCGACCTCGGCCGCCTTCTCGAGCACGAGCACGGTCTTCTCGCCCTGGCCCGCGGCGTCGAAACGCCGGCGCAGCTCGATCGCGCAGGCCAGGCCCGCGGGCCCCGCGCCGACGATCAAGACGTCGACCGGGAGCTCCTCGCGCTCGATTTTCTTGACCTGCCAGGAAACTTGGGGAGCGTCGCTCATGCCTTCCTCGGCGGGGAGGATAGCAACGCCGCTCACGGCCTGTCGCCGATCCACGCCTCGCCGCCCGGATAGCTCTCGCGCTTCCAGATCGGCAGCGTGGCCTTAAGCTCGTCGATCAGGAATCTGCAGGCCAGAAAAGCGCTATCGCGGTGCGGGCTGGCCACGGCGACGACCACGGCGGGCTCGCCGATCTCGACCTGGCCGACGCGGTGCGCGACGAGCATGCGCAGCCGCTTGTCCGCCCGCGTTCCGCCTTCGTCGCCGAAGCGCTCGCGGCAGCGCGCGAAGATTTTCGCCATCTCGGGCTCGAGCATCGCGGCGTAGGCCTCGTACTCCAGTTTTTCGACGCTCTTCCCGCGGCTGTGGTCGCGCGCGAGGCCGCTGAACAGGACGCAGGCGCCGAAAGCCGGATGCTCGACCCGCAGCTGGCAAGCCGAGGGCTCGATCGAAAGCTCGGAGACCTCGAACACGCCGCGCTCGAGCAGCTCGTCCTCGCCCGAACCGCCGGACACCGGCGGGATCAAGGCGATCTCACTCTGCGGGGTGAGCCGCGTGTCGTCGGCCGCGTAGGCGCGATCGACGGCCACGCGCACGTGGCTCAGCGAGCCGAGCGCGGGCACCGCCGCCTCGAGCGCGCGCTTGAGCGCCGCGAGGTCCGCGCCTTGCGGAAGCTCCAACTCGAGCTCGCTCACCGCGGCGCGCTCGCGCAGCTCGGCGAACAGTCGCACGCGGACGCGCACGGTGCTCAGAAGGGCGTGTCGTCGGCGTCGAGCTGCGCTCCGCCCGACTGGGACTCCACCGCGCCCGCGCTGTAGCCGCCGGCGCCGCCGTCCTCGGAGCTCGGCTGGCTCTCGCGCGCGCCACCGCCGGAGCCGACGAATTGCCAGTCGTCGCCGACCACGTAGAGCTTGGAGCGCTTCTCGCCCGACTGCTTGTCGTCCCAGGTGTCCAGGCGCAGCGAGCCCTCGATGAACGCGGGCTTGCCCTTGTCGTGGAACTTGGCGAAGGCCTCGCCGCGCTTGCCGAAGAAAGTCACGTCGACGAACGTCGCTTCCTCCTTCCACTCGCCGGTCTGGTCCTTGAAACGCCGGTTGACCGCCAGACCCAGCTTGCAGATCGCCGTGCCGCCCTGCGTGAAGCGCACCTCCGGCTTGCGGGTCAGGTTGCCCATCAGGATCACTTTGTTGTAGCTCGACATGTTCTCGCCCTTTCGAGTTGTGTGCGTTGGCTCCGTCCGTTTTCACCCGCGCCCCGGAACCAGAAGACGCGGAATGCGCAGTCTATCGCCGGCCCTGGCGCGGCGCTGCGGGAAGACTACGATGCGTCTGTCTTTTCAGCTCCGATCGTCGTCCCCCACCGGAAAATTCGCGCGATGGCCAAGAGCGAACCCAACGCCAAGCTCCGCCCTCTCCAAGGCCGCGAACGGCGCGCGCATCCGCGCGCCGCAGCGGACTGGCCGCTGGAGATCATGCTGACCAGCGGTCCGCGGCCCGGCCTGGTCCAGGCGCGCGTGCGCGACGTCTCGCGAGCCGGCGTGTCGTTCTACGTCGACCGCCCGATCGCGATGATGACGATGCTCGAGCTTTCGTTGGAGCTTCCGAGCGCGAAGGGTCGCCAGAAGTTGCGCGGCAAGGGCGCGGTGGTGCGCTGCGAGAAGATCAGCGCGGCTGTCGAGCACTATGAAGTGGCCGTATTCCTGCACGAGCTCAGCGAAACCGATCGCCGCGCGATCGACCTGCACGTCGGCCACGGTCTGGCTGCCGGGACGCTGGAATCGGCGGACGACTGAGGCGGGGATGGTCCCCTGACACGGCTCGAACGATAGAAGCGGGCGTGGCCACCGCCACGCAAGCCG
>DATHET010000012.1:0-6009 GCA_035490315.1 Planctomycetota bacterium
CTCGCACACCTGGCGCTCACGTTGGGCGAGCCGCAGGAAGAGATCGCTCGCAGCGGCGCGGACGGACGCTTCGAGTTCTCGGGGCCCGATCGCAAATCGCAGCCTCATGCCGAAGGCCGCTACGAGCTCGAGCTGCTGCCCGGCCAGGGCTGGATCTGCGCCTCGACGACGTCCTTCTGGGCGCGCAGCACGGAGCTTCTGGTCGTGGCCGCGCCCGCTATCGAGCTCGGCGGCTCGGTCGAGGATGAAGCAGGCGCCTTTCTCGCCGGTGCCCGGCTCGAGTTGCGCATCGCATCCGAGGACCTGAGCGCCTTCCCGCTGCCGCTCGACCGCAACGGGCAGGCCGAATTCAAGACAGAGAGCGCCGCCGACGGGACGTTCCACATGCCGGCCGTGCCCGCGGTGGCGGGTGCGACACTGAGGGCGTTTTCAGGCGAGGACCGCCAGGGCGAGATCGCCTTGCCGGTGGCCACGTCTCTCGATCTGCGCATCGTGCTGAAAACCAGGGAGGCACTGGGCAAGGACCCGCACCTCAGCGGCATCGTGCTCAGCGCCGAGGGTCAGCCGGTGGCAGGCGCGAGGGTCCTGCTCACGGGGCTTTCGACCACGAGCGCGAGCGACGGACACTTCGATCTCGTCGCTCCCGATTGGGAGTTCGGAGGCCAACTCTTCGCCGTGAAGGTCGGCTTCCAACCTGGAATGGTCGAGCTCTCGGAGCGCGCAGCACAGAACGACGACTCGCCTATCGTGGTCCATCTCGGCCCCCAGTCGCTCGAGATCCGCGGAACCGTATTGCTCGCCGATGGCAAGCCCGCCGCGGGATGGTCCGTCGTACTGAACGGCGGAACCGAAGTGTCCGGGATGCAACTCGCGGAGAACCTCGCGGCCGGACTCTCCGGTCACTACAGGCAGCTCGCGACGAGCGCCACGGGAACCTTCACCCTGACTGGCCTCTCTCCTCGCGCCTACGGAGTGAGGGTCTGGGACAGCAAGACGCTCTTGACCTTGACAGCCGAGGAAGTCCCCGCGGGCACGCATGACCTCGTGCTGCGCGTCCCGTCCGACGCCTTCTGGCCTGAAGTCCGAGGCAAGGTCGTGGATCGGCGCGGTGCGCCGGTCGCCGGAGCGAAGGTCAACGTGCAACTGACGACGTTCCGCACGCGCAACTCCGCCTACTCGGAGTCGACGGAGGGCGTCGAGACGTCCGCGGACGGCAGCTTCCAGCTCACGGGTGTGCCGCGCCGCGATGTCGTGTTGACGATCAGCGGCGACGAGCTGATCGCGAAACAATTCAGCTCGGACCAGCTGGACATGAAGAGCGAGCTGCGCCTCGTCGCGGAATTGCGCTGCCACGTGCGCCTGCTGTGCGAAGGCAAGGAGGACCTGCCGGATCGCGTGGAAGTGATCGGGGCCGGCGGCGATCCGATGCCGATCTTCACGTTCATGCCTGGTGGTTGGTCCAGCATGCAGGCGCTGTGGATCACCCAGACCGGCTCGACCCACGCCTTCGCCGTAGGCGACAGCGCGACGACCCTGATCCTGTTCAAGGAAGAGGAGGAACTCGCGCGCCTGCCTCTCACGCTGGTTCCCGGGCAGGTGACGGAATTGCGATATTGAACGCCTCGGAATCGGCCTTGCACGCTGCTGCCCCCACCACGACTCAGTGGATCTAGGGATATAGGCCTTCGCACGGATGGAGCCTGGTGCCATTGCCTGCACGTTGACGGCTCGAAGCTAGAGTGGCGCCATGCAAGCCGGCGACTCGAACCCGGAGACCAGTCCCGGACTTGGGCGTGAACTCTTGCTGGCCCTGGCCGGCTGGAGCGTGATCGGCGCGAGCCTCGGCGCCCTGGTCGGCGCCCTCGCGGTGCAGATGAACACCTCGATGCAGGGGCCCGGCCAGGCAGGTCCCTTCGTCATGCTGAGCGTAGCTGCCTATGCCGCGATCATGGCCTGCTTCGGCCTGCTCGTAGGGCTCGTCGGCTATTTCAGCCGGCGCTCGCACGCCACGTTCCTCGTGCACGCGCGCTCCGCGATCGTGGGCTTCGCCGGCTTCGCCACCGGACAGTTCACGATCAGCCATTTCACCTGGCGCACGGAGGTCAGCAACTCGAACATCCTCTGCTCGATCGCCCTCGGCCTCGCCCTTGCGATCACCTGGAGAGTGCTGATGGGCCGCGTGCGCTCCGCGAAACGCATGGGAACCGAGCCGATCTTCGTCCTCGCCTGCGCGGCCATGGCCTTCATCTCGATCCGCGAGAACCCCCTCGGCCAGGAGGGCGCAGCAACGGGAGCGAGCGCGCCGCTCGAGGTGGTGCACAGGCCCGAGGGCGATCCGCCGCGGTTGATGCTGATCGGAGTCGACGGCGCCGACTGGACGCGGATCCGGCCCTTGATGGCCGCGGGCCGCCTGCCGAATTTCGCGCGCCTGTGCGACGGCGCGTATCAGGCACCTCTCGCGACGACCCGCCCGACCTGGTCGCCGATCGTGTGGACGACGATCGCGACCGGCGTGCGCGAGGACCTCCACGGCGTGCTCGACTTCACCGAGGTCGCCCTGCCGGGCCTGAGCCGCGGCGTGATGCGCACCTACCCGAAGTATCGAAGCGTCCCGATGCTCCCGCAGAACGTCGGCCTCGCCGCGATGTTCGACATGCTCGTGCACCGCCAACTCGCCCCGGAATTTCCTGTGACAGCGCTGCAGCGCCATCACAAGGCGGTCTGGAACATCCTGTCCGATTTCGGCGTGAAGACCGGCATCGTGAACTGGTGGGCAACCTGGCCTGCCGAGAAGATCGACGGCTGGATGTACTCCGACAACGGGCCCTTGATGCAGGCTTTCGCCTTGGCGCGGCTCGAGAACGCCAGCGTGAATGCGACCACGGCGAACCAGACCTGGCCGCTCGAGCTGGCGGAAGAGTCGGTGCAACTGCTGGCGGAGGACGGCGAGTTCTACTCAGGGCACGAGGGCGCGGCCGAGAAGATCATGGCCCACGAGATCTTCTCGGGGTTGAACGAGGCGGAGCGCACCAAGCTGCGCGACCATCCAGGCGCGATGAAGGAGTTCGAGCTGATCGTGCACGGCGATCAGTACGCCAACCGCAGGGCGCTCAAGCTCTGGAACGAGAAGAAGGTCTCGATGCTCGCGGTTTATCTGCGCGGCGTCGACAACCTGAGCCATCGATTCGGAGCGCTCACCGGCACGGTCGACAAGACCTACGAATTCACCGACAAGCTGCTCGGCGATCTGCTCGATGCCGGCGGTGCGGACACCACCTACATGCTCGTCTCCGATCACGGCTGGTGCTACACGCCGGGCCGCGACTACGGACACCACCAGGGTCAATCCGGCGTGATCATCGTCAAGGGCCCCGGTGTCGTCACGACGTCGGCCGACCTGAAGCCCTCGGTGCTCGACATCACGCCGACCATCCTCGCTTTCTACGGCCTGCCGCCGTCGAGCGACATGCCGGGCAAGGCCCTCGGCGGAGTCTTCGCGCGCGACAGCAAGGTCGCCCTGGAGCGCGAGGCCATCGCCAGCTACGGCGCTTATCGCCCAGTGTGGCCCGCCTCGTCGGGCGACACGAATACAGCGGGGCGCAAGGAAGCCGTCGATCTGCTGCGCAGGCTCGGATATCTGTGAGCGACGGCTGTCGGGCAAACGTCGACCAAGGCTCGCCTTGGGCGCCTTGAGCAGGTCACCTGGAAACACCCGATCGAGATTCGAGCGGGTTGCGCCCGTCCAAGTTGCTAGCTGCGGCGAGCGCTCGTCCGAAAGGCTTGGACGTTGCGCAGCTCGAAGCGCGAGTGAAACGATCGGCGCGCGAGCCCGATCAGCCTTTCATTTCCTTGTTGTCCTCGCCATTCGCCAGGCGGCCGACGCCCAGCGCATCGGCGACGCGGTTGATGTAGTTGAACCACGAAGCGATCAGCGTGATCTGCAGGATTCCCAGCTCGTCGAAGCCCACCGCGCGCAGCTTGTCGTGGTCCGCCGCGACCACCGCCGTCGCGTCGCGCGTCAGCATCACCGTGTAGTCGAGCATCGCGCGGGCACGAGGCTCCAGCGGCGCTTTCGTGTAGTCGTCCACCAACTGCTGCACGAGTGCGTCGTCGAGCGTGACCCTACGCAGAAACTCTGCGTGGGACTGTATTCAGTAGAAGCAGCGGTTGGTGACCGACACCAAAGTGGCGATCATCTCGTGCTGCGCACGCGAGAGCGGCAGATCCGGCGACATCATCGCGCCGAAACCCGCGAACACGTGGAACAGGGCATCGGGCATCATCCCGTGGGCCTGCACGATGCTGTCCCCGCCGGGCGCGACGGGGATCGAGTATTCCTTCGGATACAGCGCGCGCTGCATCTCCATTGCCTTGCGCAGAGTCTCTTCTGCGCCAGGTAAGGGCTTGGTTCGGATCCAGGTCATAAGGGAATGTACGGAGTCAGGAGACCGTCCGGAGTCGTGATGGTAACCGGGCGCCGCTCTCGCGACGCCCGGTTACCATCACGACTCTGGACGGTCTCCTGACTCCGTACGCCGCTCGCTCACCGCCAACCCATCGCAAACCACCATGCAGATCATCAAGAATTCACTGCGAGCCGCGGCCCTGGTCCTGTCGATCGTCTCGAGCGCGAGCGCCTTCGCCGGCAATCTGATCTACTTCCGCGAGAACGGCGTCGGCGGAGCTCCGCGCGAGCTCTATGACTTCGATCCGAGCACGGGCCTGTCGTCGCTACGTTCGACGATGACCGGAACGCAGCGCTTCTTCTCGCTCGAAAAACGCCCCTCGAACGGCGTGATCTACGGCATCGAGCCGAACGCGAGCGCGCTGTACACGATCGACGTCGACACGGGCGTCGCGACTTTCGTGGCGAACACGGGCCTCGCCACGGTCGCCGACCTCGCCTTCGATCCGACGAGCGGGCTGCTCTACGGGCTGTGCCGCAACACCCCGACCCAGCTGTACCAGATCGATCCTGCGACCGGCGCTTCGGTGTTGATCGGCGACACCGGCGGAACGGTGCGCACGGCGCTGATCTGCTCCGCGACCGGCCAGCTCTACGGCGCCGATCTGGGCGGCGTGCTCTATCGCGTCGACAAGACCACGGCAGCCGTGAGCTTCATCGGCGGCAACGGCGGATTGAGCGTGGTCGAGGACGCGACGTTCAATTCCGCGGGAGAGCTGTTCTTCACCGACTTCTTCGGCGCCATCGTCAAGGTGGATCTCACGACGGGCAACAACGCGCCGGTCGGCAACACCGGACTCGGCGCAGGCCTGCTCGGAATCGTCGAGGAGCCGAACACCTGTCCCGCGCCGACCACGTACTGCACGGCCAAGATCAACAGCCTGGGTTGTCTTCCTTCGATCAGCTCGACCGGCACGCCGAGCGCGACGGCAGGCTCCGGATTCGTGATCACGGGCTCGAACGAGCGCAACCAGAAGCCAGGGCTCGTGCTCTACACGAACCACGGCCCGGCTGCAGTTCCCTTCCAAGGCGGATTCCTGTGCCTGACCGCTCCCGTCAGGCGCTCGATCCCGATCAATTCGGGCGGAACGCCTTTGCCGGCGAGCGATTGCTCGGGCGTGTATTCGCTGGACATGAATGCCTTCGCGGTCGGCGCGCTCGGCGGACTTCCGGCTGCTTATCTGCTCGTGCAGGGCACCGTCGTCGACGCGCAGATCTGGGGCCGCGACCCTGGATTCGCCTTCCCGAACAACTCGACCCTCACGGGCGGGTTGCAGTTCCTGGTCTGCCCATGACGGGAGTCGCGTACGGAGTCAGTTCCCCACCGCGCTCGCCGCGCGTCTCCGGTAGATGAAACTGGCGATCCGAGCATTCCAGACAGCTCGCCGGGCTCCATTTTCCAACTAGGAGTCTGCGCCACAGATCGCAGTGACCGCTGGACTGCGGTCCCGGGCCTTAATAGAAGAGGGCATGGCCCAAACCTTCGAGCCGTACGACCCCGACCAGCCGCTTCTGTTCCCTCCCTCGCTCAAAGACTGGCTGCC
>DATHET010000013.1:0-12048 GCA_035490315.1 Planctomycetota bacterium
GCCGACCGCGCGCGCAAGATGATCGAGGCCGGCGACGTCGAGGAAGCGCTCAACGCAGCGTCGCAGATCGGCGATGACAATCTGCAGCGGCGCAGTCGTGGGCGAGTCGTACCGGAGAGCTTCACCCACGGCACCTCGGAACAACGCGTGCGCTGGTTCAAGCTGGGCCTGGAGTCCGGCGACCTCGCTCGCGGCGACACCTTCGCTGCGCGCGAGCTTTGACCCGAGCGCCGCGCGCGAGATTTGACCCGAGCGCCGCGCGCGAGATTTAGCTCGGAGCGCCGCGCGCGAGACTTAGCTCGGAGCGCCGCGCGTGAGTCCCAATCCGAAGCTCAATCCGCGAGCAGCTCGCGAGCGAGTTCCAGGGTGATGCGATTCTTGGCGCGCGGAAGTTCGCTCCAGGGGTTGCGATAATTCTTGCGGACCAGGCTCGCGACGGACTCGAGCGTGAACGTGTCGCCGCCGCGCAGCTTCGCCGCTTCCTCCCAGCGGATCGGCATGGAGATCGTCGCGCCTTCGCGGGCCCTCGTCGACCAGGGCGCGACCGCTGTCGCTCCGCGGGAATTGCGCAGCCAGTCCAGGAAGATCTTGCCCTTGCGCGCTGCCTTGGAGGCCACGGTCACGTACCGCCCCTCGGCCGCTTGCGACACGCGCTCGCAGACGGCCCGCGAAAAACTGGAGGCCACGTCCCAGCTGACGCGCCGCTCGATCGGCAGCACGACGTGCAGACCCTTGCCTCCGCTGGTCTTCAGCCAGGTCTTCATTCCGAGCGAGGCGAGCAGGTCGCGCAGGGCGAAGGCGCCTTCGACGACGCGCTTCCAGGGCACGTCGGAGCCTGGATCCAGATCGAAGGTGATGCGGTCGGGCGCGTCGAGCTTGTCCGCGCGGCTGCCCCACGGATGGAGCTCCATCGCGCCGTACTGGATCAGCGCGACCAGACCCTTGGCATCGCCGACGACGGCGTAGGGCTTCGCTCCGCCGCTTCCTTCCGGGACGGCGACCGTCTTCACGCCGGGCAAGGTCGAGGTCCAATGCTTCTGGTAGAAGCAGGTGCTGCTCAGTCCCTCCGGGCAGCGGAACACCGAAAGCGGTCGATGCGCGAGGTGCGGCAGCATCAGCGGCGCGACCAGCTCGTAGTAGCGAGCCAGCTCGAGCTTGGTGATGCCAGAGCCGGGATACACGATGCGCTCGGGATGGGTGATGGCCATGCCGGCGACTGTGGAGGAAGCGTCGGCGCGTCCGAGGATGGCCGGATTCTCGCGCTGGATCGATGCCACGGCCTTGTCCTCTCGCAGTGCGTGGAACACGGGGTGGCGCAACAGGCCATCGGGCGTCCACTCGGTGAAACTGACTTCCGCAACCAGCTTGGGTCGAACCCAGTGCAGGATTCCGGACGGCCTTTCCGTCGGCGGCTCGGCGAGCGGCGATTTCGTGCGCTCCAGACGATCGAGGGCGGCGCGCAGATCGCTGAGCGAAGTGTGCGAGAAGCCCGCGCCCACCTTGCCCGCGTAGCGCAGCTTGCCCTGGCCTTCGCCGACGGCGAGCAGCAGGGAGCCGAGGCCCTTGCGCTGTCCCTGCGGCTCGGTGAACCCGACGATGACGAACTCCTGGCGAGCCCCGCGCTTCGATTTGATCCAGGCCTGGCTGCGGCGACTCTCGTACAGGGCGTCGTCGCGCTTGCTGACCAGGCCCTCGAAGCCGCGCTTGCAGGCGGTTGCGAGGGGATCACGGCCGACAATGCGCTCGCTGATGCGGATCACGTCGCCGCGCGCGGGCTTGCCGAGCAGCTCTTCCAGAGCCTGGCGGCGGATGTTCAAAGGATGGTCTCGAAGGTCGCGTCCGTCGAAAAACAGCAGATCGAAGGCGTGGTACTGCAGCCGCGCCTTGGCGCCTTCCTTCAGCGCAGACTGCAGCGCGCTGAATGAGGAGACGCCGCGCGCCGCGACCGCGACTGCCTCGCCATCGAGGATCAGGGAGCGTCCCGCGAGATCCTTGCCAGCGCGGGCGATCGCGGGGAAGCGATCAGTCCAATCGGCTCCGCTGCGCGTGTACAGGCGCACCGTGCCTTGGTCCTGGATCAGCTCGAGACGGTAGCCGTCGAGCTTGGCCTCGTGCACCCAGCCCTCACCGCTGGGCGCTGCCTCGGCGAGAGTCGCGAGCTGTGGGGGAATGAACGCTGGGCGTTCGACCGACGCTTTTTTCGGGGCCTTCTTGCGCGGAGTGCGACCGGCCGCGGGCCGCGACTTGGCGCGTGTCGACTTCAGGGCAGCGGCGGCCGGCTTGATCGCGTGGGACTCATCGGTCTTGAACAAGAGCCAGTTGCGATCGCCCTTGTAGCGCTCCGAGGCATGCATGCGCACCAGAGTCCAGCGGCCCTTCAACTTGCGCCCGCGCAGCTCGAAGGAGATCCGCCCCGCGGCGAGGTCCTTCGCTGGATCGCCCTCGGGGATCCAGGTCCCGTTGTCCCAGATCTTGACCACGCCCGCGCCGTAGGATCCCTCGGGGATGCGGCCGTGGAACTTTGCATACTCGAGCGGGTGGTCCTCGACCTCGACCGCGAGTCGTTTGATCGAAGGGTCCATGGTCGGGCCCTTGGGCACCGCCCAGCTCTTGAGCACGCCGGCCTCCTCGAGACGGAAATCGTAGTGCTCGTGCGAGGCGAAGTGGTGCTGGACCACGAAGATACGCCGCGTCGAGACGGCTTTGCGGAGCTTGGGTCCTGGCTCGCTGGTGCGCTGGAAGTCTCGCTTGCGGCGGTACTCGGTCAGCGACATCACGCGCTCCGGCGCGAGAGCGAGCGAGAGACCTTCGTCGGACGCCTGGAGGTCGGTGTGCGGCGACGCTTGTCCTGCACGCTCTGACGCAGGGCTTCCATCAGGTCGTGCACGCGCGGCTCGGGCGCCTCGGATTCCTTGGCGAGCGGCGGGCTCTTCTTGCCGCCGCTGCGCGCGCGGGTCTTGACCAGCTTGAGCAGATCGCTGCGGTAGGTATCGCTGTAGGCCGAAGGTTTGAAGTCCATGGTCATGGACTCGATCAGCTGCTCGGCCATCGCGACTTCTTTCGTTTGTGCCTTGTGCCCGCTGAGCTTGGTGATGCCGAGCTCCGCGGGATCGCGCAGCTCGTCGTGGTAGCGCAGGGCGTGGACGACGAGCGCCTCGCCGTGGGGATAGACCGCAGCCGTGTACTGGCGCGTGCGGATCACGAACTGGGCGATGCCAATCTTTCCGCTCTCGCGCAGGGCGTCGCGCAACAGGCCATAGGCCTTCTCGCTGCCCTTGAGCGGCAGCACGTAGTAGACGCGGTCGAAGTACACCAGGTCGATCGCGCTCGCATCGACGAAGCCTTCCATCTCGATCGCCTGGGTGGCCTTGGGATTGGCCGCTTTCAGGTCTTCGGCGGTCAGGACCACGTAGCGATCCTTCGCGACAGCCATGCCTTTGACGATGTCGCTCTGCTGGACGATCTTGCCCGTCGTCTTGTTGAACTTCTGATAGCCGATGCGCGAAAGATCGCGCTTGTCGAGCATGTCGAGGTCCAGGGCATTGGGCTGGTCGCCAGAGAACAATTCGACGCCGATGTTCACCAGGCCGAAACCCAGCGTGCCTTTCCAGATGCCCCTTGCCATGACGGCCTCCAGGTCGGGGTCAGACGCAGCCGCGCATGAGCCAGAACAACAGGATCAAAGGGATCGGAACGCCGAGCGCCCAGAGCAGGACTCCAGTACGAACCTTGCCGGCCTTGCTGCTCATGCTCATGTGCGTACGCAAGCCCGTGGGTGTGTGCCGTGCGTGAACGGGAAGCTGGGTGGGGTGGACGATGTGCGGTCGGAACGGCGGCGCCTCACCGAAGACGCGGAACGGAGCCGTGCGCAGCAGCGATTGCGGGCGCGGTGTGGGAGCGGAGCGGCTGAAACGCGAAGGTGCGGGGCGAATGCTTTGAGGTGCCATGGAAGCTCAGGGGGGTGGTGGGTGATGGAATGCGCTGGCCCCCTCGCAACTGATGTGCCGACTCGGAATTCGCGACCCTGCGCACGGCTTTCCGCTGCGCGAGGAATGCACTGATTCGCGCCGGGAGAAATGAACCGACGTCCACACCGGGGACTTCGGTGCGGATATCGCGTGTTTTTGTAGTGCTCGGTTTCCGCGGGCACCGCGCACTCCGCTGCGACGAACTCGTCGGCGGCCGGATCGCCGCCTGCCCTGACCAGCTCCGTCGCGGCGACGAGCGATTCTCCAATGTGCTTCACCCGCGTCGCGTCGATTCGAAGGAAGTGAACGCGACGGGTACCCAGAACCACGCAGCTTCGCAGCTGCTGCGCGAGCGATGCAAGCACCACGGCCTCGCGCGATTCCGCAGGGGGACCGCTTCTTGCTCGGCGTTCCGTCGAAGGTCGTGCTCCGGGGCTTTCCTGGTCCAGGCTTCGCAATGGCAACTGTTTCCTCGCGCCGTCTGAGGAAGAGTCGCAAGAACTGCAACGACGGCGATGGTAATTACAATGGCCAACGACAACAACGACGACGCGAAACGTGGAAACGAGATTCAGAAAGCCCAGCGTTCCGGCGGCGGCCCGGCATCGCCTTCGCGCGATCTAGGTAGCCCGGCTCGCAGTGGGACGCCGAGCTCGGACAAGAGCAGCAGCAAGACCCCCGACAAGAGCGGAGCGAAGAAGGACAATCCCAGCCAGGCCGGCGAAGAGGACGCGGAGTAGTTCACTCGGTTCCTTGAGCGCCGAAGGTGCTCGGCAGGAGAACCTCCTGGTTCGCTCGTTCCGCGTGGGGCGGCGTCGCCTCACGCGGAGACTCTGGGTTGGCGTGACGGTCCGCTCGCTAATGAGCGCCGACGCGCGGTCCGAGCAGCGTGCCGATGAACTCGGCCAGATCCTGGGCGACGAACTGCGGATCGATCGCGAGCTCCCCGTCGGAGAGGCCGCGGCCCGTGCGCACTCCCGCGGTGCGCATCCCAGCGCGCTCACCGGCTGCGAGCTCCAGCGTGCCGTCGCCGATCACCCAGCTCTTCTCGAGCACCACGCCGTCCTGTTGCAACGCGTGGTAGAAAACTCCCGTATCCGGCAGGAGGAAGACCGAGGGACGCTTGTGCGCGCCTTTGCCGCCGGGGTGGTCGAGGCAGGCGTAGTTGCGCGCGACGTGCACGCCCTGTGCCGCCAGCTGCGCAAGAATTTCGCGCTCCTGCTCGAGCCACAGGCTCTCCTCGACCAGGCCCTCGGCGACCGCGCTCTCGTTGCCGATCAGGTAGATCAGCCAACCCGCCTGCTGGGCGCGGAACAGGCCGTCGACGGCGCGCGGGACGAAGCTCCAGGGAATGGATCTCGGACTCAGGCAGGACGTGTCGGACGCGATCAGCGTGCCCCAGCGATCGATGAACAGTCCCCGGACGGGCGCTTCGGTTCCGGAGAGGGGACGCGTGTTGGGGAAACGGCGCATGCGTTGGATTCTTGGCGGAGGCCGCGATGGCCGGGGGGAGGAGCTTCGATGCCGACCTGTTTTCGGCTCGATCGGGCAGCGCTTGAGCAAGACTCCGCGATCCTGCATCAAGAACTCGCATCGCAGCGGACGATTCACTCTCGAGCGGGATTCGCCGTAATTCTCCCCACGCAAGTAATTCCAGATCGGCCAACCCCTTGAGCGTTCCCCTGCGCATTGCCCTGGTGGTCGATCCTCTGTCGGCGCGGCTGTTCGGCGGCGAGCACGCTGCTTGCCTCGCGCGCGCCCTCTCGTCGCACGGTCACGAGGTCGGCCTGTTCGGCGCGAGCTTCGCCGCGCCGGCGGATCGCTCGGAATCGCGACGGCAACTCGACTCGCCCGCGCGCGACGCAGGCCCGGCGCCGCTTCCGATCGAGCGCCGCCTGCGCGATCGCCAGCGCCAGAACGGTCGCCGCCACCTGCTCGACTTCTCTCCGCGCGCCTTGATCGCCTACGACGCGATGTCGCCGACGGCCTGCATGGCTGCCCAGGCTGCGCGGCGCTTGCGCGTGCCGCTCGTCCTCGTCGAGCACGGCAGCGGCGGACAGATTTCGCGCACCCTGATCCGCGGCCTCTCGCGCGTCGGCTCGAGCCTGTGGGGGCCCTATGTGCGCCGCACGGCGAGCTGCGTAGTCGCGCTCGATCCCTGGTCCCTGGCCCAGGCTCGGCGCGAGGGATTTCCGCTCGATCGCGTGCGAGTCGTGCCCCACGGAGTCGACACGCAGCGCTTCCGCCCGGGCCTGGTCTCCTCGCTCGGGGCGCGGCACCGCATCATCGGACGCATCGTGCTCGCGGTCGGCGCGCTGGAGTCGACTTCGCGCCATGACCTGGTCATCGACGCCTTCGCGAGGACCGTGGGCCAGCGCGGGGACTGGTCCCTGGTGATCGCCGGCGAGGGCTCGCAGCGCGCGCGCTTGCGGGCCATCGCGGATTGCGCGGGCGTCGGCGCGCGCGTGCACTGGGTGGGCGAGCTGTCCGAAGCCGAGCTGCCGGGCGCCCTCTCGTCGGCGACCCTGGCCGTGCTGGCTTCGAGCGATCCGCGCGCGGTGCTGCTGGCCAAGCTGCTCGCCTGCGGAGTGCCGATCGTCGCCGAAGCCGGCGGACGCGCGGAATTCCTGGTCGGCGACCAGTGCGGCGTTACCGTGTCGCGCGGCGACTGGGCCGAGGGCTTGAGCCTGGCGGCGGGAGCACCGGAATCGCGCCGGCGCTGGAGCATCGAGGGCCGGCGGATCGCCGAGACGCGACTGGACTGGAGCTGCGTCGCGCGCGAGTTCGAGTCCGCGATCGACGATCGCGAAGAGCGGCTGGCGGGCTGATCGGCTACTTGCCGGTCGCCTTGCGCAGCTCGTCCTTCAGGAACTTCAGGTCGCTGGAGTATTGCGTCACCGCGGCCAGCGTTTCCTTGTCGATCTTCACGAAGGCGGCCCCGACGCGCACGCCGTCATCGCGCTCCTCGACCTCGGCGACGGTCGCGAGGGCTTCGACGAAGCCCTGCTGGAACATCGGCATGCGGAACTTGACCTTGATCTCGGTGCCCATCGAGAGCAGCTGACCCATGGCGAAGGGCTCGAGCTTGGTCTCGTTGCCGTCCCAGGTGAAAGCCAGTCCCTTGGGATCGATCGCGAGCATCCGCCCGATGCCGTGCCAGTTCGTGCCGAAGGCATGTCCGTGCACGGGGTTGGGGGCCTTGAGGCCCGTGCGCTGCTCCTGGGAGAGGAAGTGCTCGATCTTGGTCGCGTCCGTCGGCGTGAAGATCACGGTGCCGTCCTCGAGCTCGCCCGAGCCGGCAGCCTTGGGGTTAGCCGTCTTGACCCCCGAGGTGACGCCCTTGGCAGCCTCGTCGTCGGAGTCGTAGATCGAGACGACGCGGTCGAGGCCGACCTTCTCGATGATGCCGCGGCAGAAGGGCGAGGGGCGCGAGAGGGCCAGCTTGCCCCCCTTGGCCTGGCACTGGCGCGAGGCCTTGATGATCGCTCCGAGCGCGGTCGAGTTGATGAACTTGACCAGGCGCAGATTGAGGATCAGGTTCGTCGTGCCCGCGGCAACCAGCGCATCGACTTCCTCCTGCAGGTTGCGCACGTAGTACGTATCGAACTCTCCGCGCAGGTGGAGTACGGCGTGATCTACACGATGGTCGACGTTGATGTGCATGTTCCGTCGCTGGGCAGGGCAGGGCTTGGGGAAGCGGCAGGGTCGCGAAGCACGAGCTTCTCAGGGACGAAGGATTCTCGCCACGGGCCCGCGCGGCGCAAGGAATTTCGGTGCCCGGCTGCTAAACTGGGCTCGCGATGTTCTGGAACCGCAAGAAAGAGGCCGAGAAGAAGGCTACGCCTCCGGCCCCGGCGGCCAGCCAGGTGACGCTCGCCGCCAGCTCGGCGCGCGGCGGATCCGCCGTCAACAAGGCCTCCAGCTCCAAGAACCCGTCCACGATCCAGTTCCTGACCGGCGATTCCGACCTGGATCGGCGCTCGGTCGAGGTCCTGCTCGACATGATTGCCCGGGTCTCGGAAGCGCGCAACCTCGATGAGCTCCTGGTCGACATCGTCGACCGCTCGATCGAGATCGCGGGCGCCGAGCGCGGCCTCTTGATCCTCGCCGGCAGCGAGGCCAAGGGCTCGACCAGCGGCGAGAGCGGTCTCTCCCTGCGCGTGGCCCGCGCCAAGGGCGGCGAGAGCATCGACGACGATGTGCGTTTCTCCACGAGCATCGTCAAGCGCGTGCTCGAGGGCGGCAGTCCGGTCAAGGCCACGGTGCAGAGCGACTCCGATGCCCTGGAGCTCGGCCGCTCGGTCTTCGATCTCAAGCTGCGCGCGGTCATGTGCGTGCCCCTGTCCGCTCCGACGAATCAGGGCGGCGATGGTCGCGCGGCGCGCGGCGTGCTCTATGTCGACTCCAAGGCAGCGACCCGCGAGTTCTCGGCGCGCGACCTGTCGCTCTTCGCCGCCCTCTCGCAGCACATCTCGATCGCGCTCGAGAATGCGCGCTTGCACCTGCACTCGATCGAGAAGACGCGCCTCGAGCAATCATTGGAGCTGGCGAGCGCGATCCAGAGCGGCTTGATGCCGCCGATCCCGCGCGACGTGACCGCGCTCGAAGTCCACGGCTGGTACCGGCCCGCCGAGCGCACCTCGGGCGACTTCTTCGATTTCGTCAAGACCAAGGACCAGCGCCTGGCGGTGATCGTCGGCGACGTCACGGGCCACGGCATGGGCCCGGCCCTGATCACGGCCGCGGCGCAAGCCAGCCTGCGCTCCTTCCTGCGCGTCGTGCCCGACGTCGGCACCGCGGTGACGATGCTCAACCAGGACCTGTCCGAGCGCGTCGATCCGGGCATGTTCGTCACGCTGCTGGTCTGCGCGATCCGCTCCGATGGCGACTGCGAGATCCTGAACGCGGGCCACCACGAGCCGCTGCTCTGGCGCAAGGCCAGCGGCAAGATCGAGAACGTGGTCTGCAGTGGAATTGCACTGGGCCTCGATCCCCAGGGAACTTTCACCTCGGACTGCAGGCTGAAGCTCGAGACCGGCGACCTGATGCTCGCCTACACCGACGGCTTGATCGAAGCGCCCTCGAAGGACGACCGCGACAACCTGTACGGCGAGGAGCGCCTGCGCGATTCCTTCACGCAATTGTGCAGCGAGGGCGCGAGCACGGAAGTGATCGCCAAGAAGCTCGCCGAGTCCGCCCTGTCGTTCTCCGGCGGCGCGCACGACGACGACATCACGCTGGTGGTGCTGCGCCGGACGTGACCCGCGGCAACCTGATCGTCCGCCGCGGGCGAAGCTACCCGCCCGGCCTGCATTCGCGGCCGCTCGAGGTCCTGATCGAGGACGGACGCATCGCCCAGGTCGGCGAGCGCATCGAGCTCGACGCGAGCCGGCCCGCGCCGGAAGTGCTCGACGCCGCGGGACTGGTGGTGATCCCGGGCTTGATCGACCTGCACGTGCACTTCCGCGAGCCCGGGCTCGAGCACAAGGAGGGTTGGGATCACGGCAGCGCGGGCGCCCTGCACGGCGGCGTGACCAGCGTGGTCGAGGTCCAGAACAACCCGCCGCTGTCGACGTCGAAGCGCGCGCTGCTGGATCGGATCAAGCGGGTGCGCTCGCGTTCGCGCGTCGACTTCGGCTGCCTCGCCAATCTGCTCGAGGATTCCCTGCCCGAGCTGGACGCGATGGCGGCGCTGACGCCGGCCTTCAAGTGTTTCCTCGGCGGCTCGACTGGCCTGGGAGGCCAGACCGATCCCGCGACGATCCGGCGGCTCTTCGAAGCGGCGGCGCGTGCCGGCCGTCCGATCGTCGCGCATTGCGAGCAGGAAGAGCTGCTGCAAGCGGGCAAGCTCGCCTACCCCACGGCCACCGTGCGCGAGCACCACCTGGTGCGCTCGCACGCCGCCGAGATGGAATCGATCCGCCAGAGCATCGACCTGGTGCGCGAGTGCGGCGTCGAGCTGCACGTCTTCCACCTCTCCAGCGCCGGCGGCGTCGAGCTGGTGCGCGCCGCGCGCCGCGAAGGCCTGCCGGTCAGCGCGAGCACCGGGCCGAACTATCTGTTCCTGACCTGCGAGGACGCCGAGCGCCTGGGCAACCTGCTCAAGGTCAACCCTTCGATCAAGACCTTCGCCGACCGCGCGAGCCTGCGCGCGGCTCTCGCCGATGGAACGATCGACGCGATCGCCACCGACCACGCGCCCCATCCGCTGGCGGAAAAAATGCGTCCCTACGCCCACGCGCCTTCGGGCATGCCCTCGGTCGATCTGCTGTGGCCCCTGACCTGGGAGCTCGTGCGGCAAAAGCTGTTGACGGCGGAGCGCGCGCTCGAGCTGGTGACCCGCGGTCCCGCGCGCTCGCTGCACATCCAGAACAAGGGCGAGCTGCGCGCGGGCTTCGACGGCGATCTGGTGCTCTTCGATCCGGACCAGACGCGCCGCGTCCAAGGCGTCGAGCTGCCCTCGCGCAGCCGCTGGTCGGCCTTCGAGGGCCTCGAGCTCGCGGGCTTCCCGCGCAGCGTGGTGCGCCGCGGCGAGCTGGTGTGGAGCGAGGGCCGCGCGCTGGTCTCCGGCGGCGGTGAACCCCTGGTGCTCGGACCCGTTCCACCAGGTCCGCGCTGAACGATCCAACGCCGCCATGGACCACAGGAATCCTCCCACGGCGCGCGTACGGTTCGCCCCGGGCTTCGGCGCGCGCGTCGCGAGCTTCGCCCTCGCCCAGTCGGCCAACCGGCGCACGCCGCGCGAGGACTTCGCCAGCTCGAGCACCGCGGTCGCAGCGGGCAGTGGAGAGTTCGCGGGCCGACGGCGTTACCGGCCCGGCGATGACCTGCGCGCCTTCGACTGGGAAGCCTTCGCGCGCGGCGCCGGAGAGCACGTGCGACTCTCGCGGCGCGAGAGCGGCGAGCGCTGGAGCGTGGTGCTCGATTCGAGCGCCTCGATGGCGATCGGAGAACCCGAGCATCCACCGAAGATCCAGCTGGCCGCCGAGCTCGCTCTCGCCCTGTGCGCCGTCGGACTGGGTGCCAGCGGCCAGGTCACCTTGGCGACTCAGCGCGGAATCCTGGAGCTGCGCTCGCAGTCCGATCTCGCCCGCGCCATGGGCGCGCTCGACGGGCTCGAATGCGCGGGGAGCAGCGGATTCGAGCCCTGGTTCCAGCACCGATCGTTGGCTCGCGCCTCGCGCTGCATCGCGATCGGCGATCTGTTCGACGTCGATCCGGCGCAGGTTGCCCTGCACGCCGCCAGTCGCCGGCGCATGGACGCTGTCTGCGTGCTCGCGCGCGTCGAGCTCGCACCGCTCGCGGGAACCGAGGCTGGATCCAGCATCGAATGGCGCGATCCCGAGAGCGGCGCGAGCCTGGTCGCGCGATTGGGCGAGCGTGAAGCGGCGCGCTACAGCGCAGCGCTCGGCCTGCACCATCGGCATTGGCGCGCGAGCCTCGCCCGCGTCGGAGGCGAGCTGGTGATCGCGCGCGCCGGCGATCCCTTCGAGCCCCACGCCGCGCAGCTCTTGCGCGGTCGTCGCGCATGAACGGCTGGTTCTTCGCGCGACCCGAGGCCCTGTGGCTGTTGCTTTCGATCCCGCTCCTAGGCTGGCTCGCTCGCTCGAGCGAGCCCAGCCTTCCGCGGTGGACGGGCGGGCTCCATTTCTGGCGGCGCTCGCTCGAGACGGAAGCTCCGATCGGCGCGCAGCGCCAACGCGGCCTGCCCTGGTCGCTGGTCGCCGCTCTGCTCGCCGTGTCCCTGACGTGCTTCGCCCTCGCGGATCTTCGACGCGGACCCGCCGCCACTGTGCCGCTGCATTGGCAACTGGTTCTCGATCGTTCGCCGTCGATGTTCCTGCCCGTGAGCGATGGCGTGCAGAACACGCCTCGCATCCGGCGCGCTGTCGAACTCGCGCTCGAGCTGTGCGAACGATCCGGCGTCGAGCCCCAGGCGCGCGAATGGCTGACCTTCGCCTTCGATGGAGAGCATTCCTCGCGCGGCGCGCGGCCGCCGGAAGAATGGCTCAGTCGCGAGTGGGGGCCTGGAGGCGAGACTCCCTGGCAGTCTCTGGACAGGCCCGATTGTGTCTGGATC
>DATHET010000014.1:0-22900 GCA_035490315.1 Planctomycetota bacterium
TGCTGAATACCGTAAACGGTGGCGGCACTTGGGCGGTGATTGCCCAGATCAACTCCATCTGGGGCGGCGCCGTCGGCCCGGACGAACTCTTCGATGTGCACTTTCTCAACCCGATGGAGGGCTGGGTCATCGGGAAGCATTCGTTCCAAAAGACTACCGACGGCGGCGTGAACTGGGTGCCCGTGAATCTCTACGATGGCTTGTCGCCTTGGGCGCCCGGGCAAAGCGATGAAGCCTATGCCCTCGACATCATCGAGCGTCCTTCTGGCAACCGCTTGGGGTTGGCGGTCGTGGAGCCGGGATGGGTATTCCGGAGCACGGATTCCCAACTCATGACGTGGGACAAGGTGTTCTACCTTCCCAACGTCATCTCCAGCCCTCAGGCCTACCCGTGCATCCAACTCACCGGCTGTGAGGCCATCCCTGGCCAGGCCTTCGAGCCGTGGGACGTGGAAATCAGCCGTAACCCCACTCAAAATCTGGCACTTTTCTGCGGTGGAGTCGGAGTCCAGTGCGGGCTCATTCTCGCTTCGCATGATGACGGATTGACTTGGTGCAAGGAGTGGCATGAATGCCCTTGCATCTTCACGGGCTGCCACATCGCTTGCGACGCGGACCCGAACTACAATCCCGCGGCGAACCTCTTCCGCCTCCAGGATTTCACGACGCTGTACGGCTTGGCGATCCAGTCCAGCGACAACTCAGCGATTGCGGTAGGCTACAACGGTCAGCAGCTTGTGCGCGATCCTGCGACGAGCGTGTGGCTGGACCGCTCCGTGTTCAGCAAAGTGATCCCGACCGTGTCGGGCTCGGTCAAGTTCCCACTGCTCGGAGCTGCGCTCGCGGGGCCCAATGGGGCGGGACAGACCATTGCAATCGCCACCGGGATGGGTGGCCTCCTGCGCGAGTCGATTGACGGCGGCTACACCTATTCCCCGGGCCTGAGGCCGACTCCGCAAGGCCCCACACCGATTGCCGCCGAGCCGCACCGGATCAAGGACGTCCATTTCTTCGATGACAGCGTAGGGTGGCACGTTGGCCAGCATGGTCGGATCGCGAATTCCACCAATGGCGGATTTGTATGGCAGGATCAGTCTCCAATTGCGAACGCTGCACAGGTCACGATCCATGCGATCACGTGGGACTTGGCGCAATTGAACGGAGTGGCCGTAGGAGACCCGACAACCACCAACGGGGAGCCCAAGATTCGCTACATCCCCAATCTTGGCAGTAGTTCCCAATGGCTCGAGAACGCCACGATCACCGGCGATCCCAACTTCATCACCGGCAAGAGCCTGCGCGAGGTCGAGTGGTCGGGCACGACCGCCACAGGCAACAACTTCTGGGCGGTCGGCACAGGAGGCCTCATCTTGACATCAAGAAACGGGGGCCAGGATTGGAGCCTTTACGTGCCCGCACTGGAAACTAATCTCCACCTCTACGAGTTCGCAGGGGTTTCGTTCATGGACACGGCGACTGGCCTCATGGTCGGACGACGGCCCAATCCATCACCGAATGGGCCGATCCGCGGCGCGGTCAATCAGTACCGCAAGGTTGCTGGCGTTGTGAGTTGGGCATCGATTGCGCTGCCTCCCGAAGTCACGAAACTCACCGACGTTGACATCTCGGGTGTCGTGGCATGGGCGGTGGGCGAAAAGGACGTGGGCGGCGTCATTTCAGGAGTGCTACTCACTTCGACATTCTCCAGCGGTTCTTTCGGGGCCTTCACCGAGGTAACACCGCCTGCGAACGGATTTCCGCTCTGCACGATCGGGGAGGACTTGCTCGCTCCGATCCTGAGCGAAGTCGAGGTCGGGCCAAGCGGGGCTGTGTGGGTGGCTGGGATGTGTGGACGTGTGTGGAAGTACGCCTCCCAAGCCTGGGCCCCCCATTTCAAGAGCCAAATGGACGCCCACGTGGTGGGCATGTCCTTCGTTACAGCCCCTGGCGGTGGGGACGCCGGCTACCTGGGCGGTATGCGCCGGGGTCAACAATGCATCGTGAGAGTACAATAGGAGCAGGGTCATGAAACAGCGATTCACCCTGGCGTTCGGTCCACGCGACCATCAAGTCCTGGCAGCCGGCCTGCGTCGCTGCATGCGGCTAGCATTCGCGAGCAGGCTGCCGATGAGTCTCCTGCTCGCGGGTCTGGCGATCTCCTCTTCCTTCTCGGCCAGTGCGCAGATCCTCGAGCGAAAGCTCCTCGCGCCGGACATGGAAACGGGTGACTACCTCGGTTTGAAAGTTGCCCTTGTTCCAGGCTGGGCGTTTTGCGCAGCACCAGGGGATGACGATGTCCAGACTCAATCCGGGGCCGTGTACGTGTACCGGGCCACAGGTGCGGACTGGGGGTTCGTGCGGAAACTTAAGGCGAGCGATCCTTCGTTCGGCGGCTACCTCGGCGGCCACGGCATGGCTGCGTCGGGTGATTGGATGGTCGCGACGACACCCTTTGACCGGCCTCCGGGCGGCTACGACGTCCCTGGCTCGGCCCACGTCTACAACCTTCAGGGAGGTAACTGGGTTCATGCTCAGAAGCTCCTCGCCAGCGACTACACGTCGATCTACCAGAAGTGCTTCGGAATGAGCGCGGCACTGCGTGGCAATCGGATGGCCATCGGTGAATGGGAGGACCAGACGATGGCCTACCAGGCCGGAAGCGCCTACGTGTTCGAGCTGCAGGGAGGGACGTGGGTCGAGGCGGCCAAGGTCTATGCTTCGGACTTCGAGGTCTCTGGAGCTTTTGGATTCGCCGTCGCCATCGATGGAGATCGGCTCGCAGTGGGCGCGCCCGAGCACGACAACGGGGGGCCGGACGTCAATCCCGGTGCGGTGTACGTCTTCGAGAGACAAGTCAACGGTACCTGGTTAGAGACCCAGAAACTCGTTGCCAGCGACGCAGCCAACCAGAATCACTTCGGATCGGCGGTCGCGATGAGTGGCGACACGATCCTGGTTGGCACGTCTGCTCACAATCACACCCCGCAACTCTCTGGCGCCATCTACTTCTTCACGCGCCAGGGGCCGTCGTTCGTACAGACCCAGGAATTCTGCACGTGGGACAATCAAGCACAGGACGGGATCGGTGGGCGCGTGAGCATCGAGGGCGACCTCGCCCTGATCTCCTCGAACGACAGGGATATGGGCCTTGCCGCCGGAGCGGCCTACGCCCTCCGGCGCCTGAACGGTACTTGGCAACAGATCGGGAAGGTATTTGCGCCCGACGGAGTGGCAGGCGACGCCTTCAGCGGCGCCGTCGCAATCTCGGGCCAGCACGCTCTCATCGCAGCGCCGACAGACGACGACGCCTGCCCTGCCAACGTCGCTTGCCAATCCGGCTCGGCCTACGTCTTCGAGCTCGCGCCTGATGCGACCCAACTTTGCGCGTGTCCGAGCCAAGGGCCCTGCGCGAACAACGACAACTTCGGCGGCTGCAAGAGCTCGCGCGGCATGGGCGGTGTCCTCGCCGCTGCCGGTTCGAGCAGCGTCCAAGACAGCACTCTCTCCCTCCAGGCAACTTCGCTGCCCGCCAACGCCCTCGGGATCTTCCTGATGGGCAGTGGCTCCTCCACGCTCGCGCTTGGCGACGGCCAGCTATGCATCGGAGGCGCGAGCATCTATCGCTTCAAGCTCGCGCAGTCAGCCGGCCCCTCGGGGGTGCTACGACTCGGTGCCAACATCGCGAGGCGTTCGATCAACGAATTGTCGCCGGCCGGTTGGATCACGCCCGGCTCGACCTGGAACTTCCAGGCCTGGTTCCGCGACAACCAGGGCCCCTGTGGCCATGGATCGAACCTCACCAGCTCGGTGCGCGTCGTATTCAGGCCTTGATACGGGTGGACCTCCAACCCCTGTGACGATCACCCTGTTCTAGTTTTTCGAGGCCGGCTGCCGTGGTGATGGCTGCCTCGACCTTTTTTGTTCGGCATCAGGTGCAGGGACGACGGGCTCCGGCTGATTCGCGAGGTGGGTCAGACCTCGTCGCGCAAGCCGAGCAGCTGGTACAAGGGACGGTTGATCGCACCGGAATCGGCTTCTCCGAAACGGCGCCGATGGGCGATCGCGACCGGATCCTCGAGAGGATTCGCGCGAGGATCGCGCAAGGCCGGCGGGATCCGCTAGGCTCGTCGGCCCCGCCCTACAGGAGTTTTTCCTTCGGCGAAAAGGCTGTCCCATGACACGAGAACAACCCGCCCGTCCTTCCCAATCGAGCTCGACCCGCCGAGAGATCCTGGCCCTGACGGCCGCAGTCGCCGGTGCCGGACTGCTCTCCAGCAAGAACGCCTCCGCAGCCTCGCGCTTCCCGGCGACCCAGAAGCGCCGCGTCCGGCCGCCGCCGAAAGCCGGAGAGCCGATCCGCATGGGCGTGATCGGCATCGGCGCCGACAGCACGCCGGCGATGGGCTTCGGCCACTGCCAGAGCATCTGCGCCCTGGCCAAGGCCGGGAAAGAGCACGTGCAGATCGTCGCCATCTGCGACGTCGGCGAGAAGATGCTCAAGCGCGGCGTCGATCACTGCGCGAAGGAGCAGGGGATCGAGGTCACGGGCTACCGCGATTACCTGAAGCTGCTCGAGCGCGAGGACCTGCACGCCGTGCTGATCGCCGTGCCCGAGCACTGGCACGCCAAGATCGCCAGCGACGCGATCCTCGCCGGCCTCGACGTCTACCTCGAGAAGCCGATGACCCTTCACGTCGAGGAAGCCCTCGCGCTGCGCACCCTGGTCCAGGCCAACGACCGGATCTTCCAGGTCGGCACGCAGTTCCTGCAGCACCCGAAGTATCACAAGGCGCGCGAGCTGATCGCCGCGGGCATGATCGGCAAGCCGACCTTCTCGCAGACCAGCTACTGCCGCAACTCGAAGGACGGCGAGTGGCTCTACGCAGTCGATCCTGAAGTCACGCCCGGCCCGCTGCTCGACTGGGAAGCGTGGTGCGGCCCGAACGGCAAGGCGCCGTGGGATCCCAACGTGTTCTTCCGCTGGCGCCGCTACAAGCAATGGTCGACCGGCGTGATCGGCGACCTGCTGGTGCACGTCACCACGCCGCTGGTCTGGGCGCTCGACGTCGGGTGGCCGACGCGCGTGGTCGCGATTGGCGGTCACTTCAACGACACCGCGATGGAGAATCACGAGCAGGTCAACCTGAGCGTCGAGTTCGAGAAGGGCCACACGATGGTGATCGCGGGCTCGACCTGCAACGAGACCGGCGTCGAGATCCTGATCCGCGGCCACAAGGCCAATCTCTATCTCGCGAGCGAGGACTGCGTGATGCGGCCCGAGCGCGTGTTCGCCGAGGAGATCGAGGAGCAGACCTTCAAGTCCGCGCCGGTCCCCGCGGACCAGGACGCGCACCGTTTGCACTGGCTCGATTGCATCCGCACGCGCAAGCCGGCGATCGGGGATGTCGAGACGGCGGCGAAGGTGATGGTGATCGTCGACCTCGCGACGAAGTCCTTGTGGACGAAGAGCGCGTATACGTTCGATCCGAGCAAGCTCACCAGCGCGCGCGTCTAGGGATCGTCGGTCGATGATCGTCCGCACGGCGATCTTTGCGATGGGCACGCGCTTCGAGCTCGTGCTCGAGGGGAGGAGTTTGTCGCACGCTCAGGCTGCCGGGGAGGCGGCGATGGAGGTCGTTGCGGAGTGGGATGCGCGGCTCAGTCGTTTTCGGAGTGATTCGCTGGTGTCGCGGATCAATCGCGAGGCGGGGGCGGCGTGGGTGCGCGTCGATTCAGAGACTTTCGATCTGCTCGAACGCTGTCGGAAATGGAAGATTGCGACGGCTGGCGCGTTCGACATCTGCGTGGGTAAGACGATGGATCGTTTGCGCCCGTCGAGTGCTAGCAGCTCGCCGTCAGAGTCGGCGGTCGGCGCCTACGAACTCGATCGAACGTCGTCGAGCCTGCGTTTCACGCGCGGCGACACGGCCTTGGATCTCGGCGGTATCGGCAAGGGCTTCGCGCTCGACCTCGCCGCCGAACTCCTGCGCGAAGCCGGCATCGAACGTGCCCTCCTGCACGGTGGCACGAGCAGCGTGATCGCTCTCGGCGCTCCGCCCACCTCGCCGGATGGTTGGCGCGTCGATCTCGGAGGGGAGTTCGAGCATGCGTCAGTGACCTTGCGCGATCGCGCCCTTTCGGTCTCCGCAACGCACGGCAGCCGCGGCTCGTCCCGAGCGCACATCCTCGATCCCCGCGAAGGCGCGCTGCTCGAAGCCGATCTGCACTCGGCGGTCTGCGCTCCCAGCGCGAGCGTGGCCGAGGTCTGGTCGACAGCCCTGCTCGTGCTCGCCGCGCGAAAGAACGGACTTGGCTCATGCACGCCGCCAACCGAGCTTGATTTCGCCGTGCGCGATCCTGCCGGTTGGCTGCGTCGACCCAGCACGGCTTGGTTCAAGCACGCGAGCGTCCACGAGACTCTGGCCTTGCGAAGCTGAACCCATGAAGCGAATTGCCGGACTCATCCTGTTGCTCCTCATGCTGCTTTCCGCATGCCACGCCGGACGTACGAACGAGCCGATGGCAAAGCCAGTGGCCCAGGTCGAAGCATCGAGGCCTTCGTCACCGACCGAGAACCCTTCTCAGGCTCCTGCGTCCGAATTGGAACGCGAAGTCAACGCACCTCCGGAACAGGGCGTCTCTTCTCCCGCTCCAAGCTCAGCCATCGCGCTTCTGCGCGTGCATGTCACTGCAGGGGAGGATCACACGCCCATCGCAGGCAAGCAATTGATCCTCGGCCTGCCCGGAACGATGCATTGGGGCCAGAGTGTGCAGGGAAATCGTGGGAGCATCGATCAATGCCCCTCCACGGATGCCAACGGCTGGGCGGAATTCGAAGTCCGGCCGGGCCTTGCCCACGAGCTTGCCGTACTTGGCGGCTACACGCTCCCGTTCAGCGAGAGCGAGATTGCGCCTCTCGCGGCCGGCGAGCAGCGCGTGCTCGAGCTCCGCTTGCCGACGAAAGATGACGTGCTGCTCCACGGCGTGCTGATCGACGACGAGTCCGGACAGCCGCTGACGAATGGCGCGCTGCGGACCGGATCCAGTGGAGAATGGGGTTTTCACATCGGACTCGCCGAGGGTGATCGGCCCGCGGATGGAGTGTCCGAGTCGCCCCCCCGAGAGAATCTCACACTCCCAGTCGACTCCGCCGGCAGATTTCAGCTGCACGGCAAGTCGTGGCGCCCGAGTTTTGCCACGGCCTCCGCGCCCGGATACGCGGAACTAGAGTTCCGCATCGAGACTGGACACGCGGATCCCAGCCGTCCGCTCGAAGTCCGGATGTCGCGGTCCGCCACGCTCGAATTCACGTTCGCCGACGCAGAGGGCGCGCCGCTCGAGGGAGCGAGCATTGAGATCCTTCAATGGCACAGGGATGTCGAGCCTCGCTGGACCTCGAAGTCCGACGCCAGAGGCACCGCGACAGTCGAGGGTTTGCCGCCCCATGTCGGGCTTCGATTGACGGCGCACGCCAAGAGGTTGGCGGATCGCGTGGAGCCGATACCCATCGTCCTCGAGCCTGGCGAGCGCAGATCCGTGCGGATCGCGTGGGGTACGGGCGGAGCGATTCGCGGCTCCGTCGTCGACGGGCAGGATCGTCCGATTGCAAACCTGACGATGTGGCTCAAAGCCAACACGGAAGCGAGCTCGTCGACGGAGCTCTTCGAGTCCTACGACGGGCCGGACGCGGAGACGCGCACCGACAAGCTCGGGACATTCCGCTTCGAGGACATTCCGCCGGGACACTGGTACGTGGGAGTCGCCCCCGTGGAAGGCGCCGCGAAATTCCCGGCACTGGCCGAGGCCGTCGAGCTGAAAGCGACCGAGAAACTGGTCGAGCTGGCGCTGAAGCTGGACGCGGGACTTTTCTTGCGCGGGAGAGTCATCGATGCGAGCGGCGCGCCTGTAGGGGCGTGTGACCTTTCGGCAGAGCATCTCGAGCTCGGCACCTACGTCTTCGCTGAATCTCAGGCGGACGGCACGTTCCAGCTCGGGCCGCTGCCGCCAGGCCTGTGGGAACTTGGCGCGGGCTCGTTCTCCCCTCGCGGTGCTCCATCTCTCACCGTCCAGGCGGAAGCCGGCGCGGGCGAAGTGGTGCTTCAGCTCCGCGCGGCTGGCGCGATCGCCGGAAGGATCGTCGGCAGCTCTGGCGAGCTCATCGCGGAGGCGGAAGTCACACTCTCTTCGCAGGACCCGTCAGGATGGTTCCAGACCGGCGGAGCGCAGGCTGGAGAGTTCCGTCTCCAGGGCGTTCTGCCTGGAGGCTATTGCGTCTGGGCTCGCGACTCCTCGGGGGCGATTGGTTCGAGTGGAACCATCGACGTGGTCGCGGGGGAGACTCTCCGCAATGTGGAGATTCGACTCGCAAGGGGTGCGCAGCTCGCGCTGCGCTACACCGGGCAGGACACATCGGCCCGGTTCTGGCTTCTCGCCGGAAAGAGCAGGTTTCATTTCGACAGCTTTGGCCAGGGCAGGTGGGCCACGGCGACCGTGCCCGCGGGCCCGGTCGAGATCCAGTTGGAAGTGTCGGACGGGAGCACCATCAAAACCCAGTCGATCACCCTGTCCGCCGACGAGCGCCAGGAGATCGTCTGGGACGGCAAGCCTTGAGAAGAATTGGTCCGGATCGTGCAGAATCTCCGACCATGTCGGACCCGAACTCCCAATTCTCTGAGCAGCGCGTGCCGCGCGTCGCCGCGAGATGACAACCAGCGACCGCCGCGAATTTCTTTTCACCGCCGGAGCCGGCATGGCGGCGACCTGGCTCGCGCCATCGCTCGAGTTCCTGCATCCCGCTTTGCCCCAAGCGAAAGTCCCGCTGGCTTTGATCGGAGCGGGGCGGCAAGGCCGTGCGATCCTGGGCGAGCTCGCGACCATCGGGGGATGCGAGGTCGTCGCTGTCTGCGACAACGACGAGACGCGATTGACGGCCGCGCTGCGGCGCGTCGAGAAAGCGAAGGGCTACGCGAGCGCGGCGGAGATGCTCGCGAAGGAGACCGCGATCGCCGGCGTGTTGATCGCGACGCCGACGCACTTGCACAAGGAATTCGTCCTCGCCGTGATCGCCGCGAAGAAGCACGTGTATTGCGAATCGCCGCTTGCGAGCACGCTCGAGGATTGCACAGCGATCGCCGCGGCCGCTCGCGATTCGAAGCAGGTCTGCGCCGCCGGCTTCCAGGCGCGCAGCAATCCCGTGTATGCCCTGGCGCGCTCCTTCTTCAAGGCGGGGACCCTGCGAGATCTCGCTTTCCTGCGCGCGCAAAATAACAAGAAGACATCGTGGCGCACCGCGGGCTCGACGCCGGAGCGCGACCGCGAATTGAACTGGCACCTCGATCCAAAGATCTCGCTCGGCCTGCTCGGCGAGCTGGGCTCGCAGCAGTTCGACGTCTTCCACTGGTTCCTCGGCCGCCATCCCGTCTCCGTGCGCGCGCGCGGAGATCTGCGTCTGCACAAGGACGGCCGCGAGATTCCTGACACGGTCAACGCCGAATTCCTTTTCGATGACGGACTGCGCCTCGATTACTCCTGCACGCTCGCCAACTCCTTCGAAGGCCGCTTCGAAGTCATCGCGGGAGCGATGGCGGCGATCAAGCTGGCTTGGACGCACGGCTGGATGTTCAAGGAAGCCGACGCGCCGACTCAGGGTTGGGAGGTGTATGCGAACCGCCAGCAGTTCCATGACCAGCAGGGGATCACGTTGATCGCGGATGCGACCAAGCTCGCGTCGCAGGGCAAGCTGCAGGAGGGCGTGGGCTTGCCGTATTCGTCGCTGTATTACGCGCTGGCGGATTTCATCAATGCGATCGCGAATGCCAAGCCCGCGGCGACGAGCTTCGCGGATGGAGCGCGCAGCAGCGCGGTCGGGATCCTGGCGCACCGCGCGCTGGTCGAGAAAAAAGACGTCGCGATCGATCCTCAACTCCTCGCTGGGCTGTGAGTCAGGGGCTGTTCACCAGCGGGGGAAGTCTGCGCGAGCTCGGTCTCGCCGCGCGACTGGGCTTGAGCGCGCTGCTGGTCGTGATCTCCGGCGGGTTCATCGCTTCGGGCGCGCACTTGATCAACCAGCACGAGAATCGCGACGAGCGGCCCGGAGTGTCGCTGACCGATCTCGAAGGCGCGTACCACGGCGTGCAGGCGCGAGCACCATTGCTCGAAGCCATCGAGCGTGGCCATCCGCCGGAGTTGACCGCGGCGGAGCGCGGTGTGCTGCTTTCGTGGCTCGGCGGAAAGCGCCAGAGCGAGGATTACGACTCGATCGAGCTGGGCGCGGACGCGCCGGCGGAAATCCTCGCGCGGCGCTGCGTCGCCTGCCATTCGCGCGCCGGACTCGAGGGCGAGCACAAGGACGCGAAAGTTTCGCTCGCGAGCTGGAGCGACGTGTCCAAGCTCGCGATCTCGCGCCGCGTCGAGCCTTTGCCCGCGAAAGTCCTCGCGGCGTCGACGCATGCTCACGCGCTCGCGCTGGCGCCCTTGAGCCTCCTGCTCGCGGTCCTGGTCTTCGCCACGCGCTTCGGCCGGCGCTTAGGCGGACTGTTGCTCGCCACGAGCGGCCTCGCGCTGCTCGCCGATCTCTCGAGCTGGTGGCTCGCCCGGGAATTCTCAGGCCTCACGCCGCTGATCGTCGTCAGCGGCGGGGTCTACGCCCTGGCGAACGCGGTCTCGATCCTGCTGATCCTGGCCGACCTGTGGCTCGCGCGCCCGGCGACTCGCGCGGCGTAGTCGCGCGCGACTTCAGGGCACTTCGGTGCGATACGCGCGGCCTTCCTGAAAGACTTTCCGGCAAGCGAGAGCGCGATCGATGATCCCGACCAGCATCGGATCCTGCACGACCGAGCCATCGCCGCCGGGTTTCGGTTTCAGGATCTCCAAGCCTGCATCGATCGACAGGAGGGCCGACGGAAAATCGCCGGACTCCGCTTCGGCCGCGGCCTGGATCACGAGGAACTCCGGGTTCTTGCCCTGCGAGCCCTCGACCAGCTCGCGCGCGAGGCTCAAGGCCTCGGGGCCATTGCGCGCGGCGTCGTCCTTGGAGGTCGCGAGCAGCCAGGCGAGCTGAGCGCGGAACTGCGGATTCTTCGGCGCGATTTCCAAGGCTCCGCGCAGCTCGGCGATCGCTTCGGTCTGGCGGCCGAGCATGGTCAGCGCGTGGATCAGATTCGTGCGCGCCTCCAAGCGCGTCGGATCGGCCTTGACCACGGCGGCGAAGGCCGTGGCGGCTTCGGGAAGGTGACCGACGCGCGCGCAGAGCACTCCGAATTCGTGGCGCACGCCAGGATCGTTCGGGGCGAGATCGACGGCTTTCTGGAAGGCAGCGATCGCCTCGTCGGCCTTGAGGCTCGCGCCCAGGACCTGGGCCAGATTGATCCACGCCCTGGGATCTTGCGGCCGGCCCTTGGTCACGTCGTTCATCAAGCCGAGCGCCTCTTCGAGCGCGGGCTTGGTGCCCTGCGCCGCGAGCATGCTCGCCAGGTTCGATTTGAAATCGAGGTCCATGGGCTCGAGCGTCACCGCCTGACGCGTTTTCTCGATGCCTTCCTCGGGCTTGCCCGTGCGATACAGGGCCGTGCCCCACATCGAGAGGACCTGGCCCAGCGCCGGATCGATGCTGTTCGCGGCCTGGTAGCGCGGGATCGCGTCGATCGGCCGGTCGAGCTTGATGTACAGGTCGCCCAGCGCGCCGAGCGCGGTCGCGGATTTCGGCACCTTGTCGAGGTAGTGGGTCAGCTCCGCGATCGCTTCCTCCGACTGGTTGCGCGAGAGCAGCACGTCCGCTCGCATGCGCGCGAAGCGCAGCGTCACGCCCTCGTTGCCGAGTTGCTGCGAGCGCAGCTGGTCGGCGAAGGCTTCCTGCTGCGGTGGGGGCTCGCCGGGCTTGGAATACTCCGCGGCCTTGGCTTCGTCGCCGGCGTCGCGCCAGGCGGAGGCCATCAACCAGTAGGCCTCGCGCGTCGCAGGCTTTTTCGCGATCGCGCGCTCGAGGAATCCGATCGCGAGCTTGGGCTCGTGCTTGGACAGCGAGACTTTCGCCAGGCCGATCAGCGCCGCGGGGTCCTCGGGCGCGAGCTCGAGGGCGCGCGTGAATTCGCGCTGGGAATCGTCGAAGCGCTCGCTCTGCAGGTAGCCGTGGCCGGCGTAGAAATGCGCAGCGGCCATGTCGGGCGCGAGGGCGATCGCGCGCTCGAAGCAGGCCAGGGCCGCCTTCTGGTCGCCGATGCGCTGCGCGATGCCGAGCAGGTAGGGCCAGCGCGGATCCTTGCGGTCGAGCTTCTGGGCGCGCTCGTAGCAGAAAATCGCTTCCGTAAGGATGCCGTGGACGTCGTAGGTCTCGCCCAGACTTCCCCAGACCTTCGCGTCGTAGGGATGGGCGCGCACATGCTCGACACGCTCCTCGATGCGATCGGCCAGCGGCTTCTCGAGCTCGGTGCCGCTCGGCGGCAGCGGCGGCTCGGCGCGGCCGTAGCGCAGGAAGTTCCAGGGCTTGTAGATCCCGGTCAGAGCCGCGGCGACCGCGAGCACGAGCGCGATCGTCACGATCACCGGCGTCTTGCCGAATCGCATCGAGCGCGAAATCGAAGCTTGGTCTTGCATAGTGGATGTGTGCTCAGCGCGATCCGCTTCCGCGGCGCAATTCGAGCTCGCGGTCGACGCTCCCGCCCGCGAACGTTTCGACGTCTCCGCCCGGCCAGTGTACGACGAGGGCGTCGATCGACGTGACGGCGCCCAGCCCGAAATGGGCCTGCGGCTCGCCCGCGGAAAGGTATCCCTGGCAGGTGGTGACCGGGCGGAGCCAGCGCTGGCTCGCGGCCCGGACTTCGATCGTCGCGCCGAGGGCGTCGCAGCGGCCGGCGGCGTCGAGCGCGCGCACGGACAGATAGTGGCCGCGCGTTGCGCTGCGGTTCATGAAAATCCGCGACGAGCCGTCGGCGTTGGAGACCAGCAGGTCGAGAGCGCCGTCGCGGTCGACGTCCCCCAGGCACAGGGCGCGACCGACGGCCATGGTGGTGGTCCAGTCGCCCCAGTCCTTCGCCGCGGCCAAGGAAAAACGCCCGGCGCCGCTGTTCAGGAAGAGCTGGTTCTCCTCGGCATAGGGCTGCCAATGCGGCGCGAGCTTCGCGACCGAGCGCGGTCCGCGGCGCATGATCCGTCCGTTGAGCACGGCGAGGTCGAGGTCGCCGTCGTTCTCGGCGTCGAAGAACGCCGTCCCGAATCCGGTCAGGTCCAGGCTGGGCGGGCCGAGCCCCGTGCCCTCGGTCGCGTCGGCGTATTTGCCCTTCGCGCTGCGCCGGAACAGGATGTTGGTCTCGGCGACGAGGTGGGTGACGAAAAGGTCGAGGCTGCCGTCGCCGTCGCAATCGCCGAGCGCCACGCCCATGTTGGCTTCGGGGCGGCCGACGCGGTTGACCGCCAGGCCGAGTGCGAAGGCGCGGTTCTCGAAGCGGCCCGGCGCGATCTGCACCCAGGCGAAATTGGGCTCCGAATCGTTGGCGACGAAGATGTCGATGCGGCCGTCGTCGTCGAGATCGAGGAACGCCAGGCCGAGTCCGCGACCCGGCGTTTCGGAGATGCCGGCTTCCTTGCTCACGTCCCGGAACTTGCCTCCGCCTTCGTTGTGCCAGAGATGGGCGGGAAGACCGGGGAATTGCAGGGGCGAGAGGTAGTCCGCCACACCGTCGTCGCCGACGGCGCGCGCCTTGAGATCGAGCTCGAGGTAGCGCGCGACGAAAAGATCGGGCTTGCCGTCGGCGTCGTAATCGAAGAATCCCGCGGTCGCTGCCCAGCCCTCCTCGACGATTCCCGCCGATTCGGTCGCGTCCTCGAAGCTCGCATCGCCGCGATTGCGGAACAGCCGCGAGGATCCGTAATTGGTGACGAACAGGTCGAGATCGCCGTCGCTGTCGACGTCCGCCACGGCCGCGCCCATGCCGTAGCGCGGATCGTCCAGGCCGGAGCGCGCGCTCGCGTCGCTGAAGCGCCCGTCAGGACCCTGGAGGAAGAGCCGGTCGCGGCCCGCCTCGCTCTCGAAGCTCTTGTCCGCGCCGCGAGCTCCGTGCACGAAAAAGGCGTCCAGATCCTTGTCTCCGTCGGCGTCGAACAGGGCGCAGCCGGGCCCCATGGAGTCGGGCATGAAATAGTCGTCGCCTCGCGGCGCGCACAGCTGCAACCCCCGCGCGGCGCTCTCGTCCGCCAGGCCGACGCCCTTCGAGGTCGCGGACTCCTTCGCGCAGCTCGAAACCAGGACCCAGGCGAGCCCAGGCAAAGCAGCGTGGAAAAGGCGCATGTCGGGGACTTGCGATCTTGCCTGAGCCTCGGCCGGCGCTCAAGTGGCTACACTTTCGAGCGATGTCCCTCCGTTTCCTGTGCCTGTGGTGCCTGGTCACCTTGGGCCTTGCCTGGATCTCGCGCGCCGAGTTGCGCGCCGGCGCTTCGGCGCGCTGCGCCCTCGACGGCGCACAGGTCCAGGGCGCGTCGCGCGTCGACCTGTTCGAGGGCTCGAGGCTGCGCGCGAGTTTCTGCAGCATCGAATGCGCCCAGGCCTGGCCGGCCGCGCCGCCGCCGGGCGATACGCGCCGCTTCGAGGTCCACGAAGAGCAGAACGGTGTCGCCCTCGATCCGCGCGCCGCGACCTTCGTGCGTTCCAACCTGCGCGCAAGCGGCGGCCGCGGCGCGCTGCGTGCTTTTCGCGATCCATTGACCGCTACCGAGCACACGCGCGCGTTCGGCGGAACGCTCGTGCCCAATCCATTTCCAGAGGACGATTGATGCGTTTCAAGCTCTTGTCGTTGACCCTGCTGTTTGCGTTCGCGGTCGCCGCTTGTGAGGGCGAGAAGGAAGCGCCGAAGCAGGCTCCCTCCGCGATCAAATTCCAGGACGTCACGGCCGCTTCGGGGATCACGTTCAGCCACCACTACCTCGACTCGGAGAGCGGCTCGCACTACCAGGTCAATCCCTACGACCACGGCAGCGGCGTGGCGATCGCGGACGTCGACGGCGACGGCAAGGACGACATCTACTTCTGCGATTTCCTGGGGCCGAACGCGCTGTACAGGAATCTCGGAGGCATGCGCTTCGAGGACATCACCGCCAAGGCAGGCGTCGCCGTGGATCGCTCGCTGTCGGTCGGCGCTGCTTTCGGCGATTGCGACGGCGACGGCGATCCCGATCTCTACGTCACGAGCTACCGCGGCGGCAATCGCCTGTTCTCGAACAAGGGCGACGGAACGTTCGAGGACATCACGGAAAAAGCCGGCGTCGGCTACGTCGGCCACTCGAACGGCGCGACCTGGTTCGATTGCGACAACGACGGCGACCTCGACCTGTACGTCTGCAACATCGGCAAGTTCACCAAGGACACGGTCAGCCAGGAAGCGGAGTACGCCTACGCCGGGGTCGCCCTGCCTTTTGCGCAGGTCGCGTCTGCTCCCGACGCGCGCAATGCCGGCGAAGCGGACATCCTCTACGTGAATCAAGGCAACGCGACGTTTCGCGACGAGACGAAGCAGCGCGGCATCGATTCGGGCGAGTGGAACGGAGACGTGAGCGTCAGCGACATCGATCGCGACGGGGACCTCGACTTCTACACGTCGAACATGTTCGGCACGAACCACCTCTTCGAGAACAAGGGCGCTGGCCAGTTCCGCGAGATCACCGATTCGAGCCTGGTGCGCACGAGCTGGGGCGGAATGGGTGCGCGATTCTTCGATGCGAACGACGACGAGTGGCCCGATCTCTACGTCGTCGACATGCACTCGGACATGTGGACCAAGCAGGACAGCCTCAAGGAGATCGAGGGGAAGGAGAATGAGAAATTCAACACACCGCTGGGCACGAGCGTGGGCGGCGGCAAGGTGGTCAAGCGCAACGAGGACTCGCAGTCGAAGTCGACGGTGTTCGGGAACACATTCTTCGAAAATCAGGGCGGCCTGAAGTTCGTGGAGCGCTCGCGTGAAGCTGGTCTGGAGAACTGGTGGCCGTGGGGGATCGCTGTCGGCGATTTCGACAACGACGGGCACGAGGACCTCTATGTGCCGATGGGCATGGGCTTCCCGTTTCCCTACAAGGGGAACCAACTGCTGCACAACGAGAAGGGCGTGTTCAAGAATATCTCCGACACCGCGGGTCTCGAGCCGCCCCAAGGCGGTCAGACGATCACCGGCAAGATGATCGGCGGCAAGCCGATGAGCCGCAGCTCGCGCGCCGCCGCGGTCGCCGACTTCGACCAGGACGGAGATCTCGACATCATCGTCGCGAATTTCAACGCGCCGCCGTATCTGCTGCGCAACGATTCGCCGCCGCAGCACGCGCTGCGCTTGAAGCTCGTCGATCCCAACGGACGGCCCTCCTTCGGCGCGCGCGTGCGCGTCGCGGCGGGCAACCGCGTGATCCACCGCGAGCTCGCCAACGCCGGCGGCTATCTGACGCAATCGAGCGCCATCCTGCACATCGGAATCGGCGCCGCGACCAAGGTCGATCGCATCGACGTCGATTACCCGGGCGGCCCGCACACCTTCGCGATAGAGAACCCGGCGCTGGGCGAGGTCGTGCGTGTGGTACGACCTTAGGAAGAAGCTCGCGGTCGCGAGTCTGGCCGCGGCGGCAGTCGCCTGCGCACTGATCCTGGTCTTCGAAGCGCGGCGCGGCAGCGGTCCGACATCCTGGTCGCGGCTGAGCATCGGGCTCGGGATTGGCTCGCAAGCCGGCGTCGGAGCTGGATTTTTCGCCTACGACCCGCGTCTGGAATCGGACCGCGACGGTCGGCTCGCGCCCTTGCCGGGCGTCTCCGTCGACGCGGGAGCCGGCGGTGTGTTCACCCTCAGGCCTTCGTCGCGCTGACCAGCGGTGAGCGGCAAACTCACAGCGCTGGCTTCGCTCGCGCTCGACAACGTCGTGGCCCACGCCCTGGGCTACGCCGCGTCGTGCGCGGGACTGCTCTTGACCCTCGCGCTGTGGATCGCGGGCACGGCTGTCGCCGAGGGCCTTCGCGCCGAAGGCTTGCGCGCGGCGGACGCGGGAGCGGACATCGTGGTCTCTCTGCGCGCCCTGGGTCGCCATGCGCCGATCGACGCTTCGATCGCCGAGCAGCTGCGCGCGATCAACGGTGTCGAGCGCGTCGAAGGCCGCGTCAGCGGTGTGGTCGACGTCAACGGCACGCCGCTGTTGATCATCGGCGTCGAGCCGCAGCGGCTGGCGTCGGCGAGCGAGCTCGAGCGCGGCGCCGCGCCGAAAGTTTCCGGAGAGTGCCTCGTCGGAGCGGAAATCGCGCACGAGCTCGGGCTCTATCCCGGCGCGCACCTCGCACTCGAAGGGGGAGCGATGACGCGCGTCGTTTCGATCAGCGGTGTGCTGCGCGCCGATGACGCCCTCGCTGGATCGAAGACCCTGATCATGGATCTCGCCGAGTCGCAGACGCTGTTCGGCGACACGCGCCTGACGCAGATGTGCCTGTGGACCCGCGCCGGTTACGCCGACGCCGTGGCGCGCGCCGTCGAACGGATGGACGGCCGGCTGGTCGCGACGACACGCGAGACCACGCGCGCCGCGATCGAGCACGCGGCCAATCGCCGCAGCGGCGGACTGTCGGCCCTGCTGGCGCCGCTGCTCGCGCTGGCAACCGTGAGCTTTGCCACGCTGTCCTGGTTCGCCCATGCGCGGCGCGCGAGCGAGATTGCGGCGTATAAGTTATTTGGATTCAGCGGCGGAGACACTCTTTTCGTGACCGTGATCGAGAACGCGCTCGTCGCTCTCGCGCTCGGCACGACGGCTTTTCTAGGCGCGTGGATCTTCGTGCGCGGCTTCGACGCGCCGCTGCTCGCCGCCTGGCTGATCCCGGATCTCGATCTGTTTCCGACGCAGCGGATCCCGGCGGCTTTCACGCCGTTGCCGCTTGGACTCGGCCTCGCACTCGCGCTGTGCACGACCCTCGCCGGCTCGATCCTCGCGACCTGGCGCTTGTCCCTCGCGAGCACCACCAAGGCATTCGCATGAACGACGCGCCGCCCGTGTTCGAGCTCGTGCAGGTGGAGCGCCGCCGCGCGCGCGCGCCCGTCGTCGGCCCGGTTTCCGTGTCGATCGAAGCTTCGAGCGTGTGCGCCCTGCTCGGTCCCTCGGGATCGGGCAAGAGCACGCTGCTCGCCCTGCTCGGAGGCGTCGAAGCCCCCGACGCAGGACGCGTGCTCTGGAGCGGCCGCGACGTGACCCATGCTTCGCAATCCGCCCTCTCCTTGCTGCGACGCGGCAGGATCGGGATCGTCGGGCAGAGTTTTTCGCTCCACGAGCATCTGCCGCTCTGGCAAGGCGTTTCGATCGGCCTGATCGTGCTCGGCGTCGCGCGCAAGGAGCGTCGCGCGCGCGCGATCGCGTTGCTCGAGACGCTTGCAATCCCCGCGCGCCTCGCCGATCGCAGGCCCGCGGAACTCTCGGGCGGCGAGCGACAGCGCGCAGCCATCGCTCGCGCCCTGCTGTGCGCGGAGATCGCCGTGATCGCCGACGAACCGACTTCGAACCAGGACTCGGCATCCGCGGAACTGGTCGTGAACGCCCTGCTCGCGCGCGTGGCTCAAGGCGCCGCACTGGTCGTCGCCACCCACGATCCGCGTCTCGAGCGCGCCGCGAGCCAGCGCGTCGCGCTCAACCTGCCCGCCCTGCAGCCGTGATCCTCGACGCACGCACGATCGCGCTGCTCTTCGTCGACGGCCTCTCGGGGCTCTTGCTCCTGCTGCTGGTCTGGATCGCGCTGCGCTCGCGACTTGGCACTCGCGGCGCGGCCGATCTCGAGGGACTGTGGTCGCTGCTCGCCCTGGCAATGGGAGCCTTGTTCTTCCTGCGCCTCGTCGCCTGGGTCACTTTTTTCCTCGTGCTCGACGGCTACGTGCCCGGCCTGCGCCCCAACGGAGTCATGTGCGCCTTCGGCGTGGTGCAGCTCGTGCCCGAGCTCGCGCGCTTCGCGCTATGGGCCAAGCCGGTCGCCGTGGGTTGTCTCTGCCTCTGGTGGTCCCTGTCACTCGCGGAACGATTCGGCGGCTCCGCGGCCTTCCAGAAGCTGCGATTCGCGCTGGTCCTGCCGATCGCGGCGATCGCAGGGGTCGAGCTGGGCGCCGAGGTCCGCTGGCTGCTCGCCGACAAGCTCGACCACGCGGTCACCTGCTGCTCGGCCGCGCTCGATCTGACGCGCAACGCGGACTGGTTCAAGTCGACGCAAGTGTTCGGCCTCGGGGGAAGCAGTGTTCTCATGCTCCTGTTCGCATCGAAGGCCGCGTTGATCGGCGCCTGTGCCTTCATCGCCCGGCGCAAGCCCGACCCGCGACTCGCCTGGACGATCGCCCTGTGCGCGAGTGCGACGGCAATCGCTGTCCTGGACCTCGATGCCTGGCGCGAAGTGATCGCACCGCGCGCCCTGGGTCTCGAGTTCCACCGCTGCGCCTACGAGCTGGTGACGCGCAGCATCGCCCTCGGACCGGCCGCTCTGCTCGCGACGCTCGCGCACCTCGCGCTGTTCGCCTTGCCGCTCTATGCCCTTCTGCGCTCGCGCGAACCCGAGGGAGTGCGACAGGCCGGGGCGTGGATCGCGAGCGTTGCCGCCTTGGCGATCGCAAGCGAGCAGATCGCGCTCGCCGTGCACAGTTTCTAGCGTCTGGTTGAGCCAGGCGCGGGTGTCGGTCTCTTGATCGGCACGCACAGACGCGCGTGGGGCGGCGCGACTTCGGGCTTGCGCAGACTTCGCCTGCAGGTGACCTCGAAGGCGGGGGGTCACGAGGAGGAGGACGGACGAAACACCGGCTCTGCAATCGCGGCCGTCCGGGCGAAGCGGGCATCGAATGCGAAGTATGGACTCGCTCCGTGGGAAGCTCGCTCAGTATTCGTCGGACGATTCGCGAACCTCGTCTGCGTTGCCCCGCCGCGGCTCTTCGGACTTCTTTCTCGAACACTTCCAGACCCCCGAGTCGTCGCGGACCCAGTTCGTGAAATCGAAGCTGAGCGACTTGATCGCCTGCAGTCGGCGAACGTCGGACTCGACAGCCCGGAGGGCGACGGCGGTGTCCTCGCTCGGCCGCTGCACGCCAATCAGGGAGACTTCGCCCGACATGTGCACGTGGCCGCGGCGAACGAAGAAGTTGGTCTTGCTGAGGTCGATCCAGTGCCTGGTGAGCACGCTGCGGATCCCGCAGTTGAGTTCGAGGTCCTCTGAGCTCACGGTGGTTCGGTCTCCCGCCGGTGTCCGGACCCGGGTCCTGTTCCAATCACCTTCGAAGCGCGCGGACCCCCAACTTGAGCAGGACCGCGGCATTTGAGCTTCCGGCCAGCAACTTGACATGCCTTTGACAAGGACCGCCGCGCAAGCGCGGAGAGCGAGTCACTGGGACCTTGTCGTGCGCCAGGAATTGGATGCGCGGATGGCGAAGAAATCCCAGGACGTTCAGGCCCTGGGAGGATCGCATCAGTTGACTGAGGGAAGGCAGCCCCTCCGCTGGACTCGAAGAGGTTCGCACGAGGTGCAGGTTCCTGCTCCGAACGCTGAAAAGGCACCTGGCCGAGGTCAGGATGTCCTTGTCGAGGTTTCAGGCTCGCTGACCAGCTTTCGAGCTCTTCGCGGCGCGCCTAGAGCCGCTTCAAACGCTTGGGATTCGCGAGAAACCTGGCTTCCTGACGGCAGTACCGATTAGCGTCTCGACTCTCCTCCTCGAGGCTCGCGGAGCTTTCCCTCCAATGCGCAAATGGATCGTCGCACTCGTCCTGATCGCCGTGGTCGCCTTGTTCTACTACCAGCGCAGGGCTGGAGGAGGCGCAGCGCCGATTCCTTTGACCGGAGTCGATGTCGAGCAGCGTCCAGTTCAGAGGAATCTTGCATCGACCGAGGTGCAGACACTGCCTGTCGCCGACACGAGCGAGACTCCAAGGAGCGCGCTCGCGGCGCCGGACACGCTCGTCTGCAGCGTGCTGGATCACCTCGATCAGCCCATGCTGGGAGTGCGAGTCATGTTGCTCGCCGCCCGTCCGGCCGACACCGAGCTCGAGAACGTCGACCCGGAGGAATCCGCTTTTCTCGGTGAAGCTGTCACGCCAGCGACTGGCCGAGTCGAATTCCAACCCGCCGATCGTGTTCGACTGCTTGTCGTAGCGGAGATTCCACACCGCCGCGAGGACCTGCGCGCCTGGGTCGGGACCTCCAAGGAGGTCGTGCTGCGAGCGAAAGCGCAGCGCCCCCAGGAGTTCGGGATCCAGGTCGAGGACGAGCAGGGCAGACCGATAGCCGAGTTCCGGTTGGATCTGCGTCGCGATCGCGAAGGCAGCGGCATGATCGTCTTCGCGGATGACGTGAAGAGTCCGGATGGAAGAGTCCGCGTGCCCTTGAAGGGCGAACTCGTGCGAGCGGAACGGCTTGTCGTCTCCGTGCGTGCGGGAGTGGAATACGAGCCGACCACGCGCGAGTTCGGGCGCGAAGAACTCTCGAGCGACGACTACCACAAGATCGTCGTTCCTCGGAAGCAGGCGGGCCTGCGCGGCTTCACTCTGAACTCGCGCGGCGAGCCCATTCCCAAGACGAACGTCGGCTGGGGTACGTCGCGGGAAGGCTATGCGCCGGTGCGCTCGACCACGGACGCGAAGGGTGCCTTCGTGCTCGCTGCCCCAGCCAGTTCTGCTTCAGGATTCTTGCGGGCGCGGGTGGATGGCTACGCGCCGCTGCTCGTGACCCTGCCTCCTGCGACGATCTTGCCGAGCGGGGAAGTCATTCTGCAGCTCGACGCGGGGTCGATCCTCGAGGGATTCCTCAGTTCTTCAGAAGGCCCGGTGGCCGGAGCTCGCGTCTTCGTCTGGGATGGGGACGAATCTCCTCAGGGACCGACCTGGGGGACGTGGTCCGAAGTCGCGAAGACGGACGCGGATGGAAAGTATCGATTGGAGAAGCTTCCCCAAGGCTCGATCACATTGGGTGTCGACTGGAGAACCGGCCCAGGCAAGCGGGGCGAGCCCCGCGTGTCGAGCATCCAAAGGCTCGTCATCGAGGCTCCGTTGCAGCGTCTCGACATCAGGAATGGCCATGAGATCACGGTCAGGGGAAACTTCGCGGGCGAGAAGCAGATGGCCCGCGCGTTGATCGCGCTGCAGGTTCTCGATCCACGCGACACTTCCCTGCCGTGGGCTTGCACGAGCGGCGTGGGAGGGTTTGAGACGGCGGCACCGCTTTCGACCGATGTGATCCTGCGCGTCTGGCTCAACCCGAACATGTTCGCCGATGTGCAGGTCCCTGCTTCGAGCGTGGACATCGACCTCGGCGCGGTCAAGCTGCCTTTGTCGAAGTTCCAGAAGCGCTGATCAGCTCTCGAGCTCTTCCCACCGCGCGTAGAGCTGCGCGATCTTGGCTTCGCACACACGCCGCCGCTCGCGGATCGGCTCGAGCTCGCCGCGGGCGCTGGTGTAGAGATCGGGCTCGCAGAGGCGCGCGTCGATCGCCACGACTTCGGCTTCGAGCTTTTCGAGCGCTGCCGTCACTTCCTCGAGCTCGCGCGCTTCCCAGGGTGCGAGCTTGCGCTTCTTCGCGGACTCAGGCGCAGCGGCCGGCGCGCTCGCGGCTGGGATCGCCGCAGGTTTGCGCGCATTCGCCGCGAGCATCGCCTCGTGTTCCGCGGACATGCGCTTGATCAATTCCGCGACGTCGCCGGTGTGGTGCACCAGCCGCCCGCGGTCGTCGAATGCCAGGATCCTCGTCGCCACGCGATCGAGGAACCATCGGTCGTGGCTGACGACGATCACGCTGCCCGGGAACTCGATCAAAGCCTCTTCCAGCGCGCGCAACGTCGGCAGATCGAGATCGTTCGTGGGCTCGTCGAGCACCAGGACGTTGGCCTGTGCGACCATCAGTTTTGCAACGCAAAGCCTGGCGCGCTCTCCACCCGAAAGATCG
>DATHET010000015.1:0-8271 GCA_035490315.1 Planctomycetota bacterium
GGGCTTGCCGCTGGCGAGCGTTGAAGTCAGTTGCCGTTTTGGCCCTGATGCCTCTCCGATCGTGGGCGCGAGTGTGCCGAGCAATGACCGCCAGGTTTCGTTCGTCACGCGGAATCCGCGCGAAGACGGCGTTCCGGACCGCGTGATTGGCTTGTCCGGCGAGATGAAATGGACGACTTCGGATGGAAGGGCGGAGTTTCGCATCCAAGGCGGCTCGAAGGTGGCCTGGCCGATGCAGATCCGTCTGACCAGAGAAAAGCTCGCCTCAAAGGGCACCGTCCAGCCGCTGCTCGTAGCAAGGCGGACGATTCAGCCCCCGCTCGTCTCGACGCGAATCATCGTCACGATGATTCCCTGCGCGCACGTCGAGGTCAGCCTGTTCGATGCGACGGGTCAGCCCGTGCAGGACGCGTACGTCGACGCGAGCCCGCGCATGATCGCCGCCAGCAGGTCCCACAAATCCGATGAGCGAGGCCTTGCCGTGTTCGACGAGCTGATCGACGGCGAATACGAGTTCAAGTGGTTCAACAAGGCGCCGGGAACGACGCTGAGTCAGTCGCTCCAGGTCGAGATGGGGAAGCGCTACTTCCTCGAGCTGCGCATGCCGACCGCGGCCGAGGTCCCCGTGGCGGTGTCGGGGATCGTCGTCGACGAATCAGGAAATCCGCTGCCCAAGGTCCAGCTGCGCGTGCGAGTCGACGGCGGCGAGCCTGCGATCATTTACAGCAACGACGCTGGCGTCTTCGTCCATTCCTCCTCAGCGGGTCGCGAAGTCGAAGTCACGCTCGGCGGCGGAATGTGGGACGACGACTACGCGCCGAGTTCCTCGAGGGTCCCCTTCGGGACGAAGGATCTACGGTTTCAGCGCACGCGAGCCCTCGAGGTGATTTCGATCGAGATCGAGGTGCTCGATGCCACCACCGGTCAAGCCATCGTCTCGAGATTGTTGAATGGCAGGCGCTACCGCGCCGGACGACCCACGGAAATCGCCGGATTCAGCTTCACGAACAAGGGCAGCACGAACCTGCTCTTTCGCGACCACGCCGATTGGCACGTGCTGATCAGCTGCATTGGTTATCTGCCGCAGGACCTCGCCCTCGCTCAAGCACTGCAGCGCGACCGCGACCACGGCAAGCTCGCCGTGCGACTCGTGCGCGGTCCGGATTACCAGCCGCTCGATGTCAGGAGTCAGTGATCCAGCACCAGATCGTGGTACGTCGTGCGCCCCGCGTTCACTTCGACCGACCAGTCGACGTGCGACTCCTCGTCATTCGAATTCGTGTTCGTGTAATCCGTGCGGAACTCGATCTCGCTCTCCATCACGACCCACGCTCGCGTCGAAAGTCCCTCGAACCGAAACACCCCGTCGTGGCCGGAGCGCATCGTGCGCGGGTGACCGTCGCCGCAAGTGACGCCGACGATCGCGCCGACGACCGGATTGCCGTCCTTCCCGCGCACGCGGCCTTCGATCGTTCCACCCGCGTTGAGCTCGATGTCGACCGGCGCCGGTGAGCCTCCAACGTCGAACGGCCCGACGACAGTCGCGGCAAATCCCGCCGCGGTGCAGCGCAGATAGACCGCCTCTTCCGATTCCAGCGCCAAGCTGAAACTTCCGTCGGCGGCGCTCTTCGTGTGCACCTGCTCGTGCGGCGACATCAGGCAGGGAAAGCCGTTGAACGTCAGCGTCCCGCGCTTGTGCTCGCGCTTGGCTTCGATCACCGCGCCTTCGATCGCTTTCCCATCAGCCCTGACGCGGCCGCGCAAGACCGGCGCGAGGGCCAGCGCGACTTCGGTCTCGGCAGGAAAGCTCGCGGGGTCGAACTTGATCAGCTCGCTGTCGAGATACCCCTGGGCACTGACGGCCATCCCGAACGACGCCAGCGGAACCTGGAACTCGTAGATTCCCGGCTCGAGCTCCTTCGTCGCCACGAAGTTGCTCGTGTAGCTGTTCGGTCTCCCCGCTCGGCTCTGGACCTTGGCCTCGCGCACAGGCTCGTTCCCCGGCCCGTGGATGCGCATCTTCGCCTTGGGCTGCGCGCTGGGATCCAAGAGCTGCAGCACGAGCCCGCGCGCGCCCGGCGGAATGTCGCGCAGGCTCGCGTCGCCCCAGCGATGGTCCTTGTCCGACGCGACCAGGTCGTTGACGACGTCGAGCTGGATCAGGATCTCGAAAGTCCCGTCCGGGCGCGCCGTCTCGCCCGAAGTTCCGGATTCGTGATCGGTCGAGTAGCTGATCGAGAGATTCGCCCCGGGCACGCCTTGCCCGCTCGGATCGAGCACGATGCCCTGGATCGAATCCGTGGCGAGCAGCGCGGGCACTTCGAAATCGGCGTCGAGCTTCTGCTCGCCCGCGTGCAACTCGAAGGCCTCGCTCACGCCATAGCCGCGCGCATCGCCTTTCCCCCACAAGCGCCAGGGTCCGGCGGGAATCCCGCGCAGATCGAAGTGTCCGCGCTCGTCGGACTTCGCGACGATCGAGCGGTCGAAGACGGACGATCCATGGCGGCGCAGGCGACCCGCGTTGTTTTCGCGGATGTCGACGAGCGCGAGCCCGACCGTGATGTCGGGAAGGCCCTTGCCCTTGTCATCGTGAACCAGGCCTTGGATGCGGCACTCGCGCTCGAGGACGACTTCGCCGAGGTCGAGCACCTGGCCTGGCACGAGGGTGCCGCGCATGGCGCGCGTCGCGCAGCCTTCGCGAGTCGCGACGAATTGGATGTTCTGATCGCGTTCGCCGCCGAGGTGCTCGAACACGAGCTCGGCGCGGCCATCAGGGCCGCCGGTCGTCGAGGGATCGCCGTCGCTGGCATCGCGGAACGAGACACGATCCCAGGGCTGGCCGGCCGTGTCGACGAAACGGGCGCGGACGCGCGCGGTCAGGTCGGTCGAGGGCTTGTCCTTCGAGGTGGGAGAGGGTGCTTCGTTCGCGGCTGGTTTCGTTGCGTCGGGAGTCGCTTCCGGTGTGACGGATTCGCGCTCGGGAGCCGTGACGGCGTCGGGGAGCGCAGGCTGCGCTGCAGGCTTCGAGTCAGGTTCAGCAGCTTCTGCTGTCGGCAGGTCAGGAGCTTGCTCGGAATTCGCGAACCAGAATGCTGCGGCGAGGATCGCGAGCATCGCGCCGACGGCGACGACTTTGGTGGCTGAGCTCATGCATGGCCGACCTCTCAGTGGTCGAGCTGCAGGTCATGATAAGTAGTCTTGTCTGACGTGACCACGCAGGACCATTCGGTGGGGAATTCCGTATCGCTGGTGGTCATCGTGATCAGATCGGTCACTTCCGCCGCGCTCTCCATCACGAGCCACGACCCAGCGGTCAAGCCTTCGAACCGGAACGCTCCGTCCTGCCCTGAGCGCTTCGTCTGAGGGTGCCCATCGCCGCAGGTGATTCCGACGATCGCGCCGACGACTGGAGATCCGTCCTTCGCACGCACATGACCCTCGATGCTGCCGCCGACGTCGAGAGCGATTTCGATGAGGCCGCTCGAGCTGTCGACATCGATTGGACCGACCACTCTGGGAGCGAATCCAGCGGCCTCGCATCGCAGGTATACGACCGTGTCGTCTTGCAGCTTGATGGTGAAGGAGCCCTCGTCGTTCGAGGTTGCGTTCACGTCCACCCACGGGTTCATCAGGCTGGGGAAACCTCCGATAATGAGGCCAGTACCTCGGGGCACCGGCGGAAGGGCCTCGATCTTCGCTTTCGCGATCGGCTTACCGGAGGCGGTGACGCGACCGCTCAACATCGGAGCTACGACGAGCTCGACCTCCAACTCAGCGGCCAGACTCCCGGGTTCGAGTTCGTGGAAGCGGGCCGGCAGAAACCCATCGGCGGTGATGGTCAAGCTGAAGCGCATCCTGGGAACTGAGAACTCGTAGAGCCCCGGCTCGAGTTCGCTCAAGGTCAATGGATGACCGAAGCCACCGGTCTTAGAATGCTCGAGGACCGACGCGGTCGCGCCACGGACAGGCTCATTCCGCGGCCCGTGGATCCGCAGCCGCGCCGACGTTTGCGGAGATCGCTCGGCAAGCTGCAGGACGATTCCTCGGGTTCCTCCTGCGAGGTTCTTCTGTGGGACACACGTCAACCGATGGTCGCGATCTTCCGCGCTCACCTCGCCCGGCGATTCCGAGTTGACGACGATCTCGAAATTCCCATCCGCACCAGCAATTGCGGTGGTCGAACCGCTGCTGTCGAATGCTACCTCCCACCGGAAGGTAACCCTGGCGTCGGCTGCCGGGTTGCCTTGTGGATCGAGAACTCTGCCACTGATCGTGTCGGTCGTAAGCAGCGCAGGTACTTCGATTCTCATTCCCGCCTGCTCCGTGTCCGCTTCTACTTCGAATGCGTCGCTGTAACCGTATCCGAGGCCGTCACGATGAGCCCACAGACGCCATTTTCCAGCGGAGACCCCGCGCAACTCGAACGTGCCTCGCGCACTCGATTTCGTGACGATCAACTGGTCGCGGCGCCAAGGCCCCTGGCGGCGCATCCCGCCCACGTCGGGACGGTATTGTTCTTCCGTCAGAAGTCCGACGGTCACATCGGCCAGTCCCACCCCTCGCGCATCGTGGACCATGCCCAGGATGCGAGCCTCTAGCTGGAGAACGAGATCGCCCAGGTCGACGACTCTCCCACGTGCCAGCGAGGCGTGAAGCTTCAGCGACTCGCAGCCAGTTCGGGTCGCCGCGAATTCGAAATTGTCGCTGGAGTACGTCTCAGGAAGCACGAAGCGGAGTTCCGCCACTCCATCTGCTTGGCAAGTGGTCGAGCCTGTGGCCTTGTCACTCAAGAGCGAGACACCTTGGAGACTGAACCCGACTTCCGACCAGGGTCGACCGGCCGAGTCGACGAATCGCGCGCGGATGGCAAGACTCGACTCGTCAACCGCTGACTCTGATTTGGCTGCAATCGCCAGCTGCGAAGACGGCAAAGCCTGATCGGGAGGTGCCGCGAGCACTTCGCGCTCAACTTGGCTGGCCCCGGGCGCCGCGATGAGGTCCGGGATTTCCTTGGACTCGGGCGCAGCAATCTCCGCTGAGCGCACCGTGGGTTCCTTGCGGTCGACGGCGAACCAGATCCCCGTTCCGAGGACGACCGCGGCGACAGCAGCCGCGACGAGTTTCGATGCAGTTCCCATGACGATCGCTCCTGCCGCAGCGCCGCTGCTTGCGGCGACGGTTCCGGTGATTGGAAAGTTTGCGAGCGGCGCGAGCACTGCGCACCAGGCTTCGCGCGAGCCGAAATTGCGCTGCAGGCGCGAGCGCAATTGATCCAGCGCCTTCTGTAGCCGCCAGCGCACGGTCGCATCGCTCACGCCCATGCGCCGGCCGATCTCTTCGCTGGACAAGCCCTCGAAGTAGCGCAGCACGATGGTCGAGCGCGAAGGCTCGTGCAGCTCGCGCACCAGCTCGACGATCATGCGCTGCGTGTCAAGGCGCTCGATGATCTCCGCCGGGTCGGTGAGGCCGTCCTTGTCCCCCGCATGCACGCGCCGCTGCGCTTGCGCCGACTCGCGACGGCGGAAATTCGACGCGACGTTGCGCACCACGCGCGAGAGCCAGGCCTCGAGCGGCCGACCCGGCGCCGGCGGTCGATGCAGCGCGGCGACAAGCGACTCCTGCACCACGTCATCTGCCGACGCAGCGTCCGCGACCAGGCTCCCGGCCAGCGCGCGCATCCACCCAGCGTGGGCCAGCAGCTCGGCGGGCTCGATCGGTTGCGGCTTGGACATCGCTCCTTCCTATCCGCAGCAGCGCCCTGCGTTGGAGGAATCCGGTTTCAATTGCGAAAAAAGCCGTCTTGCGCCGCTCGGAGCGACTACGCGAGAGCCGGAGACTGCCCGCGCCTGCTAGTCTCCTCGGGTGAATCCGATTGCGACCGGACTGCTCCTCTCGAGCCTCGCGGCGGCGGCTTCGGCTCAGAGCGGCAACCTCGAGGCGTTGACGACGCGCGCGGAGCGCTCGAGCTTCGAAGAGACCAGCCGTCTCGCCGACGTCGAAGCCTATCTGCGCGAGCTCGGCCAACGGACCAGCCTGCTGCGCGTTCAGACGTTTGGCGCATCCGAGGAAGGCCGGCCGCTGTGGCTCGCGAGCCTTTCGAATCCGCCGGTCGGCGCCGCGCGCGAGGCTCGCCCTCTTGATCGGCCGATCGTGTTCATCCAGGCCAACATCCACGCCGGTGAAGTCGAGGGCAAGGAAGCGGTCCAGAATCTGATGACGCGGCTTGCGCTCGGCGACTTGAAGCCACTGCTCGATCAGGTCGTCGTCCTCATCGCGCCCGTCTACAACGTCGACGGCAACGAAGCGGTCGACGTCATGAATCGCACCGAGCAGTACGGGCCGATCGCGGGTGTCGGCCGGCGCGAGAACTCGAAGGGCCTCGATCTCAACCGCGATTGCATGAAGCTGGATTCGAGCGAAGCGCGCGCGCTGGTCGCGCTCTTCTGCGATTGGGATCCGCACGTGGTCGTCGATCTGCACACGACCAACGGCTCGTACCACGGCTACCACCTGACGTACTCGATTCCGCTCAATCTGTCGTTCGAGCCGAAGCTGCTCGAGTATGAGCGCAACACGCTGATGCCGGCGCTCGGCAAGGCGATGCTCGAGGGCCATGGCTTCCGCACCTATTACTACGGGAACTTCGAGGGCAAGGCGCCAGCGGCTGGCGAGCCCGAGAAGCGGACGTGGGCGGCTTTCGATCACCGCCCGCGGCTTGGGCAGAACTATATCGGCCTGCGCAATCGGATCGCGATCCTGTCCGAGGCGTACAGCTACCTCGATTTCAAGAGCCGCATCGTGGTCACCGAAAGTTTCTGCGAGGAGATCCTGCGCGAAGCTGCTCGCCATGGCCGCGAGATTTGCGCGCTGACGAGTCAGCTCGATCAGGACTTCGTGCGCAACGCGCTCGGCGAGAGCGAGCTGAGCCTGGGCGTGCAATACAAAGTCCAGGCTTTGCCCGAGCTCGTGCCGCTGCTCGTCGGCGAAGTGACGCACCAGGAAAATCCGCGCAACAAGAAGCCGATGACGGTCGTGGTCGCGGACAAGTTCACCAGCGTGCCCATGCAGGACCTCGGTTATTTCGCGCCGACGCGCAGCGTCGCGATGGCGCGCGTCTACGTGCTTCCGCGCGAGGAGTCCATGAAGCCCGTGGTCGCGAAGCTGCGCCAGCACGGAATCCTGGTCGAGGAGCTGTGCGCGCCGCTGAGCGCGAGCGTGCAGACTTTCCAGGTCGAGAAGCTGACGAAGTCCGAGCGGGCTTTTCAGGCGCACCGCGAAACGAAGATCGCGGGCAAGCTCGTCGAGAGCACGGCGACGCTGCCCGAAGGAACGATCGTGGTCCGCCTCGCGCAACCCCTGGGCCGTCTCGCAGCCTACCTGCTCGAGCCCGAGAGCGACGACGGTCTCGTCGATTGGAACTTCTTCGACGACTCGCTCGCCGAAGGCAAACCCGCACCCGTCCGCAAGATCCTGCGCAACGTTCCGATGTCGGCGCGCGCGCTGGAAAACTTCTGAGCCCCGCAACGGCCCGAGTGAATCCCATGTCCACCATTTCTTTCCGCGCACACTTCGCAGCACTCGCCCTCGCTTCCACGCTCTTCGCGCCGAGCGCGGCCCTCGCTCAGGACCGCCTGAAGTCCATGCCGGGCTACGAGCGCTACAAGGAAGTCGGCGCGAAGATCAATGGGTCGGTCAAGTCCGGCTCGCTGCAGGTCCAGTGGCAGGACGAAGGAAAATCCCTCGTCTACAAGAAGGACGGCAAGCGCTGGTGCTTCGACTTCGCGACCAGGAAGCTCGTCGAAGCTCCCGAGCCGCCCGAGGATTCGAAGGACAAGCAGGCCGAGCGCGGCCCGCGGCGCGGCGGTCAGGGGCGCGAGCGCGGCAGGCAGTTCAGCTCGGCGATGTCGCCCGACGGCAAGCTCGAAGCCTTCTGCAAGGATCGCAATCTCTGGCTGCGTGACGCCGAGGGCAAGAACGAACTCGCGGTCACGACCGAGGGCGACGTAAAAGCGCGCATCAAGTGCGGCACGGCTTCCTGGGTCTATGGCGAGGAGCTCGACCAGACCACGGCGATGTGGTGGTCGCCCGACTCGAAGAAGATCGCTTTCTATCGCTTCGACGAGAGCGGGACGCCCGATTATTTCCTGCAGCTCGATCAGACCAAGATCCAGAGCACCATGGACATCGAGGCCTATCCGAAGGCCGGGGCTCCCAATCCGGTCGAGCAGATCCTGATCTACGACATCGCGACCAAGGGCACGCAGACCGTCG
>DATHET010000016.1:0-12723 GCA_035490315.1 Planctomycetota bacterium
CGTGCAACACGAATGCGCTGATCGCGATGCACGCGGCCAAGGGCGTGCCGAAGGAGCGCTTCACCGCGATGACGCGCCTCGAGCAGAACCGCGCACAGTCGCAGCTCGCGCAGAAAGCCGGCGTGCACTCGACCGCGGTGACGAACACATTGATCTGGGGCAACCACAGCGCGACTCAAGTGCCGGATTTCTACCACGCGAAAATCAACGGCAAGGCGGCGAACGACGTGATCACGGACGAGGCCTGGCTCAAAGGTGAGTTCACGAAGAGTGTGCAGCAGCGCGGGGCAGCGATCATCGCCGCGCGCGGGTCGTCCTCGGCTGCGTCGGCGGCGAGTGCTTTGATCGATCACGTCAAGGGACTGACGCGCGCGACGCCCGCGGGGACCTTCGATTCCGTGTGCGTGGTCAGCGACGGCAGCTACGGGGTGCCCGCGGGCCTGATCAGCTCCTTCCCCGTCCGCTGCGACGGCAAGGGCGGCTGGACGATCGTGCAGGGCATCGAGCTCAACGACTTCTTGAAGGAGAAGATCGTCGCGACCGTCAAGGAGCTCGAGGCGGAGCGCGTGGTCGTCGCGGATCTGTTGAAATAGAAGGCAGCCACATCGGCCGCCGTTGGAGGCTCCGTCGGACTAACTCCGTGACATTTCCTCTTCAGTCATGATTACTGCCTACATCGACAAGGCGCTCGCCCGCGCTCATTACGAGACCCTGGAAGACGGCTCCTACTGCGCAACCGTTCCCGGCTTGCGGGGAGTCATCGCACTAGGGGACGGGGTGGAAGAGTGCCGACGGTCGCTCGCCGAGGTGGTCGAGGAGTGGATCCTGGTCCGCGTTTCGCGCGGATTGGCGATTCCGAAGCTCGGCGGTGTGACGATCAAGGTTCGAAGAGCTGGTTGATGTCTCGATCCGGACGAGACTAGCCGGTCAACGGCCAGTCGGCATCAATCGGGCCGCGGATCCGGCTCGATAACGCTCGCACCGAGTCCGAAAGCGCTCGCCTCTTCGATTCGAACGCGCAATTCCGTCCCGAGCGTGTCGGCGCTCGCGCGCAGGCTCACGGGCAGTCCCGTACCTGTGCGTCCGCGCACGACACCCTCCCGCTTTTCCGAAAGCGACTCGACGAACACGCGATGCTCGCGTCCGATTTCCTGGCGCATGCGCGCCGCCTGCACGATCTCGCTGGCGCGCAGGAGGCGTTGGTTGCGCTCCTGCTTGACCGCTTCAGGAACGTCGTCCGCAAACTCCTCAGCGGCGCGTGTCGAAGGCCGCGGGTTGTACTTGAAGATGTAATTGACGCTGAACTGCTGCTCTTCGAGCACGCGCTCGCACTGCTCGTAATCCGCGTCTGTCTCCGTCGGAAAACCGACGATCCAATCCGAGCCGAGCTGCAGGTCGGGCACGATCTCGCGCAGCATCGCGGCGCGCTCGCGGTACAGGCCGCTGGTGTAGCCGCGTTTCATCGCCTTCAAGATGCGATCGCTGCCGTGCTGCGCGGGCAGGGGCAAGAAGCGCTCGACTTTGTCGCAATCGCGGATCGCTTCGGCGAGCGCGCGAGTCGCGTAGGCCGCGTGAGCGGTGATCATGCGAATGCGCGCCAGCCCCTCGATCTCCTGCAAGCGATACAGCAGATCCGCCAGGCTCGCCCGACCCTGACGACCGCGCTGCTTGACCTCGTTCGCCGCAGGAACGGGCAGGTCCTCGCCGTAGCTGTTGACCGTCTGCCCGAGCAGCGTGATCACCTGCGCTCCGTTGGCGACCACCCACTGCGCTTCCCGCACCAGGTCGTCGATCGGCCGGCTCTGCACGCGGCCGCGCACGCTGGGCACGATGCAGAAGGTGCAGTTGAGGTCGCAGCCGCGCATCACGGCGAGGAAGCCCGCGCGGCCGCCGGTGTAGGGCTCGCCCTCGCGCTCGACCGCGACCTGGCCGTCGCCGGTGGCGATCAGGTGCGGGTCGTATCGCCCGCCGCCGGCGCGGCGCGCGCGGATCTCGTCGACCAGCTCGGGCAGGTGCTGGAACTGGCGCGTGCCGCAGACGATGTCGACGTGTTTCGCGCGGCGGAACAGCTCGCCTTCGACGCGCTCGGCCATGCAGCCCATCACGCCGATCACCAAGTTCGGGCGGGACTGCTTCGCGTGCTGGATCTGGCCGAGCCAGGAGTACACGCGCTCCTCGGCGTGATCGCGCACCGAGCACGTGTTGAACAGGATCACGTCGGCGTCGTCGGGGCTCTCGGTGGTCACGTAGCCGCGGCGGCGGAAGCGGCCCTCGGCGAGCAGCGAGTCGTACTTGTTCATCTGACAGCCGAAGGTCACGACGTGCACGCGCGGCGCGGCGGCGGGTTCGCTCGCGCCTTCGGGCAATGCCTTCGATTGGAATCGTGTCAGGCTCATGCAGCCTCACAGATTACAATCCCGGCCATGGAACCCAGCCTGCAGGACAGATTTGCGCCGCAGAATCGTTGTTTCGGATGCGGACCCGCGAACTCGCAGGGTCTGCGGCTGAAGAGCCGGGTCACGCCGGACTGGCCGCGCACCGGCGAAGTGGTCTGCGAGTGGCAGCCCGCGCCTCAGTACGAAGCGTTCACGGGGATGCTGAACGGAGGCATCATCGGCGCGCTGCTGGACTGCCACAGCAACTGGACCGCTGCCTACCATTTGATGCAGCAGGCGGGAGCGAGCGAGCCGCCCTGCACCGTCACCGCGGATTTTCACGTGAAGCTGCGCAAGCCGACGCCCTCGAACGCGCCCGTGCAGCTCTCCGCGCGGGTCGTGGAATCCCAGGCGGATCGGGCCACGGTGGAGGCCACGCTGTCCTCTGGCGGAGTCGTCACCGCCACCTGCCGCGGCCTGTTCGTGGCGGTCAAGGAAGGCCATCCGGCCTTCCACCGCTGGTAGGAGCGCTGAGGGGACCCGGCACGGGCATTGCCTTGCGGGGGCGTCGGTGCGTCGCGTGCCTCGGCTCGCGCACCACCCAGTCCCAGCTTCGCTGATCGCCAGCAGGAGTCGCTTATGTTCCTCCCCACGAAGGCCGTGCTCGCCCTTTTCGCCACGACGCTCGCCGCGAGCTGCGGGCAGGTCCACCACCACCACGACCAGGTCTTCGATCCGTACATCTACGAAGCCGAGCCCAACGACTTCGCGTTCAGCGCGCAGGGAATCGGGCCGATCCACGTCGGCGAGAGCTTCCTAATCCGCGGGCACACCAACGACCACGGAACCGATCCCTTCGACGGCTTCGCCTTCCTTGCCGATCAGCCGATGGACATCGAGTTCTCGCTGCAGGCAGACGATCCCGGCGCCGACTTCGACGTGCAGCTCTTCGACCCCTACACGGGCACCACGGTCGCGAGCTGGGAGACGGGTTGGAACCCGGAGAACGGTCAATTCTCGGTCGAGAGCTCCGGGATGGAATTCCACCTGGTGGTCAGCTCGTTCCACGGCAGCGGCAACTACACCTTCGAAGTCCGCGGCCGGCCCTTGACCTGGTTGGGCGCCAGCGCGGGCTTGCCGCTGAGGGCGCAGGGAAGCGCGGTCAGGCCGGAAGGCGCCGTCGATTGGAGCGCCTACGAGGGTAGGAAAAACGTTCCTGAAACACTCCAGGAAGTGCCGAGCCTGCGGGTGACCACGGTGACGATCGATCCGGAGACCGGACGCACCAAAGTCGTCGAAATCCGCCGGTTCTCCTCCCTCGAAGCCCTCCAGTCGGATCTCTGAGCGACCCCGGGGAAATCAAGGGAAGAACTCGGGGGCGAACTCGTCCAGAGCGGGGTCATGAAACTCGTCCTGATCGCCACGGCACTCCTGGGCACGATCCTCTGCTTCACCGGCTTCACGCCCTTCTCCTGGGGCACGGCCGATGCGGCGGACCACGTGCAAACGCTCTGGTACAAGAGCGGGCAGGTCCAGAGCCGCGCCGCGATCGAGGACGGGGTTCGCGAGGGACTGGCCAGCGAGTGGTACGCCAGCGGTCAGGAGCGGTGCTCGGGGGAGTACCGCCACGGACTGCGCGAGGGTGCCTGGGTCTTCTACTCCGAGGCCGGCGTGCTGGACGCTGAGCGCTCGGGCACCTACTCCGCGGGCGAACGCACGGGTCCCTGACCCTCGTCGTCCGCGGTGTAGAGGTACACCCCGCTCTGCCCCGTCGTCTCCTCGACGGACAGACGCAGCCGGTAGAGGGTGAGATCGGTGAAGCGCGCGCACAGCCGCTGGTGCAATTCGCGCCCGATCCAGGTCGCCAGGTTCTCCGAGCTGGTGTTGTTGATCGGCAGCACGATCACGTCGGTGCGCGGCGCCGCGTAGTAGCGGTCCTTGTAGCGCACTTCGAGCACGCCATCGGGGCGCTCGGTCCAGCGCAGGACCGGGTGCTGGCCGGGAACCAGCCAATGCTCGTCCAGGCTGTCGACCAGCTCGCGCACCAGAGGCTTGACCTGCTTGAAGTCCAGCACGAGTCCGTGCAGCGTCAACTCCGCCGCGATCTCGACGAACACGCGGTAGTTGTGACCGTGCAGCCGCTCCGCGCTCCCGTCGGGGAAGATCAGGAAATGGGCCGCGGAGAACTTGAAGTACTCCTTGTAGATGTCGATCGACCAGCGCTCCATGAGTCCTCCGTGGGGGCGAGCACTCTGGTCGCAATCGCGCGCGCCTGCAAGCAGGAAGGGTTGCGCGAGGGCGGTTCGCCTGCCGCGAGCCATGGTCAGGGCCCGGCGACCGGCCCTGGGAAGAGTTTTCCGCCCTGGCTCCAGGTCCCCGCCGGGGCGGCCGATAGCGAGTCTGAGACTCGACTCGGGGCCGCCTCCGGGCACCCCAGGCTTCCCCATGGACCGCCCCGCCGGCGGACTTCGATGCAATTCCAGCAAAGACAAGAGAATGCTTTCGCGCTCAGCGAGCTGATCGTGGTGATCCTGATCCTCGCCATCCTGGCCGGCGTGCTCGTGCCGCGAGTCACCGATCGGATGGCGGTCTCGCGCGATGCGAAACGCCTTTCCGAAGTTCGAGTCATGCGCGACGCGATCGATCAGTACTTCCTCGACAAGGGCGCCTACCCGCCGGCCACGGTGTCCGAGCTGGGGAACGGTTACGACGTGAGCACCGACGGCGATTTCATTCCCGAGCTGGTGCGCACGGGTTACCTGCGCGGGCCTGTGAAGGATCCGATCAACGACGCGACCTGCTACTACGGCTACAACGTCTTCAACGAAGGCGCCAACGGCTGCAAGGGCAAGTCCAAGTACTACGTGCTCGGGATCAAGCGCTTCGAGACGGCCGGGTTCGCTGCGGCACATCCGGGGTATTTCAAGTGCGCTCAGAAGGACTGGAGCGAGGACTTCGAGTACGTCACCGGCGGATCCGGGTCGCAACCTGACCCGAAGATGGCTGGGACGCCCGCGGCGCGGTAGTCCGCGGACACGCCGCAGGCCCTGCATCGCCTGGCTCTGACGCGCATCCGCGCGGGCCGGTCGCTACAGTCCCCACCGATGGAGTTTCGAGCCAAGACCGTGCGCCCGCGGGCGTTGGGCATCGACTTCGAGGTCCTCGCCGACGACGCGATCATCGGCCCGGCGATCGAGCAGGGTTCCTGGGCCGACCACGAGACTTTCCTGTTCCGCGCCCACGTCGAGCCGGGGACGCGCGTCGTCGACCTCGGGGCCAATGTCGGGTGGTTCGCCGTGCAAGGGATCCTCGCGGGGGCCGAGGTGCACGCCTTCGAGCCCGTGCCCGGGATCGCCGACATCTGCGAGCGCAACATGCGCCGCGCCGAGCAGGTCGGACGCGGCCGCGGAATCCTGCACCGCGTCGCTGCCTCGGATCGGCGCGGTCGCGCGGCGATCGCTCTCGCGGCGAAGAATCACGGGGACAATCGTGTGGTCGAGTCGGGCGCGCGGCCCGTGGACATGGCCGATGCGGAGACCCTCGAGATCGAGCTGGCCCCCGTCGACGAGCTGGTCAGCGGCCCGGTGCGCTTCCTCAAGATCGACACCCAGGGCAGCGAATGGCTCGCCCTCCAGGGTGCGCGCAAGCTGCTGGCCGCTTCACCCGAGATGGCGATGCTGCTCGAGTTCTGGCCCTACGCCCTGCGCGGCGCGGCACCGCAGGCCCTGCTCGAATTCCTATTCCAGCAGGGATTCACGATCGGCAAGGCGACGGAAGCGCCCTATCCCATGAAGGCCGAGCGCATCCTGCGCCAGGCTCTGGCTCGCGATCCAGTGCGCGGCGGGATCGATCTCTACGCGACGCGCGGCCGGCCCTTCCACGTCACCAGCGCGAAGAATCGTCTGCGCGCGCTGGTGCGCTCGGTCAAGGAACCTTGAAACGCGCGAGCCACAGGTCGCGCAGGTAAGGCGACTGGGCGCGGGTTTCGTCGAGAACCAGCCCGGCTTCGAGGGCTTCGGCCTCCACCTGGCTCTGCGTCAAGGCGAAGCGCTTCGAGCCGCGCGAAAAGATCCGGCGCAGATGGTGGACGCTGACCGGATGGAACCAGGTGAGCACGACGTAGCGGCGCGAGACACGCGCGAGCTGCTTCAGGATCCCGACGCGTTGCGCCCGCGTCGGTACGTGGTGCAGGAAGCGGAAGCAGATGCTGACGTCGACCGAGCGATCGGCGAGGGGCAGGTGCTCGAGCTCGCCGACCACGCCGCGGCCAGAGTTCGCATGGGCCGCCCGAGCCATGTCGGGTGAAATGTCGAGCGACACGGGACTCGCGCCGCGAGCGCGCAGCAGATCGCTCATGCGTCCATATCCGCAGGGAACGTCGAGCGCGATCCCGTCGATCCGCTCGGGCAGCAGCGACGCAAGCAGGGCCATCTCCACGCGGTCGCGCCGCGCGGACCTGGCGCGATACGCGGCGACGGGCTGCTCGCCGACGTAGTTCACCCGGCCGGCATAGGGAACCGCCCGTTCCTGCGGCGCGATTTTCTTGCGCTTGCGCACCAGGGCCGCGCGCTCTTCGATGCGCCGCTCGACGTGCTCGCCGCCGCCGGGGAAGGCCAAGGCGATCTCGCGCGCGTTCGCACCGGGCACGGTCGCGACCAGCGCGCCAGCGTGGCGCACGAACAGCTCGATCGCCGAGCGCAGGGTGCGCGTCTCGACCCGCGGCAGGTCGACCAGGGCGAAATCGATGCGCTCGGCGCTCAGCGAATCCCGGCGCAGGAACAAGTGCTTGGCGTAGAGATCGGGCACGGCCACGCGCCGCTCCGACAACCCGCGCAGCAGGGCGCGCAGGGCTGGCGAGATCCGCCCCCAGGCGACGGTCTCGATCGGGTCGAAGCCGACCAGCTCCTCGGTGACGAGGAAACTCTCGCGCTCGACGCCGAGCGCGGTGGTCATCTCGCCCGCGAGCAGCACCCGCGCCGTCGAAAGACCCAGCGACTCCAGCGCGCGGGTCGCACGGTCCTCGCGAGCGGCGGCCGAGCGCGGCAGGCGCGCGTGGAGGATCTCGCCCAGCCATTCGCCGCGCCGCGCCCCGCGCCGGTACTTCGCGAACAGGGCGCGGCCCTCGCCCGGCAGGGCGCGCACCCAGCGATCGGGCTTGCGGTTGACCGTGACGCCGCCCAGCTCCTCGCGCCGCCAGCGCTCGAGGTCGAGCAGGCCCAGACGCTCGAGCTCGGGCAGGGCATCCGTCGCGGCGCGCAGCTCGCCGCCCGTGAAAGCGCACCGCGACCAGCCGCTGCGGTCGGGAATGGACGCGAAGTCGCCGATCGAAGGGCTCATGCAGGTCGTCCGGAACGACGCACCATGATCGCTCACGGGTCGATCCGGCCGCAAGGGCGCTTGCGGTGGGATCGGATCCGCGGGTCCAATCCCCGCCCACGACCATGCGGGTCATCGATTTCCACCTGCATCTCTTCTCCAGGACCTACTTCGAGACCCTCGCCGCGCTCTCGCCGCTGCCGGGCAGCGTCGAGGAGCGTCTGGCCGAGCTGGAGCGGCGCGTGGGGATCGAGATTCCTGCGCGCGAGCTCGAGAGTCACGTCCAGCGCTGGCTGGCTTCGATGGACGCGCACGGGGTCGAGCAGGCCGCGGCCTTCGCGAGCGTCGCTGAGGAGATTCCGGTCCTGGCGCGGGTGCGCGAGCTGAGCGGCGGGCGCATGACGCCCTTTGCCTTGGTCAACCCGCGCGCGCCGGGTTGTCCCGAGAAGGTGGACGGATTGCTCGGGCCCAAAGGCTTCGCCGGCGTGCTGCTGTTTCCTGCGATGCACCACTACGAGCTCGACTCGGCCGAATGCGAGGCACTCTTCGAAGTGCTCGATCGCCATCGCGCGCTCGCCTTCGTGCACTGCGGCGAGCTGGTCGTCAAGCTGCGCGACCTGCTGGGCATCGCGCGCACCGCGGATGCGAAGTTCGCCGACCCGCTGCGCCTCGTGGCGCTTGCGAATCGTTTTCCCAATGCGCGTTTCGTGATCCCCCACTTCGGCGGCGGCCGCTTCCAGGAGACGCTCGAGGCTGGCGCTCAGTGCTCGAACATTCTCGTCGACACTTCGTCGTCGAACAGCTGGATGACGGCGCAGGGATTGAGCCTGAAGAACGTCTTCGCGCGCGCCCTGGAAGTGTTCGGCGCGACACGCATCGTCTTCGGCACGGATTCGACGACCTTCCCCAAGGGCTGGCAGCGCGCTCGCTTCGACGACCAGCAGCGGGCGCTCGTGGAGATCGGACTGAGCGAAGAAGACCTCAATGCGATCTTCTGCGAGAACGCGCGCGAGCTCCTGGTCCGCGTCGTTTGAGCGCGATTCAGTTCGGCACGCCGCGCGGCTTTGCGTCGGCAACGCGCGGCGACTGGCCGCGCAGCACCGAGTTGTCGTGGAACAGCTTCGACTGGTCGATCGACGGCGCCTTCAACAGAGCCGCGACGTCGATCTGGCCCGATTGAGCATAGGCATCCAGCGCGTTCTGCCAGGTGACGAGGCGCACGGCTTCGGGATCCAGGCCGCGCTCGAGCATCAGGGCCGCCGTGCGCGGCACCGCCAGGGGATCGGACTTGCCCCAGTCGGCCGAGCTGTCGACGATCAGACGCTCGGGGCCGTACTTGCGCAGGATCTCGACCATGCGCTCCGAGCCCATCTTCGTGTACGGGTAGATCGTGAACGCGGCCCAGGCGCCGGCTTCGAGGACGTCGTCGACCGTCTCCTCGTTGTTGTGGTCGATCACCAGCTTGTGCATCGCCACGCCGCATTCCTTCGCGACGGCGAGCGAGCGTCGAATGCCGTTCTTCTTGTCGCGGTGCGGCGAGTGGACCATGACCACCATGTCGTTCTTGCGCGCGAAGTCGAGCTGCCACTGGTAGGCGCGCTCCTCGGCCTGGGTGATCTCGTCGTAGCCGATCTCGCCGATCGCGACCACGCCTTCCTTGAGCGCGAAGCGCGGCACCAGCTCGAGGACTTCGCGCGCCAGGGCTTCGTTGTTCGCTTCCTTGCTGTTCAGGCCGATCGCGCAGTAGTGCGCGATGCCGAACTGAGAAGCGCGGAAGCGCTCCCAGCCGACGAGTGACGAGAAGTAATCGACGAACGAGCCGAGCGTCGTGCGCGGCTGGCCGAGCCAGAAGGCGGGCTCGATCACCGCGCGCACGCCGGCGGCGGCCATGGCCTCGAGGTCGTCGGTGGTGCGCGAAGTGCAGTGGATGTGGGGATCGAAGAAACGCACGGTCGACATCACACAACCTTCGGGACGGGGCCGTCCAATGCTCGGAAAGCGGATTGACTCACCTTGCCAAGTTTCGCCTGCCGCAGGGCAGCCTGCACGTCGGGATCTTTTTCGGCCGCGATCAGGGCGGGAATGTCGGCCTGTTCGCGGGTTTTCGCGTCCAGGCGGCCCAGGCCGAGGGCGGCGGCGGTGCGGGCCTGAGCATTGCCTCGCTCGAGCTCCAGGAGCAGGGCGCGCAGGCCGCGCTCTCCGGCGTGCAGGCCGAGGCACAACCACAGCTGCGGGTTGACGTGGCGTCCGGCGGAGCGGCGCTCCTCGGCGAGGTCGAGGGCCATGCGCGCCAGCTCGCTGTCGAGCCGCGTGTCGAGGCCATGGACGCGCCACAGCGGGGCTTCGATGAACAGGGCTTTGATCACGCACTGGCGCCAGGCCGTGTCATCGAACCAGCGCACGGGATACGGTGTGTCACAGATCGCCGACTCGAACACCGCGCGGATGTTGGTGCGCGCGCCCTCGGCGGCGCGAGCGAGGAATCGTTTCGGCTCGGGCAGGTGCGCGAGGCTCTTGTAGAGGGCGCAGGCTTCGCCCATGTCGGCGAAGGCGAAGGCGGCTTCGATGGCTTGCACGCCGCGCGCATCGGCGAGATCGGGGCGCGCGAGCACCAGGTCAACGCGCGCGGTCTCGCGCAGGTTCCAGCGCTCGGGATTCCAACCGGCGAGGGCCGCCTGCGCGCGATCGAGCTCTTCGCGGCTGGGAGCGAGATCCGTCGCGGGGACGTGACGGGAGGCGAGCGAGATCAAGCCTGCGAAGCGGCTGTCGTCGCAGCCCGCGCGGATTTCGGCGCGCGCGCTCGACTGGAAGGTTCGGGCCTGCGCGGACGGACGAGCATCCAAGGCCGCGGCGATCCACGCTGCTGAAGTTTCCATCGCCGGCGCGCAGCTCGTCAGGAAAGCGAAGGCGTATGGCTCGAGCCCGCGAACCTCACGCTATTTCTTCTTCTCTGCCACGGGAGGCGACTGCAGGCCGGCCGCGAGGGCGAGGGCGGCGAAGGAAGTGCCCGCCGTCACGCTCCAGGTCTGGATGTGGAAATCGCTGGTCGACCCGTCGTCGCGCAGTGCCTTCGCCAGGTGCGGGCGCAGCTTCGCGTGCCAGGCTTCGCGCTCGGCCTTGGGCAAGAGATTGATCGCCTGCGAGCAGTAGTAATGGCCGAAGAAATAGAAGTAGCCCGCGTTGGCGTAGTAAGCCTCGTGCGGAATCGGCCGCATGCGCGCGACGTCGAGGAATTTGTGCTCCTCGAAGAAAGCGGTCAATCCTTCGCGGATCTTGTCGGGGGTCACCGACTTGTCCCCGGTCGCGGCGAGGGCCCAGTTGCAGACCTGGATACGTCCCAGGCTGCCCTTGACGTTGTTGATCATCTCGCCGCCGGAGATGCGCGGGATGGGATTGAGGTCGTACTCGTAGGCTCCGTTGGGCAGGGCGCACTTGCGCACGTAATCGCGCGCTCGGTTGAGCATCGGCTGATCGACGGCCCATCCCAATTTGATTCCATCGGCCAGGGCCGGGACGACGCAGGCCGTGGCGAAACTCGTCGCCCACTTCGGAGTCTCCGTCGGATACGGGAAGTCGTAGTAGCCCCAGCCGCCGAGCGGAACCTGCTGATCGGCGAGGAACTTCAATACTTTCTTCGCGCGCGCGTCGATCTTCGCTCGCCACGCGGGCGTCTGGAAGCGCGGATCGTTGGCTGCGTGATTCACCGCGATGTAGGTGTAGAGCGCGGCCCACAGCGTGTCGTTGTCCCATTCGTTGCCGCGCTTGGGATCGTCGACCGCGAGCAGCCAGTCCATGCCCTTTTCGAGCGCGGCGCGGCGCGCCGGCGTCTCCGGACTGTCCATCAAGGCCATCAAGGCGAGCGCGTGGGCGCCGATCTGCCAGTCCTTCCAGCTGGTCACGGCGTAGCCGGAATCGAGCAGGCCCTCCGTGACGCCATAGCCCCAGTGACCGTCGGTGGCTTGAGTCTGGACCAGGAACTGCAACGGGCGCTCGAGGCAGGCGCGCGCTTCGGGCTCGCTCATCGATTCGGGCAGGGCCGTGGGGTCGCGGCTGAGCGGAATCTCCGGCTTCTGGCCGGGATCGCCCTGGGCGCCAAGCGGCAGCGTCGCGCAGGCGAGCACGAGCGAGGTGCGGAAAGCGTTCATGGCTTCACGCACCCTTCGGACCGCTGCCCGACTCTTCCTCGTCTTCGTCCGGACGCTCGGCGTCCTCGATCTTGTGCTTCGCGCGCATCAGCTCGAGCTCGTTGTGCGCCTGGACTTTCTTCAACTTGGCCTCCGCCGTGCTCACGCCATCCTGGGCCTTGGCCAATGCCAACCCGAGATCGCGCTCCTTGACGGCCATGTCGTGTTCCTTCTTGTCGGCGGCGCGCTTCTTGGCCAGCTCCGCTTCGCGCTGCGCGACTTCCAGGCGGAACTTGCCGCGGTTGATGACCAGCTCCTTGGTCATTTTCGCGTAGTCGTCCGCCTTGTACATCGCCATCAGCTCCTCGAGCTCCTGCTTCTGCTCCAGGGCGGATTCGTTGGTGCGGTCGAGATCGATCTGCGAATCCTCCAGGTTCAACGGACGCTCGGTCTTCTGGAAGTGATCGAGCTCGCGTTGCGCGGCTTCCAGTCCATGCTGCGCCTGGAGCAGATCGAAGTTCGCGTCGTGCAGCTCGTTGGCGGCGTCCATCTCGGCCAGCGCGAGCTCCATGCGCGCGTAGGTGAGCTCGCGAGCCTTCTTCTCGGCCTTGCGCGCGGCCTTCTTCGCCACGGCCTCCGGGCTCGGCTTCTTCTCGTCCTTCGCCGCGCCGGCTTCCTGGGGCTTCGAGTCCTCGCTCGCCAGGCTCCCATCAGCCATCACACTCTTCGGCTTGTCCTTGGGATGCGAGTCGGTGCCGACCGCCAGCAGGCAGGAGGACGACAGACCGGCCAGGAGCAGTGCTGCGCACAGGTGAGCGATGGGACGGATCATGACAATGAGCTTGGGGAAGGGGTTGGGACGCAAAGCTCTGGGGTGTGGACTCGAGCCTCGAGCGACCATGATGGGC